>CAZKTU010000001.1:0-12899 GCA_964555675.1 uncultured Oscillochloris sp.
GTCCTACTGGAACTACAGGACCTTCTGGTATAACAGGTCCTACTGGAACTACAGGACCTTCTGGTATAACGGGATCTACTGGAACTACAGGACCTTCTGGTATAACAGGTCCTACTGGAACTACAGGGCCTTCTGGTATAACGGGGCCTACTGGAACTACAGGTCCTTCTGGTATAACAGGTCCTGATGGAACTACAGGTCCTTCTGGTATAACAGGTCCTACTGGAACTACAGGGCCTTCTGGTATAACAGGTCCTACTGGAACTAATGGTATAACGGGACCTACCGGGAATGGAAATACAGGAACTACAGGCACAATGGGTCCAATTAACCCTATATTTATTAATGATTTAAATGATTGTAGAAAAAACGCAACCCCTCAAATTACATTAGGTTTTGAACCTCCAGAAACAAATATAGTTTCTACAATAATTAGAAATATTACAGGTGCTGGAATAGGCGGATCTTCTAAAATTACATTAATAGGAAAAGCAGCAACAGGGTCAACCAATTTTACAACTACCGTATTTGCAGGAGAAAACATTAATTTACCAATTTCTACAAATCCTATTTCATCTGTTGTTGTAGGATCTAATATTAATTCAACACATAATATAAATAATAGTACTATATTTGGATCTAATATAAGTAAACAATCTGCCGACCCGGATAATATTGCAATTGGATATGGAACTATAGCATCTAATATATCAATAATAATCGGTTCGTTATCTAATGTATCTACAAATTCTACAACAGTTATAGGATTTAACGCTACAGCATCAGGATCATCAACTAGATCTATATCATTAGGAACTAAAAGTAATAATTCAACAAGTACAGAAGGTATTTCATTAGGCTATTCAAGTACGAACGTAGTTTCAAATTCATTATCAGTATGGCCTGGTGCAACATTAGCTCCTGTAGATGTGATTTCATTACCCGTTGAAACTGGTGTTGTAATATATAAGAAAAATGATGGACAAATGGGGCCTTTATATAATACTAGTAATGGACAAGTATTATCTACTGATGGTAATGGAGTAGTACAATGGATACAAGGTTCATCTGGAACTGCAGGACCTCAGGGATTAAATGATTTAACAGATGCTAAAATTGTTGCGAATTTAGCTACACCGAATATATTTTTAGGATTTAAACCATCTACAGATGTTTCAGGTTCGACGACTGTAATTAGATATAATACAGGAGCTACAATTACAGGTATTAATAATACTATAATTGGCGATAGTGCAACGGGATTGTCTTCTGGAACTAATAATGTAATTATAGGTGAAGGTTCGGCGGGGCAATTAACAGATACTAGTAATAATGTAATTATAGGATCTAATATCACTACACATGTTAATGCTGCAAAAAATGTTTTATGCGGGGCTAATATATTAAATCCTTCAGGAATAGAAAGTGTAGTTTTTGGTTCTAATGCTAAATTATATGATGATAGTTGTGTAGTAATTGGGATAAATACAGCAGCTAATGCAGGTGCTACTGGTTCTGTTATTATTGGAGCTACTGCATCTTCATCATTTGCACGAACTATCGTTATAGGCGCTTCAGCGCAAGCTCAGTCTTCTGATGTTATAGTTCTTGGTGCTAATGCAACAGGTCCTATTGCAACTCCTAATTCCCTTATAGTATGGCCTAACGGTCCATTGGCTAGTATATCACCGGGTGTAGCATTATATTATAATTCAACATCAGGTCAAGTAGGTCCTTTAGTTTCTTCAAGAAGATTTAAAGAAAATATAACTGATATAGAAATTGATACTACTAAATTATATAATCTTAGACCTGTATCTTATAATTATAAGAATGAACCATCTCAAAGAACAATAGGTTTGATAGCTGAAGAAGTTTATACTGAAATTCCTGAAGTTGTTTATTGTGATTCTGAAGGACCTTATAGTATTAACTATGATTTAATTAATACTATATTAGTTAATGAAAATAAAAAATTAAAGAATATGATAGATAATTCAAAAAATATATTACTATCAGAGAAAAATAAATTATCAATATTAAAAACTAACCTAACAAATATTATTACAAAATTAACAAATGCAAATATTTAATAAAATATTTTATTATCTAATTATTATTCAATGAATAATAAAATGTCAACATTTATTCCAAATTTTCAACAACAATATGTTCAACAAATTGCTACAACTACGTCTATTACATATATTAATAATATAACAGGTGGTGTAGGCGGAGGTGGAGGAACTGGTCCAACTGGTGCCGATGGATCTTCTTCATTGACAGGAGCTACAGGCCCTAATGGCTTAACAGGACCAACTGGAAGTATGGGACCTACAGGACCTGCAGGTAGTTCATCAGGTACCGGATCTACCGGTCCAACTGGCCCGGTTGGTCCAACCGGAAGTATGGGTCCTACAGGCGCTGCAGGAGTATCATCATTAACAGGAGCCACCGGACCTTTAGGACCAACTGGAAGTACTGGACCAACTGGAAGTAATGGACCAACTGGAAGTACTGGACCAACTGGAAGTACTGGACCTACGGGACCTTTAGGCCCAACTGGACCTTTAGGGCCAACTGGAAGTACTGGACCTGTAGGTCCGGTTGGAAATACCGGATCTGTAGGACCTACTGGAAATATTGGACCTTTAGGATCTACTGGAAGCACCGGCCCCACTGGATCTATAGGACCTACTGGAAGTACCGGTCCTACTGGGTCTATAGGCCCGACTGGAAGTACCGGTCCTACTGGGTCTATAGGCCCCACTGGTCCGACCGGTTCAGATGGGTCTTTAGCAAATACAGGAGCAACAGGACCCGCAGGAATACCAGCAAGTTTAAGAGATCTTAGTGATACATTAATAACAGATACTTATATGGTATTAGGTCATAAACCTGCATCAGTTGCGTCTGGAACCTTGATTGTTTCATCAGTTACAGGGGCTACTATTAGTGGAAATAATAATACTGTATTAGGAAGTAATTCTGGGGTAGATTTATCATCTGGATCTGGTAATACGATAGTAGGAGCAAATTCTGGTAATAGTATATCATCAGGACAGTCAAATGTTATTGTAGGATCAGCTTGTGGAAATGCTATTGTTAATTCTGGAAATAATATAATAATAGGTTATGGATCTACTTCTTCAGCAACTTCTCAAAATGGAATAGCTATCGGAACGAATATTACAACATCAACAGATTCTATATGTATCGGTTCCGACATAAATACAAGTCTTGTAACGAGCGCTATTGTTCTTGGTAAAGGAGTACTTAGTCCCGCTGCTAATGGATTTTATGTTAAACCTGGAGGGGGCTCTATAAGACCCGGAACGTCAACCGGATTATTATATTACAATACTACAACTGCAGAAATTACATTTGCACCATCATCTAGAAAATATAAAACAAATATACAACCTCTTAATATAGATACATCTAAAGTTTTTGATTTACAACCTGTTACATTCAAATATATAAATAACCCTGAAAGTAAATATTCAAATATTGGATATATTGCAGAAGATGTATATCCATTATTACCGAGTATCGTTTCTGTTCAAGATGGAGAAATTGAAGGTGTAAGATATGAAATGCTTAGTGTAGTTTTACTTGAAGAAAATAAAAAATTAAGAAAAGAATTAGATGATGCAAAATTAGAGATTAATAATATACTAAAGAAATTATCAGATTTAGGATTATAATTAATTTAATTTTAATTAATTATTCAATGAATAATAAAATGTCTTCATATATATCAAA
This sequence comes from uncultured Oscillochloris sp., assembly GCA_964555675.1. Classification (GTDB taxonomy): domain Bacteria; phylum Chloroflexota; class Chloroflexia; order Chloroflexales; family Chloroflexaceae; genus CAIWXH01. Next base: position 3,766 of record CAZKTU010000001.1, read on the forward strand.
TTTTCAACATCAAAATATACAACAAATTGCTATAGAAGCTATAACTGTTTATGTTGATAATATAACAGGAGGAATAGGAAGTGGACATACTGGCCCAACTGGTACAAATGGTATCGCATCAGCTACAGGTTCTACCGGAGCCATAGGTGGTTTAGGTAATACTGGTATACATGGCCATACAGGACCTGCAGGAATTTTAACTATAACTGGAAGTACGGGTCCTAATGGTAATCAAGGTCCAACTGGAATACTAGGATCTACAGGTCCGATGGGAACGCCATCGTCAACGGGGTCGACAGGGCCTGCTGGAATGACAGGGTCTGCTGGAATAACAGGCCCTATTTCCAATTTAACAGGCCCTATTTCCAATTTAACAGGTCCTACAGGATCTATTGGATCTATTGGATCTACAGGATCTATTGGATCTATTACAGGACCTACAGGTTCTACCGGTTCTCAAGGATCTACCGGTCCTACTGGAAATACCGGCCCTACTGGAAATACCGGGTTTGCCGGAAACACTGGTTCGGTAGGGCCTAATGAAATGACTGGAAGTAACGGTCCTACTGGATCTAAAGGAATAACAGGACCGAATGGTAATACTAATTTAATAGGCCCTACAGGACCTATAGGTATTCCTGGGATTGCTCTTAATAGAGGTCATACTGGCATAACAGGTCCATCTAATAAATTACTATTATTAGAACATGTACAATATGGCAATTCAAGTTTCCGAATAGGGACTAAAGGTGTAATAACAAATGGAACGTTTATAATAAACTCTGCAACTGGTGGACAACATGGCGTAAATAATACAATATTAGGAATATCAGGAGGAACTTCTTTAACAATATCGTCAGAAGATAACACTGTTATAGGAAATGGAAGATTGGATTCTCTTGCTTCACGAAATACCATTATAGGAAACAATATAACAGGAACATCAACTTTAGAGTCTATTAATATAGGAACTCAACATACATATGGAATACAGAATAGATCTGTATCAATTGGTGATACTATTAATAGTGTAAATACGGATAATATCGCGATTATTCATAATACTACTATTATTCATTCAGGGTCAATTTTATTAGGAAAAAATTTTACTAGTACTGCTAATAATGCATTCCAAGTCAGACCTGGTGGAAATCTTATTAATTTATATGATAATATTGGTTTATATTTAGAATACTCAACAAGCACATTTGAAATACAAGTATATCCATCATCTAAAAAATATAAAACAGATATCCAACCTCTTAATATGGATACCTCAAAAATTTTAAATTTACAACCAGTATCTTACGAATATAAAACGGCTCTTGGTGATGTAAATATAGGATTAATAGCTGAAGAAGTACTTCCAATAGTTCCAGAAATTGTAAGATTTGGAAATAACGACGAACCAGAAGCTATATCATATATTACATTAAATATTTTATTAGTTTGCGAAAGTAAAAAAATAAGAGATGAATTAATATTATTAAAAGAACATATCAATAATATCAATTCTAAATTAGCATTTTTAAATAAATAAAATAATATTATATTATTCAATGAATAATAAAATGTCAACTCGTACAAATATATCAAATGTACAAAAAGAAATTATAGAAGGAGTATCGAATATCGTTATTCAAAAATATGCTGGAGGAACAGGCCCTACAGGACCAACAGGCGGTGGTATCACAGGACCAACAGGACCAGGAGGAGGGTCTTCTCGATTGAGAAGTATAGGAGATGTAACTATAACAAATAATAAAATGGTACTTGGAACCGATGCAGTAGTCCCAGCTAACAATACAATTATTAGATCTATTACCGGGGCGACTTTAACAACTGCGGCATCTAGTATAATTTTAGGAAATACTGCTCCCAATTTAACGACGGTAAATAATTCTATCATTATAGCACAATCTAATAACTTAACAAATCCTATTCTTAATAATAATCAATTAATTAATAGTAATAATAATATATTAATAGGTAATTGTCAAACATCTCAGAATTTAACAAATTGTATCTCGCTTGGTACTCCTGGTCTAGTTGACAATAATTATAATGTTTGTAACATGGGTGATACTACTGTTAATGGAAATGACTGTGTTTTGATCGGCTTCAGTAGTGAAGGCGGAGATAGAACAGTATCATTAGGATCGAATTCTGCAACAAATATTACAGGTGCTATTGCTATAGGTTATAATTCTAAATCGTCTGCTATTAATTCAATATCTATAGGTTATAATTCTTTTACCAACGTCGGAGCTGATAATTCCATTACAATTGGAATTAATAAAACTAATATAAATGCAAATTCTGTTGTATTATGGCCCGGGCAGGCAATTAGAAATTTTGCAGGTCTACCTATGCATTATAATACTACAACAGGAGAAGTAACATATTTTGCTTCATCAAGAAAAACTAAAGACAATATAGTTCCAATAGATGTAGATACAACTAAAATGTATAATCTTCAACCAGTATCTTTTAACTATAAAAATGACCCGACTAAAAGAACTATAGGCTTAATCGCTGAAGATGTTAATGAAATATTCCCTGAGATTGTACAATCAAACGAAGACGGTCCAGCTGGAATAAATTATGATTTACTTACTGTAATTTTAATAGAAGAGAATAAAAAATTAAGAGATAGATTAGCAGCCGCTGAAGAAAAAATAAATGATATATTATCCCGAATTTAATCATAATTTTATTCAATGAATAAAATGAAAAAAATATAGAAGAAATAATATATCAAATTTTACTATAAAATAATGTCTGAAAATGATTTATCATCTAATGAAGAAACTGAATATGATTTAATTTTAGATTCTATATCAAAAGGGGAGAATGTTATGTGTCACGGTCCTGGAGGTACAGGAAAGTCTTATACTTTAAGAAATATAGCACGAACTTTACATGCAAAAAATATTATTACATATATTACAGCGACTACTGGAATTGCAGCGGTTAATTTAAGTGATTTCTCGGAAGAGAATAGATTAACAGCTCAAACGTTACATAAATTTGCAGGATTACAATTAGCAGAAGATCCTATAGAAATATTATTAACAGTAATTAATAAGAAACCTCAAGTTAAAAAACGTTGGAGAGAAACTCAAGTACTAATTATAGATGAAATATCTATGTTATCTGCAAGTTTCTTTGATAAATTAGATGCCATTGCAAGATTTTGCAAACATAATAATAAACCGTTTGGAGGTATTCAATTAATTTTAAGCGGTGACTTTTTACAACTACCTCCTGTGAATGAAAAGTGGGTATTCTTTTCAAATGTTTGGGAAAAATTAGATGTAACTGTCATTCCATTTATTTTACCAAAACGTTACCCGGATGAAGACTTTTTTCATTTATTATTGAGAACTAGAAAAGCCCAATTGACCATGAAAGATGTAACATTTTTAGAATCAAGAAAAAAAGCATATGACGATTATCAAATAAAATTAAAAAATGATATTGCAAATAAAATTATTGATAAATCTCAAATTAAACCGACAATTTTATATAGTACAAGAGCTGAAGCTGAAGCTATCAATTCAGAAGAGTTAAAAAAATGTGAAGGATTTGATGTTAGATTTGATGCAATAGATACTTATGAATGTTATAATGGTAACCCAAGAAAAATAGATTATCAAAAATTCATGGATGATGCAATTCCTCCATTAATTATACTAAGAGTAGGCGCGCAAGTCATTCTAAAAACAAATCTAGACGTAGAAAAAGGTTTAGCAAATGGAACTAAAGGTATAGTTACGGAAATTTTTAGTGGTGGTATGGTTGAAGGTGTCAGATGTAAATGGGAAAATGGCGAAGTTTCAATGGTTACGCGTGCAAGTTGGAGTAAAAAAGATAAAGAAGGGTTTATTGAACGAGAACAAATACCATTAATTTTAGCATGGGCATTAACTATTCATAAATGTCAAGGAATGACCTTAAACTATGCTATTTGCGATTTAGGACCGACTATATTTGCACCAGGACAAGCATATGTTGCATTATCAAGAGTTAGAAAAGGTGAAGGATTATTATTAAAAAGTTTCTCTCATGGTGTTATTAAAACAGACCCTGATGCGATGGTTTATGTTTCTTATATTGAAAATTAAATTACTCAGTGAGTAATTATTACTTTTTATATTTAATAATCTGTTTTCCAAATATTTCAATAGCATTTGTAGATATTTCTAATGGCGGTTTTTTAAAATCGAATTCTACACCATATACCTTTTCTGAAATATAAGAAATACATACTCCAAAAACTATTAAATTATAAATTTTATCTAACATTTAATATTTTGATTAAAAATATTTAAATATTTTTAATCAAAATTCGTCAAAATTATATACTGTTGTTTTCTTATCTAATGGAGTACGTAAAAGAGATTGACCTCCTACACATAATATATTATCAATTCTTCCATTTTTATCAAGTGAAACGCCTAATGTAGTACCACTATATCCTAAACGGGCAATTCTATTATTTTTACTATATTCATTAGTAAGTTTATTATATAAAAATTCTTGTAGGATATACAAATCGTATCCATCTTTCTTTACTAATTCAAGAGCAGTATCATATTCCATACCAACTATATTTAAAAAACAATTAATTATATTTTCTTCTTCTATGCCAGTTGCACGTCTTTGTTTTCCAGCACCTTTTTTAAGAGACATTGCTAGATCATTATTTACATATCTTTGATTTCTTCCAGGTACGATTTCAAAATCATATGTTTTTTCCGTACCAATATCGCGGCCAATTTGTAATATTCTTTCTCTATCTAATTTTTTATCATTTACTAGATTTATATTTTCTTCTTTATTAATAATATCTTCTAATTTTTTTTCTTCGTTAATAACATTTTCTTCATTTAATGAATTCTTTTCATTCAATAAATTTTCTAATTTTAATTCAATTCTTTCTAATGTATTTTCTAATGTAAATACTAATGATTCAAGTTTTAATAATCTATTATTTACATCATCTAAATTTAAAGTGGGTATAGATAACGGTTTATCACAATCAAATTCGGTTTGCATTTATATTTAAAAAAGTTTCTTTTAAAACTACTCATTGAGTAATCTAATTTATTATTCTTTACCTCTAGAACCGCATTTTAAACATTGTCTAAATGTTGTCATTGGTTCATCTGCGGATCTTGTTTGTAATTGCCATAGTAAAAACACGTCACTTTTACATTTAGCATTTTTACATTTATATACTCCAACAGAAGCTTCTGCTTTAAATGTTAATCTAATAATATAATTCTTTTTTACCGTTCTTTGTTCTTCATAATGATTTGATAACCATCCAATGGAATTATTATTTAATTCATTAATATAATTATCAATTTTATCATTTTCAAAATCTTCTTTACAGATTGCTACTTGATCATATGCTAATATTTTGTAATCTATATTATATTCATTAGACAATTCAAATATAATTTCTTCGATATCTCTAGAAATATCTTCATTATTAATTTGATGAAGAATCATTGATAAAACTATACTTCTATCATTCATTATTTAATTTAGCACTTGCTATTTTACTTATTAAGTAAAATCCAAAATTATTCATTTTTAAATTTTATTAAGTTCAACATCTTTATTTTCAGTAACAGATAAACGTCTTTTTAATTGTTTATTTCTATACCAATGTAAAAAATCTATCAAAATTTGTCCAACTTTTCTTTGTAAATTATTATATACAGATATATTTCCACCGACGACACCTACAATTTCAAACACTGTTAATTCGGTCCCTTTTACTTTATATATAAAATAACCACTTAAAAATGCAACAAATATAGATAATGGTATATTTATCGTTCTAATAAATATTTTTTGATAATAATCAGCATCTTCTTCATCTTCTAAATCTTCATAATACATAGGTCTTTTATGCATAAATTTAGAAAAGTATGGAAAATTTATTAATATTGAATATGTGCTTAATGACAACATAGTCATTACGGCGTAATAATTTAATCTTGAATTTTCAATAAATCCGAAAATAAAAGCACTACCTATTGGACAAACTAAAGATATTCGTTTAAATATATTTATACACTTCATTTACTCAAATATAGAATCATCTCTAAATGTATAAATATGCATAAACATTTTATAAGGACCGATATCTTCAAACTTTTCAATACAAATCATACCGGATTCATTAAAAATATCATTCCAGTAATTTTTTGGATAGAATCTTTTAAGAGGTAAATATTTTTGAGTATTTACGATAGATGTACTTTGATTTTGAGAATTTTTTTGTGTAAATTGTGAAGAGAATTGTGCAAATATATAATCTTTTACTTGTAAATTATAGCTATCCTCATCAGTTTCGCAATCATAATCTACCAATATTAATATACCAGTCTGATTAAGAATTCTGATTGATTCTGATAATAACATTGATGGACAATTAACATATGGTAATATATGTGTTAAAATAACATATCTGTATTCTTCATCATGAATACCTGCTTGATCAAATAAATTCTCATTATTAATAATTAAATAATGTGTATTATCAGTACTTTCATTATGAAATGGAAATAGTCTTCTATATGCAAAATCTATTCCTCTATTATTAACAGGTAAAAGTCCTTGATTGCTACTAATATATTTTGAAATATCATATGTTAGTTTCATTGTTGAACATCCGATATGAAGAAAATCATTTGTACTCATATCTTTCAATACAAATTTTCCATAATATGTCATTATTGCTAAACAATGTTTTTCTAATTCTTTATCTTTAATAATATATAGATTGATATTATTATTAATTACTTCTTTTAATTTATTAAGTATTGTCGAATATTGTACCGTATTTAACGGAGATACAGAATCCATTTCGTTAAAAACAAGATCATTATTTGTAACTACGACAGATTGGAAATCGTCAGTTTCCATTTGAAGTAAAGGACCTAAAGCAATTTTTAGTATATCTTCATTGGATTGATCAAAATTTATATCTGTAAAATAAAGAGGTGGACATTCTGATTGAGAACGACAATTATCATTAATATTTCTTTTTTTAATTGGTTGCATTTTCTTATTATAATTTTTAATATTTAATTCGTCTACTATTTTCTTACTTTTTGCCTTTCCATTAATAATAATTTCCATCTGTTTTGATACTTCTTCAGGATTGTAAATATATAAATTAACCCATTCTGAAAATTTTACTAAAGCTTGTTGAAGATTATTACTCATTTATCTCTTTTTGAGATAAAAAATTTACTTTTTAAATTCTATTTTTGATTATCCACAAATATTACGAGGTATAGGAAAATTAGAAACTGGAATATTTAAATATTTAGCCTTTGATAATAACATTTCAAAATTCATTTGAAATAATATTGAATGGTTATTATTATCAATATGATATGAATTATCATCATGAGGTGTTATAATATGTGCAAGTTCATGAATAACTATATACATAATATCAGATATATTCATAAGATTTCCATTATTATCTTTTAAACATACTATAATATATTCTTTATCAACAGTATGAGGAGTTTCAAAACCTTCATATATAGGGATATTTTCAAATCTTGGATCTAATAATTTGCAATAATTTTTAATTAATATAAGTATAGGATTATCAATATTAGTTGAAGATAAAAATAACACAAAACTTATTATGAATATTAATAAGATAATAACTAGGATATTACGATTTTGCATTTTAAAGTATTTTATTATAATAAATTAAAAATAATGGATCGCAATAAAATTAACAATATTTTTAATATATTAAAATCATATATATTATTTAATATATTAAAATTTAATACGTATATATTTAATTTCTTAGCAAGACATAAACATCATAAAGATTATATAGAAATTCCTTATTATCATAATTTTAATTATTATGCAATATTAATTAATAAAAAATTTCTAAAATCTCCAAAGGTAGTGAAAATAGAAGATGAAAATGGTAACTGTATTACTAAAAAAATCAAAATGTATGCCGGACCGCAGCATAATTTTCATAATCATAAAATAACACCTAAATTATTAGGTTATACAAAGATAAAAATATTTTACATTGATGAAAATATAAAAATAATAGAAAATGATGAAAATATAAATTTATATAATAATTAATTATTACAATGACTAATAATTAATTATAATTTTATTATCATTAAATATAACAGGTATTATTCTTATATTTTTGTTTTCTATTATATATACCATATTTCTGATAAATTTGCATTCTGTATTCAATAGATTTTTTAATTTAAATTCTATTTCGTATTTTATATTATTTTGATTTTCTATATCTATAGATATAGTTTGTATATGATCAAGTAAAGGTATTTGTAGATTTTCATTATCTATCATATTATTAACATCAATATCTTCATTATCAATTAAATTATAACTACATGAAAAAATATCATTAATATATTTTAACATTTTATTAATTTATTAATATAATAAATGATTTTAGAAAATTATAGTAAAATTAATCCTATATTAGTTATATTTAAAGATGATGAAAAAAAACATTACTATATTGAACCTAAACAGACTATAACAGTTGATATAAATAATAAAGGAACTACTTATGTATCATGTTTAGACATTGATGAAAACGTATTTTGGGAAGGATTTATGATTACAAATTGTAATTCTCCTATTAAGATAGATATTGAAAAGAAAAAAATATTTTATTCCGGATGTCAAATACCAGCATTTCAAAATGATAAATATAATATTAATTATATTTTATATATTATATTTATCATTATAACAATTCTATTGATCATATTATTTTTTAAAAATGAAAATTTAAGATTTTTTCTAATCTAAAAAATTAAGTTTATACTTTTAAAAAATACTTCTAGATATAAATGAAGAAAAAATCTGAATTTATTCAAATTTGCAATGAACTCGGACTCGAATGGGATGGCGAACCTACTGTTAGAGAATTTGACGAAATATTAAAATGTATAAAATTAAATAAACCTCTTCTTCCTAATTTTAGAAGAAAAAATACCCATCAACCACAATTAGATCCTCAACCATTAGATCCTCAACCATTAGATCCTCAACCATTAGATCCTCAACCATTAGATCCT
>CAZKTU010000001.1:12999-13283 GCA_964555675.1 uncultured Oscillochloris sp.
CAACCAAAAAAAACTGTAGTAAAAAAAATTATCAAAAAAATAACGCCTAAAACTGAATTATCTGTCGTTGATCCCCCTAGATTGACTGAAGAGGTATTTGATAAAATTGATAATAAAGAACAAGTTTCTATAGAAACTCATCAACCAACTAAAAATAATGTTGAAACAAAAACCGTAGTAAAAAAAGTTATTAGAAAAGTAATAAAAAAATCTCCTGAAGAAAAACCTATTGAAACTCCTAAAGTTGAAGAAGTTGTTGTTGAAACTCCTAAAGTTGAAGAAGT
>CAZKTU010000001.1:13383-17732 GCA_964555675.1 uncultured Oscillochloris sp.
CCTAAAGTTGAAGAAGTTGTTGTTGAAACTCCTAAAGTTGAAGAAGTTGTTGTTGAAACTCCTAAAGTTGAAGAAGTTGTTGTTGTTGAAACTCCTAAAGTTGAAGAAGTTGTTGTTGAAACTCCTAAAGTTGAAGAAGTTGTTGTCGAAACTCCTAAAGTTGTCAATATTTTTACTAAATTATTAAACAAAAAAGAAGAAATTAAAAAAGAAACAGAATTTCCGCCTGTAGATCCTAATAAGTATATAAATATTAAAGGCGTGGATATAATTGAAATCTTTCATAGAATGGGACTCACAAAACCTGATATTCTTAATGAATTTTTATATTATTATAATGAATTACATCCTAAGCAAACTAGACCAACATCTCCGATAACTAATGAGCCTACTTCTGAAACGAAAATTAATAATGTAAACATTGAATATGAAAAGATACCAGAATTATCTAGAGATCATTTTATCAAGATCCGTAATATTTATCTTCTCGATGCTAATAAAAAACGCACATATCAAGAATTATCTAAAATAACTGGATTGGATCAGACTATTATTCAGCATGCAATAATCAACTATTTTTATTATAATAAAAAATACCCAAATTAAAAATATATTACTCGATGAGTAATATTAAAAAATTATTTACAATTATTACAAATGATCGTATTCATAAAAAGCGATGATGCTAATATAAAAACTACAAAAGCATCAAAAAATTTAAGTTCTTTAAAAGGTAATATTTGTCTACGTGATAAATAATTCCACGACAGCATAATTATGATAGTTGTAATTAATAATGCTAATATTAATGCTAATAATAATACTATTATTTTTTTAAAATTGTAAGAATTATTCATTTATTATTTTAATATAATAAATTTTCATTAAATTAATAAATGACAAATGAACAATTACAATATGTCGATTCTATAATATTTTTTATTATAATATCATCTATTATAATATTATTTTTATATTATTGTTTACAACAAAAAGAATATTTTTCAGAAATAACAGCTATAGATTGGTATAATACACCATATAGATCTTATCCTCCAAAGGATTTTAATAAATATACAGGTATTAAGAGATGTGTAAAAGGATGTAAATTAAGATTTTAAAAAAATATTAATTTTTATTTTTTATTATTAATAAATCTAATCATCTAATTAAAATGTCACAAACATCTTCATCTATCAGAGCCCTTTCTGGTTCTTTTTCTACATTAAACGTTGGTGGCGTCCAACAGGCCGGTAGTCTTTCTTATACCGCTACTGCTACTGCCGCCGCTACTGCCGCCGCTACTTTTTATACTGCCGCTGGAGTTACAGGTACTGCAGTAGAAGCTGGAGTATATGTTGGTACACTTAAGGTCACCGACGGAACCACAACTTCTACATTTGGTCAGGTCCTCGTTGTTGAAAATGCTGATGGTGTTATTACTGGATCTTCTACTGCTGGTGTTACCGCAGTAGGTGGAGCTACATGGAGAGTTACTACAACAACTGCTGGTGTTCTCAGAGTTGTAACTGCTGGAACTTCTACTGCTACTGTTACTGCTACTCTTACTCTTAGAAAGCTATAAATATTTTATTACTCAATGAGTAATAAAAAATTAACAACAACAAAAATTATCACCGTGAATATGACAAATTTCTTTCATAATATTATAATCCCATATACCAGATGATATTCCATTTTCTTGAAGTTCGTCATCGTCTGGAGGTTCACCTATCATAGGAATATTAAGAGAAACATTTTTGTTAACAAACGTATTTAAACCTATATTTCCATCTATATTATCTTTTCTCAAGCCTCCTTCATTTTCAGATTTTGAAAAAATATAACCTCGTGTTAATGGAGAATGTCTATCAACTTTTTTATTAAACATTACTTTAGAATCATTCAAATGAAACATTTTCAAATAATTTAATCCCAATTTTGTATCAAAATCATGATAAAAATCGACAATATTTGATTCGTTACCAAAATCATATTGACCCGCACCAAATATATGCATAGTATCAATACAAATACCAACTTGATTTTTTAATTCATTAGGAATGCCATTAATAATGTAACTTAATTCATCTAATGTAGAACCTAATTTATTTCCTTCTCCTGCAGAATTTTCAAGATATAATTTTCTTTTCTTTTTCATTTCATCAATAGGAATACCTAATGTAGTTGAATATTTATGTGAATGAATACTATCAAGTGTTAAACAATCTATAATAGTATTAATAGCAACATCTAAACCTTCTTTTTTATTTTTAGAAGCACCAGAATGAACAACGACTGCTCCTTCTAATCCTACTGCTACATCTAATTCTGCACATATCCCTCTTACAGTATTATTTCTATTTGTAACAAATTTTTCCGAATTTACACCGTCAACTACGCCTGCAATATTATGCATTAATGAACTATGAATAAAACAATTACCTAACTTACCATTTCTATCTAATATTCTATTTGATTTTAAAAGATCTAATGCGTCAACATTTGTAGGAATATATGACCTAGAATTTGCTACATAAATTTGATAAGCTGTTAATGGTGTGTTTTCCATATTCTTAAAAGTATCTTCTAATGTAGATAACTTTGAAATATGAAAACCATATTTAACATTTGAATTGATATAATTTAATGATGTAAGCATTATCGATTTTTTTAAAAAAAATAATCAAAATATTTTTAATTTTTACTCATCGAGTATTAAGTTAATCACTACACATTAAAATATTTATTATATATTAGAATATTTATTATTATCAGAATATTTATTATATATGTCATAAAATAATGTAAAAAGAAAATTCCAATCTAGCCAATTTAAAGGTTTAGCATGTCCTCCATAATCATGACGATCATCAAAAGATTTATCTTTCCATTCTATGATGCTGTCTTTATTAAAATATATTCTATTTTCAAGAGTATTAAATTTTCTAATAATAGATAATCTTTCTTCATCAGTATGAGGTCTATGTAAAAGACTATCACCCCAAATAAAAAATGGTATCTTTTTTCTCATTCTTTCAACGCGTCTTTTATATTTTTCAAGACATACTTTTTCGTCTGTTTCATGTATCCAATGAATTTCTATATCATCTAAAAACATTACTGGAAATGTTCCTGGTTTAATAGGGCTTGTTATATCCATTGGAAGTTTATTATTAGAAAAAACAGGTTCAAGACTCATATAATAATCAAAATTCATACACAATTTAAGATATTGATCGTCATCAATAATATAAGAACCCATAAAAGGATTATCAAATTCTCTATTTATTCTTGGATATATAATCATACCTCCAAGACAATTATTTGTTATAAATGTAAAGTTATCCATTTATTTTAATAGAACAAATAAATGTATTTATTATTCTATTTGTTCTATTAACAAATTCCACATACCTTTTATTTCAGTTGTATATTGAGTATGAGGAGTACTTCCTACGTAAAATCTTAAATAACATTTTAGCTTAAGTATCTGAAGTGAAGGAATTTTTATAGTAGTAGATCCACTAATAATAAATTTATTATCATGAGTAGGATCTGTTAATATCATTTTTCCTGCTAAAACATTTGATACGGAATCAGAAAAATCAAAATATATGCTTATTCTACAATTTGCTATTAGCAAAGGATCAAAATTATATACAGTTCCGCTAATAAAATAATCAATTTTAAATACACCAGAAGTCGTACTATGTAATTCATAATATCCGAATGGTTGTTGGTTAAAACCATAATTATATTGACTTCCTAATATCATTGGTACATTCCATTCAATACCATTATATAATTCGACCCATAATTGCGTATTTGGATCTGATATAATATTATAAGCTCTACTTTTGGTGGTATTAATAGAATTGATAGTTGTACATCCTGTAATCGAATGACATTCAACTGAATTACTAGTAAGTTTATTCGAAATATCTATATTTCCATCAACCCCACTAATATATACCCTTTGATTTTGATTAATATCATATATAGTAATGGATTGAGGTGATAATATAAAACTATTATTATAATTAGTATTATTATATAATCTAATAATACCATTTTCCATATCTAATTTGTAAGTTTTATTTCCCGTAGATTCATATGTTTCGTAAAATCTACTTGAATTATTCATCAAACTTACAGAACCTGCACTATTATAATGTAATATACTACCATCATTTGATAAAATATATCTTGATAAAGATGTATTATCTTTTGCTGTTATTACAGTATCAGAAACACCAGGAGAACCTTGAAGTGATAATGTTTTAAATATTACAGAATTTGTTGTATTTAATGATTGATCATATGTAGTTCCAGCCCCTGTTGGTCCT
>CAZKTU010000001.1:17832-42480 GCA_964555675.1 uncultured Oscillochloris sp.
TGAGTTCCTGTTGGTCCTTGAGTTCCTGTTGGTCCTTGAGTTCCTGTTGGTCCTTGAGTTCCTGTTGGTCCTTTTTGAATAACCGATTGAGAAATTACATTTAGAATAATATTTGAAGTTTTTGTTGACATTTATTACTTAATAAGTAAAATAATAATTATTTAGTTAATTCTTTGACTGTTAAACAAAAATTACTTATATTATAATTAATTCCTGCTGTAATTACAGTATTAACTAATTTAACTAAAATAATTAGATTGAGAGTTCCTGTTGTAATAAATGTTGATGATATATGAGCAGAATAATTTCCACCAGTAATAAATGTTAATGGAAATCTAGATTTAAAAGTTAAATTATCATATATTTGTATAAAATCTTGTTGTCTAGAATTTGCAGGAGTTACTTCTATTATATCGATATCAAATGAAATATTAGTTTCCCATACAGAAGATACAGTGGAAATGGCTGTTATATTATTTCCACCTGCATTGATAGTTAATTTAGGATTAGATATGCTATTACTAGTTAAACAAAAATTTAAATTACTTGTAACGCCTCCTAAATTAGCTATTATAACTCCATTACCAGATGAATCATATATAGATCCGCCAATAACAAATGGATATAACGAATTTATAGAAGTACAAAATATATTTCCAGATTCTCCGCTTAATACAATATTATTTGCATTTCCAGAAGATCTAACATGAATAGTTCCACCCGTTGCTGCATTTCCTGGTACAATTTGTACAGTTTCAGTAGCGGCAGTATTTAAATATATATGTTTTCCATTATTATGATCTGAACTAAAATATGAAGTGTTATCGCTTCTTCTTTGGTTATAATTTCCATTTGAATCTATATTTATTCTTGTATTACCCGCATTATCTTTTAATAAAAATGCATTAGTACTATATAAAGGATCTGATATAGTTAACGATTTAAATGAAACTGCACCTGTTGTATTTAAATTTTGATTATAAGTTCCTCCGCCTCCCCCTCCTACAACTGGTACACCATTAACATTTAACGTTCCTGCTATATTAACAGTCCCAGATATCGCAATAATTCTTGTTGAAAATACAGCATCAATCATAACATCCGTTGGTGAATAATAAGCTTTCAATCCATATCCTGGATTGATAATAAATTTTTCATTAGGATTACCATACTGAAAAATATTTATACCTTCTAAAAAATTCCAAGACCCATCTGGTAATAAAGCTGTTTTTGACCTTCCTAAATTGTCATAAAAAATTACCGAATTATTTCCAATTTCAAATGTTTTATTATTTGAAATATTTTTTACAACTAGTTGGGAATTACTTGTAGGGTCTAATTGGATACTTCCTACAGAACTTCCTAAATTAATAACATTTCCTGTCATATTTCCTGTAAATCTATTAACTTGAAACTTAAGATTATCAGAAGCGTCATATAATGATATACCTGTTATACCATTTGCGATCATAATTTTACTTCCATCAGATTCTTTTAGAGAAATAGATGAATCACCATTTATATCTATTAATAATTTATCCGTACCGTTGAATTGATCTGTCATTCTTATAGAATTAGAATTCATTATATCTCTATATTGTCCGTCGATAGAATATGTAATAAAACTTCCTCCTGTAATACTTGTAGTACCATTTGTAGTATTAATATTAAATATAGTAGTACCTGATATAGATGGTAAGGCTCCCGAAATACCAGGAGTATATGTCGCCCCTGATGCATAAATAGTAATACCGCCAGTAGGATCGATATTAATAGTAGGATTTGGAAGTTTTGTTCCTCCTGAACTACCATTTGCACCCGATGCTCCGCCAATAGTTACACCGCCAATAGTTACACCGCCGCTTGGCGTAACTGATTGAGAATCTTTAAGTTTTTTCCAATCATCAGATGTTATAACAGATCCATCAATTTTAAATGTAGAATTTGCTCCCGTATATCCTAATATAAATGATGATGTACCAATATTTCCAAAAATCCCATTTACAGAATTAATAAAATTATAGTATCCATCTTTTTGGTTTGAGGACATTTATTATATATTAAAAATGAAATTAATAAAATAATTTATTAGAAAAAATGGAATTAATTAATTTTTTTAATGAAAGGACTTTTAATAATTTTAAAATAATATATGATTTAGATTTATCTATAATGCTATCACAAAAATTAATTAGTAATAAGATTATTGATAATATTGATAATAATTATCAGATTAATAATAGATCTGTAAAATTGTTATTCTATTTCTGGGATACATATTTAGATTTTGAAAACGAATTCATTTCATGTATGTTATATATCTATGTCAAAAATTATGATCAATTTCTAACACTCATTAATAATCTACAAATTAATAAAAAATCTGTTAAATTAATGTTACTATTTTTAGAATTAAAAGATACTAAATTATTTAAATTAATTGTAGAAAAATTTGCAAATCAACTCAAAAAAGATAAAAGTTCTATGGAAAATTCTGAAGATTTCTATTTTAACTTATCTTGTTTATCCCTTTTTTTACCTTCTGAAAAAAGTTATTATAATAGAGAATTTGGATTATCATATAGCATTGCTTCAAAATTAAATTGCAATATTGCCAAATATAGAAAACAATATATTTCACCATTAAGAAAAATGATCATTTCAGATCCTTATAAACTTTTAATGGTTAAACAGACTATAGAGCATGATATAAAATTATGTTTTACAGATGGCAAATTGTGTTTTCAAAATAATTACGAATCTACTTTAATTAGTAAATTTGAACATATATTAAGTATACCATATTTAAAAGATGATTTTAATATAGATTTAGATATAGAAAATTTTATTTTATCTATTCAATATATTATTCTAAAATGTGAAATATATAATACGAAAAAACATACTAATGGTTATAATTTATTGTTATCTTCTAAGAATTATCCTCAATTAGTTAACGAAATAGAAAAAGATTATGATGTAAAAATAACTCATTATTGGAATATGAAATCTAAAAAAGATAATATTTATATTATTAATGATATAACTATTATTGAAGGATGTTCTGTTCAGTTAGTTTCATATATTTTATCAACGGTGTTAGATATTACATTAGAAAATTTTATTAATTATCTAATTAGATAATTTTTTTAATGTAATTTACTCATTGAGTAAAATTATAACGTTCTTATCCATTTTTCTAAATCTTTCACAGTCTTATCTCCTTCATATATTTCTCCTGTTGGTTTACCATTAATATATACATGAATAGATGGGAAATATGGGACTAAACTGGGAAATTGTTCTCTCATTTTTGCTAAATGGGATTTGTTTCTTTTATTATTCATAGGTCCTTCGCAATTAAATGAGTATATCTTGATACTATTTTTCTTTTTTGCAAATTTATTAGCCAATTCCTTCCAAATTTCTTTGGTTCTTACACAATGACCACACCATGGTGCATAATATAATACTATACTTTTTGATCTATCTTTTAAACACCATATATTAATAGGGTCATAATCTAATGGTGTTAATTCTTTATTGCCATTTACATTATCAAAAAAATTATCATTAGGATCTTTATCTAGATTTTCAATTACTCTATTTTTAATTAATGGTGGTATAGAACTTAAAATGTGTGGAGAATTTTTTATATCTTCTCTTGTATAAGCTATTGATGTAGTATCATCAACAGAAATGAGAAATATATCTTTCTCTTTATTTGTATCATGTTGAATAATATTCATTTATTATATATTTAATAATCATTTTATTATATTTTATTAATATAATAAATGTACCAACCAATCGGATATATTGATGAATATATGCCTAAAAACTATACTAAAAATTATACTTTAATTATTGCAATTATACTAATATTAATTGCATTAATAATAAGTGGATATTTCATATATAAATCATATAAAAAACAAAAAGAACATAATAATTAAAGTGTATTAAAAGTTATATTACTCAATGAGTAAAAAATATTATTATTTTATATTAATAAATGTATAAAGAATTTCCTTTTATTCCATCATTTAATAATGGTAAGAAAGATATAAGAGAAGAAATTTATAAAAGTGTATATTCCGATGAACTTTCACAAAACAAAAAAATCAGACTAGAATCTAATAGCGAACGTATTAAAATACGGACACAATTCCCAAAAATAAAAGATCAGAAATATATTCATGCAATATGGTATTTTTTTATTAAGAAATATTCTGAGAGTAATCAATTTAATATTAATTTTAATGAAATTATGGCAAAAGGTGATTATGAATCGACATTACAAATATTAAAAAAAGCAGCAGAAGATTATGATAAAGTAAAAAATGTTGAAAAAGAGATCGATTTCGAGTATAATTCTCTTAGACAAAAAATACCAATTGAAAAATATGAAATCGTATCTGAACAATTAATATTTGAATTAAAAAATATTACACCTGTACAATTATTTGATAAATTAATATGTGAAAATTCTATACCATTTGCAGCATTAAGATGGAAAGGTAAATACTATTACAAAGCAAATAAAATTAATAAACCTAAACCGGAATGGCTACAAATGAATTTAGAAACAGAAGCTGTTATGGGTTTTATTATAGATTGTATTGGCGAAGGGGTAAAAACTAAAATGGAAACAAAAAGGTATCAAAAATGTTACCTTGTAGAAAATGTTGATATGACTAAAGATGTTAAATATAAATTAATTATCAACTATAATACATTATTCGGGTTAAACAATCAAGGTGTCAATAAAATTATAGAAAAATATTTCAATTTAGTTCCTTCAGAATTAACAATGGTAAATTCAAATATTTCTGTTAAAATAGAGATTAAAAATTTTAATTATGATAAGGTATCATTTGCAGATTTTATTACATTTCATCCAAATATTCGTAATATGATATTTGCTGAAGAATCTCATAATTCTATGATTTCTAAAGCTATATCATCGTTCTATTTAGTTAAAGAACTTGGAAAAGAATTGTTACCTTTAAATTCTATTACAACTACATTCATACAAGAAGGAAATTCAATTTTTGTTTATATGAAGCATGTTGAAAATTTAGAAATGTTAAAAATTTATACTGAAAGATACAATAAAATTTTAAATATTTATCATAATAATATTCAACAATTATTACAATTTTATATTGATGTTCTTTTATTAAATAATGAACCATCTATATATGATTATATTAAAAGAGTTAAATCAAAAAACACATCGATGGGAATATATAATATTGATGATAGATTAAAAAAGATAAAAAATGCATTAGGGGATGGTGATGAAAATTTAGGTAAAAAAGAATATGATAGATTATTCAAAGCAAGAGATGATGAAGTTAAATTTCAATATACAAGCGTTTGTCCTATAGAAAAACGCCCATATATTGTTAATGACGAAACAAGAGAAGAATTTGAACAAGCTAAAAACGAATATATGAATGTTATCGGTAGAGATGAATATACAGAAGAAGAATTAAAAGAAATAGAATCAACACTTGAATTAAAATGGCCTGAGACTGATAATGCAAAAATTTATGCTTGTATACCAAGAAAAACAGAAGCAGAACAAAAATATATGTATCCTCATCTAACTACAAAAGGCCAGAGACCTTGCTGTACAACCATTAATGGTCTGGAAAAAAGAGAAAAAGATAAATCAACGAACTATAGTCAAATGCCTATTCTTATGAAACCAAATGTTCCATTTGGAAGGAGAACTATGAATTTACCGTTTCAATTTAATAAAATAATACGAATATTACATCATAATCATACTTTATATAATAGACACGGTCTTGGAACTTCTTTAGATACAATATTTAGAGCATTTATGTATCTCATCCCAACTAATAGAAATATAAATGAACAATTATTAGATGTTCAATCTAATATAGTTAAAACAACATTTAATATTCCTATAGATGAATACCTTGAACCTTTTATATATGCACCTATTCTTATACCATTGTTTTTTAAATCTGATAATAAGAAAGCAGAAATTAATATTATATTTTTTGAATTATTAAATAATAAATCTGAATGCGAATTAAGATTTAATACGTCATCTAATACATTCAATAAAAATAATTTAAGTTTAATTATTTTTTATTATATTGATACGAAAACCGGACATAAAATATGCGAATTGATATCATATAATGGTGAATTTTTATTTACACCAAATAACAAAGATAATAAAGAATTTATAGAATTATTAGGTGATATGATTGAAAACGGGTTCAATACTCATATTATATATGATAAATTGTCATATATTTAATTATGATTAAAATGTTATTAAAATAAATATTTATTTTAATAAAAGATGAATAATGTATTAGATTGGAATAAATTACAAAATTATACTAATGTTTATGATTCGCATAATCAAGCACAAAATAATATTAATTTTAGAAGAATAAGCATAGAAAATGCTACTTCTCATACGCTAGCAATATTTATATCAGATAAGTTAACTGGTGATAAACTGAAACCTCAATTTTTCTTAAGACCCAAAGAATCGCAAGCTGTAGCTGTAAATGCTGCTGGTTGTGGTATCGAACAATATATAAGAATTTTAGGATTAGATAAATATGGAAATTACAAAGAAATAGGTCAGCCATCTTCAATAGTAAGTACATATAATCAATTTGTTATCCGAGAAGGATCTGCAGGATTAGGTAGAGATTACGGTATTTTTGTTTATCCATATTATCAGGCATCTTTTAGAGCATAAATTACTCATTGAGTAATTATAATTTAAATTAATGTTAAATTTGATGTATCAAGTTTGTTTGATGTAAAAATACTAAATATCGATTTAGTAATATCACCTATAGTACCTGGAGAGTTATTAATTTCTAATAAATATAATTTCATATCATCTGTAATTAGAATATCTATTCCAAACTGTGCATAACATGTTAAATTTTGTTGTTCGATAATATCTTTCGAAGACTCAAAAACATACTTATTAATTAACGGTTTAATATATTGTTTTGAAAAATCTATAATTTTATTATTAATAGATTTAATATCAAGCCGTGGCGTATTTTCTAATAACATTTGATTAAATTGTGTAGTTTCTCTGCCATGAAGATTTGTAACATGAATATTATTATCTAAATTATTAATGTCGAATTTTTTATCGCTAATTCTCAACATAATACTATTATACATATAAATTTCATTATTGTATAATATATAATTTACTCTCATATCAAATTTACACCCATTTAATAATTGAGGATTTTTAATATATTCCTGAATTACACTCTGGGTTGTGATATTAATATCATTTTTATAGTTTAATTTAATACCTATTCCTCCATAGTTATGTGAAGGTTTTATTATATAAAGTTTATTTTCATCTAAAAGTGATCGATCAAAATTATTATCATCCGCATTGATAGTTTGAGGGATTATACTTAATGCATTTATCGATTTAACGGCTTCTGGTAATTTATCTTTGAAATGTAAAGTATTATCACCGGGATATTTATTAATTACTTTATTTTTATACGTATCATCATCAAAGTTAAATTTATATTTAACAATGATATCAGCGGTTTCGTAATTATCAACAATTTTAAATCCTGTCTTATATGCAAATAATGTTAAATTATTTGCATCAAAATATGAAGGATTAATATATATTAATTTACTAGTATTAAGTGGTAAATTTTCATTATTATATACAGTTCTATTAGTAATGAAATTCATTTCAATGTTATCAGGAATATTAAATATATTTTGATTTGAAAACCAAAGATTTGTTAAATATAGATAATCTTTTTCATCCGGATAACCGGGATTCGAGTTAATTTCTAATAATTTAATTTCGTTATTATTTGTAACTATTAAATCTATTCCAAATCTTTGGAATGATGTTAAATTAGGATACAAAAAAGTCTTAGTATTATAATCATAATATTTTTTGACTACCATTTCAGAAATAACAGGAATGACATATTTCATAATAAATAATTTAACATTATGAGATAGATCATAATTTTCTCCTGGAGTAATAAGATTGACGTATCTTTTAGAATTATTAGTAATTTGTCTCTTATCAAAATTAGTAATATGAACAAGTTCGTTACTGCTATTAATATCATACTCTTCATCACTTACTCTTAATAACATATTATTATAAATCCAAATTCCTCCTCTTGAATTTACAATAATATTTACTCTTAAATCAAATTTACAATCATATCCTTTAGTAAGATGTTTAATAGTTTTAACATTTGTAATATATTCTTGTACGATATAATTATTATAATCTTTAACTTGTAAATTAAAATCTTTACCATTCATTACTTTAATACCTTGCCCTCCAAATGAAGATCGCGGTTTAATAATAATCTTTGGTAATTTTGTAAACTCAATGATAGAACTATTATTAATTTCGTTCCAAGTTTTTGGAAGTATATTATTAATATTAATATTATATTGACTACACCATTGCTTATAAGTAATATATAATGAATCTTTATTAGTAATAAGATTATGATCGGGGAAAAGATTTAATATTTTAGTATTTGGTTCAATAGGCTTATTAATATTATAAAAAATGGGGGAAGCAACGGATTTAAAGTAATTACTTATATTATCATTTTTAACAAAAACAGCATAATAACTTCTGATATCCTTAGTAGGCTTTGTAATATATGCAAGTTTAAATCCAATATTTTCAATGATATTTATCATATCATATTGACTGAGATATTTTGAATATTGTTCTTTAAAAGATGCATATTCTATTTCTTCATTCCAAGACATAGCATATAAACCATGTAAAATATCTAACATCAAACTTATCGACGGTGATGTACAATCATGTTCACGGATAATGAATATTCCATCATCCTTTAACATTCTATAAATATCAACTATAGATTTTACCATATCCCGAATATGATGTAATGCCATGAATGTAGTTATAATATCTTGAGATTTATCATTATATGGATATGGTTTATTAATATCAGTAATTAATGTAAAATTAAAATCAGGATTTTCATATGGAACTATATCGCATCCATGTATATTTTTGATATTAAACATACTACCAATAGCCGATGTAATTTTACCTTCTCCGCATCCAATATCAAGATAAGATCTATTTTCTATATTTTTA
Organism: uncultured Oscillochloris sp.; assembly: GCA_964555675.1. GTDB lineage: Bacteria > Chloroflexota > Chloroflexia > Chloroflexales > Chloroflexaceae > CAIWXH01. The sequence continues at coordinate 26,999 of CAZKTU010000001.1, forward strand.
GTAGATTCTATATACTCAGAAAAAATAGGTAATAAATATTTAACTCTATAACTTGCTCTTGATGGAACTGTTATTCCATAAGATTTAACTTCATGATCAACTGTATTTTCTGTTTTATTAAACTTTATAATTTTACTTCTGATATTATTATATATAACATCATCATCTAAATCATAATTAGCTTCATCAAATATTATATCACTAATAATCTTTTTAATCTCATCTTGTAATTTAGAAAAAATGGTTCCATATAAAATACTTATAAAATGATTTTTAATTTCACGAATATTTAAAATTTTTCTTAAATCTATAAACTGTCTTCCAGATTGAGGAGAATTATACATTTTTTCTATACCTAATTCTGAAATATCTGATGAAATGTTATTATTAACAGGTTCTTTCAATGATGCTTTCATAATTAATTTAGCATCTTCCCATCTATTAACTATTCTGATATTTTTAATCTTATTAAAAATATCTAGTAATTTATTTCTGCTATCAATATTATTAGATATAAATATATTAAATTCTGTAGCATTGTTAAATCGAGAAATATTTGTTTGAGTATTGATAATTGAATCGTCTTTTTTGGAAAATTTCTTATAAACATTATACTGATTAGTCAACCAATGATCATCTTTTTTATGAACATTATATTTGATATATTTTTCATAATAATGTTCAATTATATTAATAGTTACAGAAGGTGTAGGTGTATTAATATATTTTAATAGTAATCTATTTTCTTTATTTTGCAATGAAATTGGGATTGTTTCATTAAATAACGAGGTATCAGCACTAAGCATTCCAGGTACTAACTTTCCATGGCCATCTTTGACTAATGTTTTAGTACTAAATATTGAAAAATATTCAACTTTATTTAATATTTCAAACTCGTGGTTATTTTGAGTAGTATATTTATTAAAATAATCATTCCAAATATTATATTCTAACATACAGTCGAAGCAGCAATCAAAACCTATTTCAAATGCTCTATTAGATAACGATGGAATCTGATAAATAGGATTATTAAATAGTTGGAAAGGTCTTACTACTAAATTTAAATATGTAAATTTATTTTCATAATTTTTTACATTATAATATCTCATACGTATATTTTCTTTACTGAATACCAATCGCGTTTCGGTAGTAATAATAGGAGCTCTAGGTTGAAGCCAAATACTTCCATCAAAGTATTCAAATATCCTTTTAGAAGGATCAGAATCATTAAAATTAGAAACGAAATCGATATTATATGGAGGTGGAAGTTGTAAACATTCATTAAAAATGCTGCTATATTCTGGTTTATTAGAAATATTAATAGAATCGTCATTTAAATTGCCAAATGGTAATTTAAATTTCAACATAGTTTTATCAGGTTGAAGATAATAAATCCATATGACTTGCATTGCACTATTCCAAAGAATATCAATATCAGTAGGAAATTCATTTGATCCTAATACAGTTCTAATGTCGCTCCAAAAATATACCGGCATTTTATCACCTTTGGTTGTTTTATGGGTATGTAATCCTTTCAAAACAATTGAAAGATCTTTAGTATAATAATCTTCAATAATCGATATTCTATGCATTTTAATAAAATCTAACATTGCTGGCTGAAGATAAGTTTTGTTATTTAATTCTTGATATTTCCATACTTTTTTAAATTTTTTATTGTCGTCTTTGAATTTTCCTGCATGAATATAACCAATTTCATTATGTATATTATGCGAAGTATCATATACATAATGAGGTTTACGAGATTCAATCCAAATTTTATGTTCACTAGGATCAATAAAAATAAATTTAACATTTGGAAATAAATCTAATAATAGATATCTTGATTCTGAAGGTGCAGAACCGGCATAAATAACATAGGCTTCATCTAAATGAGATTTCAACGTTTCTGTTAAAAACTGAAGTTCATTTAAGAATAATTTACGTTGACCAATATGTAAAATCGGTCTAGGAAAATTCTTATCACTAATATATGGGATATTAAATTTAATATCATCATATGTTCTCATATTAAATTCTGTATTAAATTTAACATTACATAAATGTTTATATAATGCAGGATAATAGAAGAAAGAAGGTATATTTTTATTTTTTGGAATATTTAATGTAGTTTCTCGATCCAGAGGTACAACTTTATTAAATAATTCATAATTGTAAAGATACAATAACTTTGCAAAGCCTTGAAGGTTAGCTGTAGATGTTATATTGATAGTTCTTAAAATATTTTGATTATTTAAAGCTTGTCTTGCAAAATTTCCAAATTCATTAGTATTAGCTACAAAAGAATTAGAAATCGTTTTAAGATAAAAATAATCTAATGTTTTTAAGAAAAGTTCTTTTAATGAAGGATCTTTAATTGTAATATTAGTTTGAATATTAAGAACAGATTTATCACAATCTGCATATGAATAATATTTAATAAATTGTTTATAATAATTAATTGAATCGACATTAATCATTTTTTTAAGAGTAAGAGGGTTAACTTGTTTATTATAATTTAATGTTTCGATTATAAGGCTATCAACCGTGTCAGGATCAAAACCAACTATATAGTTAGAGATTTCATCTATATTATCTTTTAAATATAAATATCTATTGGCATTTTTCTGTAAAAATGCTAATATTCTAAATTTATTTATAGGTTCAACACTACTATTATCATCAAAAATAATAGATGAAATCGTATTTAACCTTTCTTCATTATTTTCAATACCATTAATATAAATATTTTGGATCTCAATAAGTTTGCAAATAAATTCGATATTTTCATTTGTAATATCATAATCATAATATATTTGTTGCGTATTAGGATTTTGAACAAATAATATTTCAAACAAAATCTGAGAACGATCATGAATAGATAATTCTAATAAACATTTATCTACTTCTGTTCGAGATATAGGTTCTTTGCTATCAAAGAATTTATAAATTAAATTATTAAATTCTTTATCAACAATTACATCCGTAACAATATTATTACTTAGATTTTCATAATTAGTTTCTTTAATTTTTTTCCATATCCAAATAGGTTGAGGTGATGATAAAATATTACCATCTTTCATATTAGCATATGAAAGAACACCCATAAAATCAGAACCGATACATAATTTTTGAACATCTTCAATCATTCTACTGATATATTTTTGATTATTATTAAAGTAGTTAATATTAATAGCCATATATCCATCCTTTTTGATATATTTCCATGAATTAAATAATGTAGGTAAAAGAAAATTTTCATACCATATATTTTCAGTTGAAAATAGAGATATAGATTGATCATTGGTATTACTATAAGTTTCAAGATTAAAATAAGGAGGTGACGTATACATTAAATCAAATTGAATATTTTGTTGATTATACAATTGATCTAATTCTCTATCCATATCTAAAGTTTGAGATCCATGTTTAAATATCTTATAGGTTCTTCCCGCGTTACCATGCTTCTGTATCATTTTTTCATAATTTTTATGTAGATCAACATTTGGATCTGTTGCAATATAATTAACATTTGCAGCCATTGCACCAAATAATCTATCACCCCATCCCGCTGAAGAATCATATATCCATATATCTTTTTTTGATTTTTTTTGACCATCAACAAGAAGATATTGAATTAATGCCATGATATTAGCAGGTCGATGAGTAGTACATTCAATAGATGGTTTAATATTATAGATATTTTCCCGAAGATTTGGGGAAAAAGTATCTACTCTTTTTCCGTCTATTTTAGAAAGTAATTGAAATAGTTCTCTTGGTTTCTTATAAAAAAGAATATGAGGACTATCTTTTCCAAGAAGAGAACATTTCATTCTTTCTTCTTCTTGATACATATCACTTAACATGTTAAAATCATTATAATCAGAATCATTAGATTTTAATATTAATGATTTTTTAATATTATTTACTTTGAAATATGGAACAAATTTTTCTTTATTAATTATTATAGGATATTTGAATTGATAAGTATCTACTTCAATCAATCTAGGTTTATAATCATATTTAATTAAATTACCAAACATCATTTTGATAGAATTATCATCATATTGTTCTCTTTTTAATGGAAAAACCAATTGTTTTGCTTCGATAGCTTTAACAAATTGTTCTTCAGATTTATGATCTTTATTAAAATTTTGCATATTATTATAAGGTCGAATTAGTGATTATTCTTCTTTTAATTTAGATAAAAAATTATTTAATTAAAATTTTCATTTTTAATTATCATGTTTTACTCGACGAGTAAATTATAATTGTTCAGAAATTTCGTCTCTTACTTTAGAATCTAATTCCTCTTCATTTAGGGGACAAACATCATCATCACATTCTTGAATTTGAACTTTCTTCTTTTTAGAAGAAGACTTCTTATTAATTAAATCACCATGATATGAAAGCATATTTTTAATTTTATGATTTTCATCCATTAATAATTTTACAGCTTGTTCTAATTGATCTACTTTAGATTCTAACGACGAACATCTTTTTGAAAGATAAAATGCTAAACCTCCAACAACTACAACCTCTGCTGCAATATGTATATACATAGATTTTCCTAAAATTGCCGAATTTGATTGTTCACTCATTTATTCACCGTCTTATAAATATTTAAATAATAAAAATGAAAATTAAATAATAAATAATAATTTATAAATGAATTATGAAACATTTATAAATTTCTTAATAAATAAAAAACAAAAATTAATTAAAGATATAAATGATTTCGATACGGAATCTATTAAAAACAATTTCAATAGTTTAAGTTCTATAAATGATGAATTATGTATTATGATTAAAAATTCCAGAGAAATCGCAACAGGAAATTACGCAAAAATATATCAATATGATTTCGACGAAAAGAATAGTGTAATATTAAAATTGCAAAAGATAGATATAAAAGGTGTTTTGGTAGAATCTTTAGATTCTACTTTGTGTAGTAAAATTAAAGAATTTTACAATCAAAGTAGATATCGGTTATGGGTTAAGGAATGTAAAAACGATTTAGCATGTTTTCCAGATATATATACAGAAAATATGAATCATAATGAATATTTTATTAGCTGTTTTACAGAACATATACAAAACGCGTTAAAATATTATGGTATGGAAATGATAATTCATAATACCAAAGATTATTCATTTCCATATATGAAATTTACTGCTGAAGATATTAAAAATATTTATGAAAGTTTATCATCATTTGATAAGAAAATATTTTCTGAAGATAATGATGCATATATAAAATTTTGTCAATTATATAATGAAAATAAAGGTTCTGATGATATACAATTTAATGAGTATATACATCGTTTATTATTAAATAAATCATTCAAATCTTTATATGATAGATATGTAAAAGAATTTAAAAATTATGGCCAATCAACAAGTATTATTGAAAATATTATTCATAAATCGGAAGATCCTGATAAACAGTATTTTGATATATTTGGTAGAGAAGCACCTATTAGAAAACAATTATATTATTGTTTAATACTAGAAAAAGCACTATTTCCATTTTTTACCATGATATCAAATCCAAGTGATAATTATTCAATAACAGAAGGTACAAATATGTTTGATGAAATAGTTTTACAATGTTTATATGGATTATATAATTTTCAAAAATTACAAATAAATCATAATGATACACATACATTAAATATTTTAATTTTTGAAAATAATTGTGAAGAAACAAAAGATATAATTATTGCTACTTCAAAAGTTAAAATTATATTACGTAATCAAAAATACATTGCAAAATTTGGGGATTTTGCAATGTCACAAAAATATTCTAATATAAAAATTATAAATAATTACATTGATAATGATTATTATGGTACAATAATGAATTGTTTTAATACATCTTATGATATTGCGTTATTTATTTTTGATATTATAAGATGTATTGAAACGCCATTTATTAAAAAAATATCAAGTTTATTTAACATTACCGAAATAAGAATGACATTAAAAGAAATTAAAAATCATACTCATATATCTGCAGAATATATTATAGACAATATTGCGAAAGATTATTTTTAATATTCAATGAATATTATATTTTTATTAATAAATGGATTATATATTATATCTATTAATATTATTTTGGATCTTTATATTTATCCTTATTAATTTAAATGTTACATATAAAAAACAAATAGATACCAAAGATTGTATTATTATTAAAACTTTAAATACATTAAAATGCTTACCTATTAATAAAGAATTATTGGTTTGTAATGTTACAGATTTCGAGAAAATGCAATATTTAAAAAAATATCTATCATCAAGAAAAAATAATGATGACGATCCTAATTTAAATTTTTGGATCCAAAGATATTATTCACCGATAAATATTAGACGATAATTTGAATAGTATTACTCAATGAGTAATACTAAATATTCTGTGTAAAAGATTTATCTATAGGTAAATAATGTATCATACCTACACTTTCAAAATTATCATCTATAAATAGAATAAAATGTTTATCATCAAAAGTTATATTATTATGTAATATAATATTATTATAAGGCAAAGTATCTTTTTTAGCAAATAAAGAATAATATTTTATTTTTTCTTTATATTTTCTTTTTCGTAATATGCATATACCTGGACCCTTACTTAAAAAATTATCTCTAAATTTATTATAAATATCTTCGTTAATATTCATTTACTTATTAATGATAATTATTTAAATATTTACTTAATGTATTTTTTTAAAAAATCGATATTAATATCAACAGGAACTAACATATTTTTAATTTTATTATAATCAATATTATTTGGATTATCAAAAATGTATTTGATAACTTTTCTAATAATATTTATATGAGATATATTATGCATCTTATGATGCATATCTATATGTAATTTTTCAACTAAAAATTGACAAATCATATCATGCGAATATAATAAATATATTAAATCATTATTACAATCATAATATTCTATAAATATTTTATCATTATATATTAGACATGGAAAGTGAAATAAAAGTTCTTCATATTTGACCATCTATAAAATAGAAGTTTAATTTCGATTTATTTTGAATTAAAAATTCATTTTTAAAAATGAAAAAAATATAATAAAATTTAGTAAAAAATTTAATATGATTCTTTTCGATTTATGCAGCGATTTACATGACGTAGATCTTACGATTTTAAAAAATAAAAATTTAAATTTGAAAGATGAATCTCATTCTAATCTTGAATTGATTGCAAGAATAGCAAATGATGAATCAATTCAATCTTACGAATGGACTATATTTGCTGGAAGAATTGAACTTTTTATGTTAAGATCGAAAGTAGGAAAAACATTTAGTAATGCAATGTTAAAACTTAAAGATTGTTTAGATGCAAAATATTTACAATTTGTAATTGATAACGCAGACGTATTAAATGAAATGATTGATAATTCAAGAGATGAAAGATTAGATTATTTTGCTATATTTACATTAAAAAATTCATATTGTAAGCATGATTTCCAAGGTAATATTCAAGAAACTCCAAGTTATATGTATTTAAGAATTGCATCATTTTTACATTATCCTCATTTAAATATGATCAAATCTGTATATGATAATTTATCTCAAGGTAATTATACTCAAGCTACACCAACTATAGTAAACTCAGGGACCAAAAGACCTGGATTATCAAGTTGTGTAACAATGAGCGTATATGATAATATGGAAAATATATCGGCTAGTTGGACGAAAATGGCAATTCTTTCTAAAAATTGTGCAGGTATTGGTGCAGATTTTACAAATTTAAGACATTCAAAGATTCATGATGGCAGTATTAGTCAAGGTATAGTTCCATGGTTAAGAATTGTTAATGAAATTATTAAAGGTGTACCTCAAAGAGAACGCAAAGGAAGTGCAGCTATATATTTAGAAGTATGGCATACAGACGTTTTTGAATTTATTGAAGCAAAAGATCCATCTGGTAATCCAGAATTAAAAGCTAGATATCTATTTTACGGATTGATGATATGCGACTTATTCATGAAAAGAGTAGAAAATGATGAAATGTGGAGTTTATTTTGTCCAAATATAGCTAAACGTTTAGATAAAACATATGGTAAAGAATTTGAAGATTTATATATTTCATATGAAAGAAAAGAATTAGCAACTAAACATATACCAGCAAGAAAATTATGGGATGCAATTCTTAGAGTCCAAACTATTGTTGGTAGTCCATATATTTTATTTAAAGATGCAATTAATAGAAAATGTAATCAAACACATGATGGTGATATTGTTAGGTTAAGTAATCTATGTACTGAAATTACTGGTGTTACTAATGAACAAGAAATATTTAGTTGTAATCTTGCAAGTATTTCAGTTAATAATTGTATTGAAATTTTACAAAATAAACCAACCTATAACTTTAATAAGCTTGCAAATTTAACAAGAGAAGTAGTTCGAAATTTAGATAATGCTGTCAATCGTACGCATTATCCAGAAGAAATTCCAGAATTAAGAAGGGCCAATTTTAAAAGAAGACCGTTAGGTATCGGTATTCAAGGACTTGCTGATGCAGCAGCTTTAATGGATATAAGTTGGGTAAATTATATTTATGATAACGAAGGTAATAAAATATTAAGACCTCATGAAAAAAATACACAATTGGTAAATGGTAGTAAAGTTCAACAAATGGTACCTCAACTAACTCATAATCCCGAATTTAGACAATTTCATTTTAATATATTTGAAACTATGTATTTTGCAGGTATCAAAGAATCTATCGAACTTGCAAAAGAAGAAGGTCCGTACCCTACTTTTGATGGATCGCCAACTTCAAAAGGATTATTCCAAATTGATCTTTGGATTTTAGAACACTTTAATATTAATACTGATGAATTTTTAGCAGATACTAAAATGTGGTATGAAAGATACTTAGATTTTATTGGGTTAACATTACGTACTCCATATTCGGAAATAGAAAAAATACGTAAAGATATGATTCTATTTAAACTTAGAAATTCATTAATATTTGCTGAAATGCCAACCGCAACGAGTGCTCATATTCTTGGAAATAATGAATGCTTTGAACCGTTTAACAATTTAATAGGAAAAAGAAGAGTTTTAACCGGAGAATATAAATTAGTTAATAAATATTTTATTAAAGAAGCTAGAGAATTAGGAATATGGAATACAGAACTATACCAACATGTCAGTGATAATCAAGATATTTCTTATTATGAGAAGCCTAAACATGTTTCTCAAGAATTATGGGATAAATTAGTATTGAAATATACTACTATATTTAATATTCCTCAAAAACTCTTACTTGAACTGAGTAGAGATAGAGGATTATTTGTTTGTCAATCGCAATCTATGAATTGTCATATGAATTATGTTACATCGACGAGGCTTCATCATTATCTTATGTATGCATGGAAATTAAAATTAAAAACAGGACTTTATTATTTAAGACAATTAGAAAAAGTTAAAGCAATTAATTATACAATATCTAGTATTAAAATTAACGAAACGCCTGCTTCAAATGAAGCAGTTTGTACAAGTTGTTCCGTTTAAAATTTAATAATTTAGAAAAAATATTACTCAATGAGTAATAAATGATAGGATATGATTTAATAATTCATAATCAAAAATATTGTATGTTATTTGAAATTACTTATACATCTAAACAATTACTTGATCTACTACAAAATAATTCTTTTATAGAAAAAACAGTAACAAGTTGTAAATTAATTAATTTTGAAAATTTTCCTATTCATATGTTCAATTTTTTTAAACATATTAAAATATTAGATATAATTGATTCTCCTAAATTATTAAACATACCTAATATATCATCTATTGTAACATTAATAATAGACCCTGATACTAATATTACTGGTTCTGAAAACTATAATTTATCATTTTTTAATCAATATAATTTAAAACAATTATTAACCGAATTAAAAAAATCGCAAAATCATATTAATATAACACGAATAATTAATTATTTTATAGAACAAAATAGTATATTAGCATGTAGTACATTAAATAATAAAAATACTGTAAATATACTTGGTTCTGGTGTGTATGGAATAGCTTCGTCTGCATTTTTTAATAATTATTCAAATACTTTATTTGTAACTAAACAGCATAAAATTAAAGAAAAACAATTTAATGGTTGCACAACGAGAACTAATAAATATAATATGTTAGGTCAAAAAAATGATGATATGTTAGTTTGTGATGCTACAACTATTGAATTTATTGTATCATTATTTGTAACATCATTATATTATCAATCAAAAATTATAAATATTTTTCCATTATATACTATGGTAAAATGTAATAATGAATATATAACTATTACGCCATTAGGTGATACAACAGTTGAAAATTATTTTAAATTATTAAAAGATTTAGTTAGTGTTAAAACATATAAAGAACATAATTATATAGAAAGAATATGTCTTCAAGTAATGTTTACAATTTCCGTATTTCAAAAATTTTTAAAACTGAGTCATAATGATTTGAAAACGGATAATATTATGATTGTTAATTCAGATGATGAAGCATTATGGACTGATGAAAATAACGTTAAAAGAAAAATATCTGATTATGATTATATCCAATATTCTATAGATGAAAATACTCATTTTTATATGAAATCAAAAGGTCCTATAGTTAAAATAATAGATTACGGATTATCATATTTATATAATGACGATCTTAACATTTTCAATATTAGTGGTATGAATCAAAAAGAAAAAACATATTATCCAGATTATTATTCAACTGTTAACGATTTAGCTTTCTTTTTTTTAAATGTTTATAAAGATTTAAGAGATGTATTTGAAATAAATTTTAATAAACAAGTTCTTGAATATTACACTGCAAATATTCATAAAGGTATAGATGGTATTGATATTGGTACTAAATTTAGAATATTAAAAGGTGATCATAAATATCTCGATGTCGAAAAATTACCAGAATATTTCGACGAAACAAGAGAACCATTAAATATGATTAAATTATATTTAAATACCATGCCTTATTTGACCCAAATACCTCCAAATAAAACATTTATCAATGTTGGAAAATTATATTAAACCTTGACAAAATTATTATTAAATTGATAAAGTTTTAATTTTAATGAACAGAATAATCAATCTTAATGAATATAAATTCTTTAGAAAATTATTGGTATAATAAATATAAATCATTTAATAAAACAAAAAAAAGAAGCTACGGTTTAATAGTATTTTTCGAGGATGGTAAAGAATTAAAAGTATTATTATACCAACAGAGAGATACATATGGTTATAATTCTTTTCTACGAGGGATATGGGATACAGATGAGCAAGTAATAAATTTACTTGCATTAACAACGGAAGATGAAAGACACCGATTATTAAATAATAGTTTTGATAGTTTATGGAAAGATTTATGGATTGATAATAAATTAAATGTTTATAAAGATAGATATGCTATTGCAAATTTTAAATTTGATTCTATTAAAGATAGACTTAATAAAATATTTTCTGATAATCCTGTAATAATTCAACAATTATATTGGGGGTTTCCAAAAGGAAGATTAGATGATAACGAAACACCTAAAGAAGCAGCATTAAGAGAATTTTATGAAGAAACAGGAATCGAAACTGATAATGATAATATAGAAATATGGAATCATGGGCCTTATAAAGAAGAATGGTGTGGAAATGATTCTAGAATTTATCAAACATATTATTATATAGCATTTTCTAAAAAACAATATACACCTAAATATTTAACACAAGAAACTGGAATAAGAACTACTTATATTTCAGAAGAATCTGTAGATTTTAAATGGTTTAAAATTGATGATGCTTATTTATTATTAGAACCACGTAGAAGAATCCTTCTTAAAAAAATTGTCGATTTCATTAATTGTTAATTTAAAATAAAAGAATAATTAAATTAAATGGAGGATTTTGATATTAGAGAATTTGTTAATATTATTGATAATATTAGTGTTATTTGTCAAAATATTAAAAATTGTGATAATTTAAAACAGATTTTTAAATCAAATAGTAAACTATTATTAAGATTTAAAGAAGAACTAGAAGTCGACGATGATCAAGAATCTATAAATATTTTAAAAACAGATTTAAGTAAATTTGTATTGGTATATATTATTCGTGATGTAGATAAATTATTAAAAGAAATTCCAGAATTTATTAAACTTAGCGAATCTGGATTAAAATTTGATAATCCTAAATGTCCAACATTAATGGAAGTATGGCATGGTGATGCATATGGGACATTATATATTGAAGGATTACAGAGTTTATATAATGAATTAACAGAAAAGTATTCTGTAATATTTGATCAAGATATGTTTATTCACAGGTTTACAGAATATTTGGAAAATGATATGAAGCTTTAAATTACTCAATGAGTAATATTTTTATAAATATAATGAATAATATTAAATAATAATATTTAATTAATAAATGAAAATTAGAATTGCAAGTTTTGATGTTGGTATTAGAAATTTCGGACAATATATAGAAGAAATAGAAACAGATGAAATATTAACTTTAGCAAAAGAATACGATTCTCTTCCAAAAAAATATCAAAGAAGAGTAAAAGGAATGATGAATGATCACATTGAAGATATATTAGAGAAAATGTTTATTCAGGGAGAATGTATTCAATGCGGAGTATATGATCTTACAACAGATGAAGATTTAACTATAAATACAAGAAGAAATCTCTTTGGTCATTTAAATAATTTTAAAGAATTATTTGCTAGTGTAGATATAATTGTAATCGAGCAACAATTTTTTAGTACATTTTCCCCTGCAGCATTTGGTAAATTTAAAAAGAAAAGCGGTACAGAAGCAAATGTTAAAGCTATTAAATTTGCAGAATGTGTTGCAAGTTGGTTTTTAATGAATTTTATAGACAAAGAAATCGCATTTTTTAATAGTACATATAAAACTAATATTTTAGGGGCGCCAGATGGAATGACAAAACCTCAAAGAAAAAAATGGAGTGTTGAAAAATTCAATGAAATTCTTCAAAAAAGAAATGATAATAATACGCAAGATATTTTAAATAAAACTAAAAAAATGAGAAACGGTGCTGGTAAATTGCAAAAATTAGATGACATTTGTGATGCTGCATTACAATGTCAAGCTTATAAATATAAATATTTAATAGCCCAATTTGGAGAAAATGAAAATTAAATTATATATCTTTTCTAAAAAAATGTTTAAAATAATAGAGAATCTTCTGAATGATAAAAATATTTTTATCAGACTAGATACAGCAAAAAATAGATTATGTGAACTTATATTATTATATTCACAATCAGATATAACATACTATCAATCGTCGAATATTTTTAAATCCATTAAACATTCATTAATTATTCTTAATGAAAATAACATTAATACATTTGAAAATATTACTGATTCTCAAGGGCGGACTCCTATATATTTAGCTATTCTAACATGCGATATTAGATTAATTGAGTTAATATTATCATATGTAATAATTACAGAAAATGATTTAATTGATAATTATTTAAATTCGCCATTAATAGAAATAATAGAACGTTTATCATATAAAAATAATGATTATAAAATATATGGTTTGGTGTGTAATACTATATCATATCTAATTGATAAAATTCCTTATCGTATTTTAAATTATACAAATAATAATGACAGAAATCTAATTAAACTATTAACAAAAGAATTAAACAGCATATCAAATGTTTATTTCAAAAATATTATTCAAGAAATAATTGATAAAATAAATAATACATTAGCTTTATCAATGCTTGATATTGTTTAATAATTATTACTCATTGAGTAATAATTAAAATTTTAATGATAATCTATTATTAAAATTTTTAATATATGTATTCATATAAGGTATAAAATTATTTTTAATAATTTCTTTTTCAACAAGCTTTTTTGAAGATTGTTCTGAAGCACGAGGTAATATAAATTTTCTTTTTATTTCATCAAATATTAAACCATCGATATTTAAAATAGATGTTTCATCTAAAACAATTTCAGGAAAGAGATGTAATGATAAACCTAATTGAATAGATGCTTCACATTGGATAGTTTCAGATTTATTCAAATTGTAATATTTTTTCAATTCATTTAAATATTTTAAAATATATTTATCTTGAACTTCGGATTTAAGTTTTTTCCATTCTAGACCCGAATTTAATTTAGTTCTTTTTTTAATAGTAACAGGTTCTTCTTCTATATTATTAAAAATATTCTCATATTCTGATTCTACTTTTTCAAAAATAGTTGATAATATAATAGTAACATCTTTAATATCTTTATCATCTAATTTGATTTTCTCATTATTAAATATTATAGTTTGGGATTTTGCATTAAATGTCAAATTAGGAGGAAAATCATCTATATTACATTTTGTTAAAAAATTTATAAATGCACTATCATATGTATATTTTTTACATTTGTTAAAAATTTCATAAGACATATTCAACAAAAATATAATATTTAACAAAAATACAATATATTTAACAAAAAATACAATATATTTAACAAAAAATACAATATATTAACAATATTTAACAAAAAAAATACAATATTTATAATGTTTATTTAATATTTTAAAAATTGTTTATTTCATTTTACTCAGCGAGTAATTTTTAAATTATCCTGATCTATATTTTGATTTGTTAACAAGAACAGCATGGTATTTTTCGTCAAACGTTTTTAATTCTTCTTTTGTAAGATTAAAAGGAAGAGTAATATTTCGAGCAAGATTATGATTTTCATTTGCAACAGAAGCCCATTTATTTTTCTTTTGCGTAGTAGAATAAATTTTATCCCATTTAAGTTTTGCTTGTCTCTTAATGATTGCATCCATGATAATACCTCTGCCAAATTGCATAGATAAAATACCAAGTTTAACAAACTCTTCCATAGGAAGTCTAAATTTTTCAATCCAATAATTTACAATATCATCACTTATTTCTGGAATATGATCAATGTGATTTTGAAGAAAACTTAAATCTGTACCTTCCTCGAATGCAGTCCAAAGAGGGTCTACAGTTCCTACTTGAATTTGAGAATTTGTGTTTGCAACTTTAATCAAAACTTCTTCATACCACTGTTCAACAAGTCTATTAAAATGTGTTTTTGCAATTTTATCATATGGTCTGTCATTATCACCAACAATAGATTTCATTGATGATGCTACGTCATTAATACTGATTGGCGCCTTTTCAGCATTTTCAAAAGATGGTGCTGTTGAATTGCTCATTTTAATTAAAATTTAATAAATCTTTAATTAATATTTTGAATGAGGATCTAATTTTTTATTAAATAATTCAAATTGCTTTTGCATATCTTTTGCTTTCTCTTCTACAGATTTCATATTTTTAACACCTACTTGTTGTTCTTGACCATATATCTTTAATGCGGATGGTTCATTTGGTACATCTTCAAAAACCAATGGAATTATTTC
>CAZKTU010000001.1:42580-91887 GCA_964555675.1 uncultured Oscillochloris sp.
TGGTTCTTCTAAATATTGAGGTTCTTCTGGTTCTTCTAAATATTGAGGTTCTTCTGGTTCTTCTAAATATTGAGGTTCTTCTAGATATTGAGGTTCTTCTAGATATTGAGGTTTTTTATTTTTCTTTTTATCGCTCTTCTTTCTTTTAGTTGGTAAAGATTTTAATTCTTCTATCTGTTGTTGTTTTTGTAATTTATAATCTTGAAGAGTTTTATGAAATTTTTCAAGCCATAATTTAATTTTTGATGCATGTAAAAATTGTTGAAGATTATCATCATCATGAATAACAATTAATGTTGGTACATATTCTATTTTAATTAAAGAACTTGTTGGTGCTTTTCGTCTTAATTCTGGGGTGTCTAATCTAACAATTTTAACTGGTAAATTATATTTTTCTACAATTTCTTTAGATTCTATACAATTTTTAGAAACTTCACTAATAAATAAAATAATTTCTTTAATTGGCATAACTTCAATTTATTATTAACTTTAATTTAGTATTGAAGAATCTTTTAAAATAACTTAAATTTATTATTGTTAATAATAAATTATCGCTATTACTTATAGATAGAATAATTTTTATTTACCTTTTGAAAATAATCATTTTAATATGTCTGATGATCTTCATAATTTTGTTATTGATAGCACAGATAAATCTGTTCATGGTATACTTTCGACTCTTTATTTAATTTCTAAAATTAAAGAAGGTGATAAAATTAATACTGCATCATTAGAACTTCAAGAAAATTCATGGTGGACTACATTTAAACGAACTTTTACATTTGGCGAACAATCAAGAAAAAATACTCTTATTTTTATTAAAAAATCTTGTGATGATGCAATAGTAATTGCTGATAAATGTTTGAATTCTAATAAATCAGTTGAAAGAGAATTAGGTTATGCAATATTAGATAGTTTAGATAAATCAAAAACGGGTATTAAAGAAATACAGAAAACATACCCAAATGATGAATATTTTATTTCTCAATTAGATTCTCAATTGATAATTTTAGAAGCGAGATTAAAAGACATTAAAAATAAATACAAAACAGAAATCCACGTTGAAAAAATGAAAAAATAAAAATTTTTAGTTTAGATTAAAAATTTTAACAAAATGACTCAATCAAAAAAAATTATCATGCTTCTTGATGAATCTGGAAGTATGGAAAATATTAGAAGTGATATTATTGGTTCTGTAAATTCTTTTATTTATCAACAATCTATGCTTGATGAAAAAAGTACAGATACATTTTCTTTGATTAAATTTTCATCTAATATTACGACTGTAATTGATAATGAATTAATTATTAATGTTAAAAAGATTAACGATGATCAATATTTCCCTTATCGAAATACCGCATTATATGATGCTATTGGCTTTACGATTACAAATAATGCTTCTTACAATGATGTTATGTTAGTTATTATTACTGATGGCATGGACAATGCAAGTAAAGAATATAGAAACATCGATGTTATTAAAAAGATGTTGAAAGAAAAAGAAGAAAAAAATAATTGGAAAATTGTTTATCTTTCTGCAGATCTTTCAACTGTCGATCAAGGAAACAATCTTGGAATTTTTTCATCACCTCATGGTACCACAACTGCAACACAAAATGTATGTGTAGGTTATAATAATATCCCAAGTAGTATTAAGTTGGTTTGTCAAAATGTCGCTACCGAATTTAGAACAAAAGGAACAATGACAAGCGTTGGTATGAATATGAATGAAGCATTATCAAATAATTTATCTGTAAATAATCAACCACAAAATACAACATATTTAGATGAAACCTTAGCAAAACAACAATCAAATTTTGTTCCAAATTTTAATTCATTCAGAACAAAGTAAAATTATTTTACTCATTGAGTAATTTTTCAAATATAGGTATATTTAAAAATGAAAAATTTGTATAAAAATATTGAAATCAAAACTTGAAAATGAACACGAATAAAGGAAAAAAATTGAGTAATGTTGAACATCTTCTTCTTCGCCCTGATACTATTATCGGTAGTATTAGAAATTCAGAAACAGAATGTTGGGTATATGATGAGGAATCTAAACGTATTATTACAAAATTAATCACTTATAATCCTGGATTGGAAAGATTGTTTATTGAAATTATGTCAAATGTTGAAGATAATAAATGGAGAAGTGAAAAAGCAGGTATTAAAATGACAAATATTGAAGTAACCACTGACGACGTTAATGGTGAAATTATTTTTAAAAATAATGGATCTCACATTCCTATCGAATTAACACAATACGAATTTACTGATGATAAGACTCAGAAAGTTATTGTTGAAGAGATGTACCCTGCAGAATTATTTTTTAGTGAATTTAGAGCTGGAACAAATTTTGTAGATGATCAAGAACGTAAAACAAGTGGTAAAAATGGTTATGGATCTAAAGCTACAAATGTATTCTCAAAAAGATTCGATATTTTACATTCAGATCCAAATCACAAGCTATTATATCATCAAACATTTACTAATAATTCAAAATCTAGAACAAAACCAGAAGTATCGCCATATTTTGGCGAAGCATTTACTCAAATTTCTTTTATTCCAGATTATGAAAGATTCGGTTATCCTGGAATGGACGATACATTTATTTCATTAATTAAAAGGCATTTATATGAATGTTCTATGGTGACTGGACTTCCTGTTAAATTTAATGGTGAAAAATTATATGTTAAAAATTTAGAAGATTATTCAAAATTATTTTTTCCGCAATCTAATACTATTTTATTCAAAAGCGAACTCGGTGATGAATGCGTAGTCGTTGAACATCCAGAAGAAGAAAGTATGGAAGCTAATTCAGTTAAACACGTATCATTTGTTAATGGTATTTATACTAAAGATGGAGGTATTCATGTTGATAATTGGTCTGAAAAGATTTTTAGATTTTTAGTTGACGAATTTAATAAGAGGAAAGTTAAAAAAGGGGAACCGTTGAAAACTACACGTAAACAATTAATGCCTTATTTTACAATTTTTGTAAGATGTGAACTTCCAGGACCCGAATTTAAATCTCAAACAAAGGATCAGCTTACCGGGCCTAATTATTCTTTACTTACTAATCCTAATGATCCAAAACATTTCAATGAATATATTCGCGAAACTGTAACAAAAATGTTAAAATGGAAATTCGTTAACGTTCTTGAATCTAAACTTTCATTTTTAAATGAAAGTGCTGCTGCTCGTAAAGAGAAGCGTGGTACAAAGATTCCCTTAGGTAAGAAAGCAGAAGATGCAAATTATGCAGGTAAAAAGGGATATGCAATGAATTGTACTCTCTATATTACAGAAGGATTATCTGCAAAAACATTTGCAACAAAATTGGTAAGTAAATTAGAAAATGGTCCTGATTATTATGGAACATTTGCATTAAAGGGTAAATTTATCAATGTTCATAATGCTACCGTTCAAGAAATTAATAATAATGAAGAAGTAAAATTATTAAAACAAGTACTTGGATTGATTACAAATGTTGATTATTCTATTGATGATAATTTTAATAAATTGAGATATGGTAAAGTATGTATTTTAACAGATGCAGATGATGATGGAATTCATATTCGAGGATTAGTATTAAACTTTTTCTTTAGAATGTGGCCAAGTTTATTTTATAGATCTCCAGCATTTTGTACATCTATGAGTACTGCAGTAACAATGATTAAACTACCAAAAGAAAAATTACCTATTATGTTCTATTCAAATCCGTCATTTAAAAATTGGTTGGAAGTAAATACATTGCCAAAAAGCGTACAACCTCAATATTATAAGGGACTTGGTACTCACGAAGGTAACGAATATGAACTTTATTTAAATGACCCAAAAATTATCGACTATTTACTTGACGGCCAAGAAGAAGATTATATGAATTTAGGTTTCGATGATGAAAAAGGCTGCAGCGATTGGAGAAAAGAATGGATGTTGCAATATATCAAAACTGAAGCTACTTCTTTACAAGAATATACATATGAAGGATTTATGAGTTTATCTGCATTTGTAAGTGAGCATTTAATTATTTATCATCGTATGACTCTTCGCAGAGCATTACCATGTATGTATGATGGGTTTAAAGAATCGCAACGTAAAATTATTTATGGTATTTTTAATAGTAGTGAATGTAGAAAAGAGAAAATCGATCTTGAAACTATTGTAGGTATTATTAAGAAAGCTACGAGATATCATCATGGTGGTGTAAGTATGTCAAGCGCCATTGTTAAACTTGCTCAAGGTTATATCGGATCAAATAATATTCCATTACTTAAAAACTGTGGAGAATTTGGTACAAGATGGAATGGAGGTAAAGACGCAGCAGCACCTCGTTATATTAAAACACAACCAGAAGATATTTCTGAATATATATTCAGAAAAGAAGATGAACCTTTATATGAAGTAGTTAACGAAGATGGTAAAGAAGTAGAATATAGATTTTATATGCCTATTCTTCCTATGGTATTGATTAATGGTGCAAGCGGTATGGCAAGTGGTTGGTCTACAGAAATTCCATGTTTTAATCCTCATGATATTATTAATTGGATTAATCATTATTTAGCAGCACCGGATCATTTAGATCAGTTACCAAAATTAACACCATGGTATAGAGGTTTTACTGGTAAAATTGAATTAACTAAAAATGGTTGGAAATCCGTTGGTATTCTTGAACAATGTACAACACCAAAAGGTTGGTGGGATATTAAAGAATGCCCGATTGGTGTTTGGCCTGTTAATATTAAAATGTATATTGAACAATTAGAATCTGGGGAAATCGGTGAAGGTGAAAAAAAGAAAGTATGTAAGAAATTTATTGTTGATAAAAAGAAGATGAAATCTACTACAAATAGTATTCATTATCGTATTAAACCATCTGATGAATTTTTACCTGATATTGATACTCCAAATAATTTCAAAATTCTTCAACGTAATTATTCATTAAAAAATATTGTTGTTTTAGACGAGCATGATTATCCTCATCGTTACGATTCTGTAGAATCACTTCTTAGCGATTTCTGTAAGAAAAGACTTGAATTTTACGTTAAGAGAAAAGAATATTGGTTAAATTATTACAAGAATGAAATTATTGTTGATCAATATAAACTTAGATTTTTAGAAATGTTTATTAGAAAAGAGATTACAGTAGACGATTTAAATCAAGAAGATGAAGTCGTTGAAATGATGTTATTAAGTCATAACTTTGTTAAAATAGATAATTCATTTGATTATATTTTAAGTATGGGATTAAAATCATTAACATTAAGAAGATTAGAAAATATCAGAAAAGATATTAAAAAGGTTCAAGATAAGATCGACGAACTTGAAAAGAAAGATATTAAAAATATTTGGTTAGATGAATTATCAGACTTTGAAAAAGCTTATAATAAATTTTTGAAAACACGTAATGATGATGAAAAACTTAAAGAATAAACTTAAAAAATTATGATTTTACTCAATGAGTAATATTAAATTTTATAGTTCTTCTTCATCGTTTGATATTTCGCCATCTTCATCGTTTGACATTTCGCCATCTTCATCGTTTGACATTTCGCCATCTTCATCGTTTGACATTTCGCCATCTTCATCGTATCTATAATAATCAATTAATTCATTAAAATAACTATCAGGATTAAGAAATTGAGATTTAATATACGAAACAGGTTCATCCGTCTTAATAAAAATGGGTCTATATCCTCTAGATTCATATTTCTTAATTCTGAATACCACTTTGAAAAAATAATCTTTAATCAATCTCTGGAAATAATCTTTTCTAGAACTAATATGAATTATATCTAGATATTGTTTATAATCATCAAAATATGAAGGTATAAAATATGCGTTTGTTAAAAATATACAAACTAAAGCTTGAGCAGATATATGTAAAACAACCCTATTCCTTTCAATTTCTGAGAATGAAACTTTGCAAATGGGAAGATCGAAATTTTTAATTAAATCTTCTATGTTAGTATACTTGGTATCTATGAATTGGAAGTTTTCTCCATCATAATTATATTCTAATTTATCAACCTTATTAGCCTTCAAATTAAAAATATCTATATCTGAATATTTCCATTTCTCTTCTTCATCCATAGATTTGCCTGTAAAAAATTTTATAAATAACCATAATGCATAACTTCCTGCTATACAATAATCTTTTTTGATTAAATTATGTTTTTTAAATTGAGGTTCATTTATAAAATCATCACAAAAATTATAGACACGTCTAGCATTGTCACCAGTTATTTCAAATGTATAAATTTTATCAGCTATAGGATCTTTTTCAAAGATATTTAAAATTTTTTTAAGATTGCCATGTTTATCATTTAATAATTCATCTAATGAAAGTTCGGGAAATATTAGATGTGATCTATCTGGATACGAATATGTATCATAGAATAACGTTTTAGATTTACTAAAATAGTCAACAAGTTTCTTTAACATTTATTTAATATTAAATTATTTTTTTTAAAAATGAAAAATTAATTCAATTTTATTTAAACAAATTTCAAAATGAAAAGTCTAGAAGCTACACAGTTATACTACTCATCAGTATTGAAAAATAATCATGTTAAAAAACAACTATATAGTAATATTATTAAAAAGTTTAATATTGAAAAAATTATAAAAAATATTCAAAAAAATACATCAAATGAAACTTATAATATTAAAAAAGAAAATAATGTTGAAAAAAATACATCAAATGAAACTTATAATATTGAAAAAGCAGTTCCTATATTTAATAAAATCAAATCTAAATTCAAAACAAACATCGAAATTTTTTAATTTATTACTCAATGAGTAATAATCGAAGAAAAAAAATGAAAAAATTTTTTTTTCAAAACTTTTCAAAAAATGTCGTCGGTCAACCTTGAATACTCATCCAGTGGAGAACTCGTTCTCCAACCTCCATCAAAAAATACTACATATATTCAACAAGAACATTATGATGAAATTTCTGATGATGAATATTATGAAGAATCATTGAATAAAAATAAAAAAATCGGTCAAATAACTGATGCATTTAAAATTATAAATTTTGACGGTCGTATCATTTCTTTAGAAGATCTTAAATATTATCTTGATGTAGCGCAAGCTCTTGTTGAAAAAGATGAAGGGTTGGAGGATCATATTATTTGCCTTAATACTAACATTTATAAAGAACCTTATAATAAGGGAGTAGTTGCAGGAAGTGCAGCTCTTCATGTGTACTTGAAAAATATGAGACCCGAACTTGCAAAATCTTGGAAACCGAATGACGTTGATATCTTCAGCCTTAATGAAGATTGCACAAATAGATCTGTCACGTTAGATGCCAATGACGTTACCCTCGATAACGTCAATGTATCTTTCAGACGAGTAGAAGATCTTCTTCTAAATTTCGATCTTGCAATTTGCCGCGTTGCATTTTCAGATGGGAAGTTTTGGATTTCTCTTCAAGCACTGTTGTGTATTCATAAAACATTGACTTACAATGTCCCTATTTATTTCAATGATTTGAAGAAATACAAGAAAATTGTAGCTATTAAACACAAGACTCACAAATATAAAGCTCTTGTTACTACATATTATTACAAGGTTAAATCAAGACTTGAAAAGTATGAAAGTAGAGGATTTAAACCTAATTTTATTAATACCACAACACCGGTTTCATATGTGAAATCTCAGTTCCTTAATCCTGATAGTTATTTCCATCAATATATTAATTACCTTTAATTAATTTTTAATTACTCAATGAGTAGTATTTTATTAATTACCAAACAATGCATTGTTTATCGTCGTTTTAATATTAAATATAAAATGAACGATAATACCTATTATCATTAATAATAGTAATGTAATAAAAATATTTATTACATTACTATTAGTATAACTTTGTATTTTATAAGTATTTTTAAAAATTTCAATTAATATTGCAACTAATACCGTTGATAAAAAGTCAAATAATGCAATATTAAATAATCTGAAACTTCTTAAATATTTAAGCATTTATTATGTTATTTAAAAAATTAATTTACTCAGCGAGTAAATTATCTATTATTATCTTACTCTACTAATACTAAACCAGCTTTCTCTATTTGCACCTAATAGAGAAAGAGACGTTTGTGCATCATGACGCACTTGAAGTTTAACAGTATCATTTAAAAGGAGATTCAATTTCATACTTGTAATAGAAACTACAGTAGGATTATTAGCAGATGGGGGAGCTTGTTCTCTTGCAGTTGCATAAACTACGGTTTCTGCAAAATTTACTATACGCATCTGTCGACTCGCTCTACCAGAAGGATTTGTAAGTGTTACGCCTCCTCCACTATTATTAGGTGTAAATGCAACAATTGCTGATACTTCATATACACCATCTGCAGGTGCAGTAAATGTACCAGAATCTTCATCAAATTGGGCAGTAGATACACCACCTGTTGCCGAAGAACTAAAAAAATCGGCTTTAACTACATCATGCCATGTAGTAGAAGCTGCAATAGCTCCTGAATCTCCTGTAGCAAAAACACTACAAACAGGACCCTGAGAAGCAAGTGTGGTCCATGTAAGAACATTATTAGCTCCTACTGTAAGCATTTGACCTACAGTTCCAGGTGCAAGCTGTGACAATGCTACACCATCTGCCGATGTAATTAAACCACCAGTTGCACTTAATACGAAATCGTTAACAGTTTTAGATTGGAATTGAATAGCACCTGTATTTCCAAAAATAACATCACCATTACCATAAAATCTCCATGGTACGGATGCCGGATATTCACTAAATGACATTTATACTGAATAGTATGTTTATTAATATAATAAAATATTATTTATAAATTTTATCGAATTCAATAAATAATCTACTTTCATAAATATTAATTTATATAAAATAAATCTTGTATAAATTAATTTGAAATATAGTGGAATGTCAATTAATACTCAAAATATTAAAATAAGAGATATTGAAATTGTAGCTCAAAAACAGATTCAGTATAATGAAGCAGTAAAAGGAAGTTATAATATATATGAACCTATACCACCAGAAACTGCAAATGGAATAACAGTATTTGATCCTATTACACAATCATTATTTTATAATAAAAATGGTAGTTGGAAACTTATTCAGGATGGAATAACAGGAACAGGAGCAACAAAAATGGATAGTATAAGCATGATTAAAGTTAATCAGCAATCTATATCACCACTTACTAATACTATAATTACAGGTTTTACTGGTACTCCGGCACCTTATATTATGCCATCAGGTTGGGATCCTGTAACAGGAATATATACTGCTCCATCATTAGGATTCGGAAATCATACACTCGATATAGATATTAATATAGCATGGAAAGGAGGAGTATCAAATTTAGGAAATAGAACTTTAAATCTAATTTTTAAAAAATTTGGTGGAAGCCCTATAATAATTAAAGGTGTATCAACCCAAGCAGATGCAAATGCAGCTGTTGAAACTACTCAAGAATTAAGTACCGTATTGGCAGATATATCTGCCAATGATCAAGTATGGTTAGAAGTTTATCATAATGCACCTATTCCGCTTATATTAAGTGGAAATTATGCAACGAGTATATGCGGTTTCAGGGTCTATCTTACAATTTAATTTTATTCATTAAAATGAAAAAAATTGATCAAGAATAATAAGAAATTTTAATTAAATGACGTCATTTATTAATAATTCAACTAAAAACGGTACATTAGAATGTTATCTAGTAACGCATATCTCGACAAAGATAGAATATAATAATATTTTTAAAGAACATACAACATTATCATTCGAAACATTTAGAAATAAATTTTTGTCTATCGAACAAAATATAGTACCTGAACTGTACAAATATGTAATGGATGCAAATTATTTATATAATATTTTTGGCGTAGTAAGAGGATTTTATGATGGTATTCCAATATATAATTTTACAATTAATCCTAATATACAAGTTTATAAAGTTAAATTAAGAGGAACTTATACAGAAAATTTTTGTCAATCTGTAAGAGGTATATCTATTTTACCTTCATTTGATGAAGATGGTACAATAACTATTTTTGAAGAAATAGATTTTAATAAAATATTAAATCTTTATCTACAAGGAAGTAACGGTTGTAGTCTTGAAATTAAAAATGGTATAATTCAAAAATACGTATCAACATATTCATCAATTATAGAAACAAATATCATTCGAACTACGTATTATTTTTATAATAATAGAATATCAAGAGTTATCCGAACTGTAACAGGAAAAGGAGATATAGAAGAATATAATATATTTATTTTATATTCTTTATTGAAACATAAATAATTTACTCAAAGAGTAAAAATTAAATTTTTTTTATTTAAATTAGACGCAAATTTGATTTAAATATGTTAATCTTTGATAAATTAACAAACGATATATTATTTTCTTCCAATGAAAAAGAGAATGATGTAATAAGAAAAATAATATATGGTGTTAATATAACTAGACCGGAAATAGATATATTATCTGAAGATGTAAAAATATTTATGGTTCGAAAAAATAAAATAAATTTACGTAAAATAAGTAAACCATCTATGAAAATTAAATTGGCGGCATTTAATTTGGGTGATGATATTGAATATTATAGTTCTTTATCAAAAGAAGAATTTGATTTAATCATAGTTAGAAAAGATTCTACAAACATCCGATTTATCGAAGAACCTTCTGAACTTGTTCAATTAGAAGCTGTAAAAAATGATGGAACTGTTATTCAATTTATTAAAACCCCAACATTTGAAGTTTCAATTGCTGCATTAAATCAAAACATTCATGCTGCTCAGTTTTTAGATCTCGATTCTGATATTAATCTTCAATTAATAGCCGTTAAAAATAATGGTATGTGTATTGAATATATTGAAAATCCTTCTGAAGAAATTCAATTAGAAGCTGTAAAAAATAATGGTATGTGTATTGAATATATTGAAGAACCTTCTGAACTTGTTCAATTAGAAGCTGTAAAAAATAATGGAATTGTTATTCATTTTATCAATGAACCTTCTGAAAAAATTCAATTAGAAGCTGTTAAACAAAGTAAATATGCATTAAAATATATCACTAATAAAGTATTTTATAATGTTGAACTAGAATCTGTTAAACATCATGGGTTTTCTATAATATTTGCTAATAATCATAATGTAAATAAATTATTTGAAACATTTTTATTAAATTATAAAAAAGATCAATTCGAATTAAATAATTTACATTATGATCATGATATTTATTATAATCTTGAAGACGATTACTATAAACATATTTATGAATTGATTAATATCATATTAGTTTATATTAATAATCATGATAATATTACAGAACTTTATTGTTTTCAACAAATTATATACATATTATCTGATATTTTTGATTATATTGGATATAAATTAACAAATTTTGATGATAATATTTATAACTCTAATGTACTTCTTATATATAATTTAGCTTTAAATTATAATAAATTTAAAAAATGTACTAAATTCAAATCTTTAATTGCGTTATCTTCGTGTTTAGAAAAATATAATTGTAATATTAAAAATTTTCTTATGTTTTACACTACTTATAATTTAATCTTATAATATTACTCAACGAGTAATATTAAAGCGAACTATTTAATTTAATTAAATGGAACTAAAAACATTAAATATTTCACAGTTATATGCTGTAATTGATGATTTATACTATACAAGAAAATTAACAGAATTAAATATTGCATGTAAATATTACTTATCTTTATTTAATCATTTAGATGATACACAAACTCGCATGGTAAAATTTTATCATGCATTTGTTAATAATGATATTAAATTGTATGAAGAACTTATAGATGATAGTAAATTAGAAGATTATATTAAAGGTTGGTGTACTCATAATTTGAAACAACTATATTCAAGTGTTTCAAAAGATATCATTGAAGACCTGAATAAATATATAATTCCAAAATTAATTCATATTATATATTTAAAAGAGAAAAAATTTGAAAAGTATCATTATAAATGTATATATTCTATATCTGAAAACTGTAAAGATTATAAGATAAATCTTTACAATGATATAGAACCGGAAAATAATGAATGGTGGGATTTAACAAAAAATCTTGATAATGTTAATATTGTTAAAACAGAAAGAATAAGATCATTTGATAATTATCCGATTAGATTTGTTCAATATGAAGCTGATATATTAAGATTAGAAAAATTATATGAATTTGGAGGTGTATATTTTGATACAGATATATTATTATTAAAAAATGTTGATGAATTAATTAGTGATAATCAACAAGATTTTAAAAAATTACCAAAATTTCTTATATCTAAAGAACATGGAGATCAAAATAGCGGATTAATAAATTCATTCTTAGCAAGTACAAAAGAAAATGGTTTTATAAAAGAATGGTTAGAATCTTTCAAATCTGGATTAAGAACAGATTGTTGGGGATATCATATTCGCCAGTCAAATGAAATGATTATGAAAAAATATCCACATTATATGATAAAATATGGAATTAAAATATTAGACCATAAATATTTCTTCCCGTATAAATGGGAAGAAAGATTTGCATATGATGGAAGTATTAATATAATTGAAAAGATTAACGAAAATAATAAAGAAAAAGATCGTATAACATATGGTATCCATCTATTTGATACTATTAATCATGATCTCATATTAAATAATAAATATATTAACGATTTTGAAGTTTAAATAATATATATTTTTGATAAATGGATATTGAAGAATTTTTTAATAATTTAACTTTTATCCCGGAAGAGAAATTTTTATCGTTACCTAGTGCTCCTGATACTAGTTTTGTATTCACATTTTCAGAATTAATTAAAAAAATGAGTGAATATTATTCTATAGACGGTATATTTAAAATTGAAAACACCATCTATAGAAAAGATTATATTAAATACCTAATTCAAGATAATTATATTGTTCTCGAATTTAATACTATGTGTGATTTTGATAAAATTAAACTTTATTATAATGATAATATTGAAGTTCCAAATTTTACATTACATTTTAATGATCAATATATTGATTGTACTCCTGAAATATTAAATAATATATTATTAGTACCTAGAATAGGAGTTTTCACGCGAAATTTAATTAAAATTGATCTTGGTCATTTTAATAATAAAAATATTGATAGTATTACAATAGAACATACAAAATATATAATTACATCTAACAAAATTATTGATATAAGTAAAAATTATACTACAAAATTTTTAATTTATGATGGAGGTAAAGTTTCATTCAAAGATAATTTAAAAATTAAATCATCAATATAAATTAATGATTCGGAAAAATCTTGTTGTAAATATCAAAACATTAATTGCTTTTAATAATTCTTCTAATAGAAAATTATTAATTGCTAGAGATTATGAAAATATAATCTTATTAAATCATTCAATTAATAATAAGATAATTAATAATAATAAAATTATATTCTATAATACAAAAAATATAATTACAAATAATGTTTTAAATGGAATTACAGATTTTACTTTAAATTCTAATATGTTTCCTCAACTTCAAAATATAATAGTGTATAATCATAATAAATATTTTACATCAAATCATAAAATATATAATCGTTATATTTCTATTATCAGGGAAACAGATTGTCCTTATAAAATATTAAAATTATTAAATAACAAAGAAGAAATAGAACATTTAGATAATTCAAATATATCAGATTTTCTTATTTAAATTACTCATCGAGTAATATAAAATATTTATTTTAAAATGTTTAAAATTGAAGATATAATTAGAGATGATTCTTTACAAACTGTTAATGTTAATAAAGAATATAATAATATCATCCATTATAAGAATAAAAAATATTTCGAATTAACTATCATGGGTAATGAATTGAAAAATACTAATTCAACATATAATATAATTGATATTTCGTCTCTTAGATTGAAAATGAATAATATTGATATAGATCCTAATAATATTTTATTTTACAGTTTTAATAATAAAAAAACATATATAAAAACATTTGGAAATTCTTCATATTTCTTTAATAATAGATATGAAGAATTCACAGAAAGATTTATTGATTTAAATATTGAAAGATATAATAATACTTATTATATTGTTAACGAATTGCAATACTTATATATATTAATTAATGATGATATATACATTGATTTTATAAAAAAATATGATTTTTATACTCAATTTAATATTCAATTTAATATTCAATTTAATATTAATGTTAATTATTATAATCTTTCAAAAGAAAGTATTAATAAATTACTTTCATTACCTGGTGAAGAATATTTTTATAAAAATATTAGAAATATAAAAGGTGTATTATGTTCAAGATTTTCTAAAATTATTAAGATAAATGATGATCTATTTTATACTATTTATGATAGAAAAGAAGAAAGATTATATAATAGATTAAATATATTTAAAATTTTTAATAAGAAATTCCCTATTGAAATAATTAAAAAAATATGTAGTTATACATGATAATACTCAATGAGTATTATCTAAAAAATAATAATATCTTTACCTAAATTTTTTGCTTTCCTAATAATATCATATGTTCCTCCTTTTGATCCATTGGGAAATGCCAAAATAATATCAGATTCTTTAGCAATTTTTCCATTTCTAATTAAAGTAGCAGTTTTTCCATACATTTCATAATTAGGTAAATATTTAATAATTTCAATGTTTCTTAATTTTGCATATTCTTCCGCTATAGTATCAGCTCCTGGTGCTCCGCCTGATATGATTTTAATATCTTGAAATCTTACTAAATATTGATCTAATATTTTAAACATATATAATCTATCTGTAAATGTTCTACTTCCAATAACACCAATATTGGTCGTCATCTAAAATAAATTTTTACTTATTAAGTAACTTATTTTTTTCATTTTCATTAGTTAATTAGAATTTTCGTCAATCGATGAAATATCATCACAAAAAAATGATGGATTTTTATCAAAACTGTCATTTAATTGAATTTCTTCAATTAAATCTACTATTTTTTGATAAAAATTTATATATTTGGGATAATCTGCTAAAGGGATATCTACTAATTTAGATTTTTCTAAATTAAGTTCCTTATGAATCAGCGTTATATAAGGTTTAATTTTATTATCTATTTTTTCTTTTGATTTATTATTTAATCTAATTTGAAAATCGTATGTCCAATTATGTATCAATTTATTTGCCATGTGTTTTTTAATTGTATAAAAATGATACCATTCATTAATATCATTTTGATTTCTTAATATGATTCCTTTACGTTTTATAATAATTTTAGATGCATTATTATCTTCTTCATATTTATGAGAAGCATTTATCATAGCTGCAAAATCCATTTTAATAAGTAAATTTTAATGTACTCAATGAGTAAATTTTACGTTCAAAAAATATATATTTTTTTAATTTTTACTCTAAAAATATTACTAAAGCCTTTCCTATTCTTGTCATATTTATAATTTTAACACCAATTCTTTCTTTATTTGTATGAACTAAACTGGCTATGTTAATATAAATAGGAGCTTTAATTCCTTTTTTAACATTTGAATAAAATTGACAGTATAATTCATATAATACATAATTATAAGTAATTCCTTCGAATTCTTTCAAACCATTTTTAAGTTGATAAAATAACCCTTCAGTAACATATACAGTTCTCGCACCTTCACAATTTCTTTTGATTTCGTCATCTAATACTAAAGTAGACCACGAAGAAGACGTCATTTTTTCTAAAAATTTAAGATTTAAATATTTTTCACTTTTAAAAATGGAATTTAGAAAAAAAATACTTTAAAATAAAATGAATTACGAATATTTAATTTTATTTGAATGTGCACTACCATATGAATCTATAGAAGAAATAACAGAATATTACAAAGAGAATAAATGGGATAATTTAGAAGGAATCTATCTTTTAAATAAAAATTTATTTTTAGATATTATTAATGGAAAAGAATCTGATATTACCGATGAAATGTTAAGGTCGAGACTTATAATCATTGAAGATAAAAAGATTGCAACGTTAGAAAATATACTTCAGATTAGATTAGAAAATTTTCTGTTATTCAACTGTTATATAGGTTATCCAGATAGAACAATAGAAAGAAATGATACTATTAAAAATATAATATATAATAACAGAAAAAATATAGATAATTTCTTACTTATTATTAATGGGTTTTTAGATAAACCTTATATTCCTGCTAGATCATTATATTAATTTAAATAAACATACTTAATAGATAAAATGAAGAATAGAAAAATTAAACAAGTTGCAAATGCTAGTAAGGCGATAAATAAGATTTCTTCTGTGAAACAAGAGGTAGTTGAAACAAAACAAGAGGTAGTTGAAACGAAACAAGAGGTAGTTGAAACGAAACAAGAGGTAGTTGAAACGAAACAAGAGGTAATTGAAACGAAACAAGAGGTAGTTGAAACGAAACAAGAGGTAGTTGAAACGAAACCGTGTATGTATTGTAACAATCAAACAAATATTTATCATTTATCTCAGAAAATTATAGTTTGTAATAATTGCATGGCAAATCCTTTTTTAAATATAAAACATAATTCTCACTATTAATATTACTCGTTGAGTAATATTTAAATAAATATTTAAAACATATATAAATATTTAATATTAAATAAAATGAGTAATTTCTTAGATCTTGATAGTTTATACCGTGAAAGAGATGTATACCCCAATCCTTGTGATTATGAAGTAGGATCATCTCAAATTAAAACATGGCTTGAAAAAGCAAGAGAAGTTAGATCAAAATTTAATAAAGAATTTATTTGTACAATAACTATTAAAAATTTGGTATTACCATATCCTAGAGCTGAATTATTTAGTTCTTATATTGTAAATGCTGATAGCATTGATAATACATTAAATCCTGAAAGGATAGCGGCTGCCGGACATACGCTTGTTACTGGTGATATTGTAGAAGTAATAGATGAAATCGCACCATTTAAAAGAAATATAAGATATAAAGTATCTGCAACTAATTTTTCTGCGGGTAATTATTTCGCGTTAAATCATATAGGGTCAACCTTAGATTTAGCAGTTACAGCATTGAAACAAACTTTTACGACAAGAAATCAATTCAGAATTGCTTTATTAACAACAAATGAACAACAGCAGCTTCAAGATGCATTATCAATATTAAGTATTCCTCGTTTGTATATAGATTTTAATTGTAAACAATATAGTGATATTAATATGTTATATACCATTGACGGATATCATCCAACTGCTAAATTTGTAGTTACAAGATCCAAGACAGAGACTGATGAAAGTGGTAGAGAATTATGGATTCATTATTCATCAGATATGGCTCAAACTATGAGATTTAAAAGAAATGATCAAGTAAGAATTAGAATAAGTGATAGAGGTGATAGAACTATCGACGTATTTAATGATACTCGTTTAAGCGATCAAGCTGATCCGATGAAACAAACAATGGTCACATTATCTGTCATTCCTTACTTCAGAGATAATAATTATGATCATTCTGATATAGATGCTCGTATTTTAATATAATTATCAATATTTGATTTGACAAAATATTATATTAATCATTGATTAATATTAAATTAAATCTGTTATATCTTCTTTCCGATGTTCATATTCAGCAGTATGATATCCACTTAAAAATATATCCATCTTTTCTTTTTTTGATATTGAATTTATTAATAATGGGATATTTTCTATATTTATATCTATAATTGTTACATTTTCAGGAGCTGATTGAACTGTAGTTTTTGACATGGTATTTATTGGTATCATCATTACACGATAAATGTATTCCATTAAACTTAATTCATATGTAGGCGGTGCAGGAATGCCTCTTGTACATATACATAATATTTTTTCTATAGAAGAATTAACGATATTAATTTCATTATTAATATCTAAAATAATATCTAAAGGAATATTAGATGTTAATCCGCCATCAACATAATAATTATTATTATAATTAATCTCTTTAAATACAATCGGAAGATTACACGACATTTTAATCGCGTCTAATACTGATAATTGAGGATTTGTTTCATTTGATAAAACTTCTCTTTTCATATTACTTAAATTTGTTGTTGTAATGTAAATTTTTTTAAATGTTATATTTTCAAATTCTGCAAACGTGGGAATGTTTCCAAATTTATTTATTAACATTTTCTTAACAATGTATAAAATATTATCAATATCAAGCATCCCTTTCGAATATATTAGATTATTTATAATTGTTCTTATATTTAAATGCTGATCTTCAATAAACGAATCCATATTGTATATATCATTAAAAATATCTACACATTTATATCCCGAAGCTAATAATACAATAATAATACTTCCTATTGATGTACCACTATACGTATCAATATTATTCAATAACCCTAAATTATCAAAATAATATAATGCTCCTAAACTAGATATTCCTTTAATTCCACCACCGCTAACAACTAAAGATGTAAACATTATTTTAAATAAACTATTATGTTATTTTAAATAAATAATGGGAAATATATTATCTGATACAGAAACTGAATATAATAGTAAAATAGAAACACATCATAAAAGTAGCAAGGTTTTTTCTGATAAAGTTATTAAATCGATGGCTCTTTCAATATTAAATAATGATAGAATTATTAAAAATACGGAATTATTATTTAATAATAGATCTCCTTCTGATGTAGAAGGTTTTGTTAAAATGGAATTAATCAAATTGGGTTTTGATAAAAATGATGTCCAAACTAGATCAGATTTAGGAAAAAATTGGCCGCGAACAATTCTTTATAGATGTCCAGATGTTGCATATTTTTATATTCGATCAAGAAATACAGTATATGCAATATGTAAAGGAGTTGATACTTTAAATGTAGAAGTTATATATTAATTTATATATCGTGTAAATTAATATATAACTTTTTTAGTTAATTTAATAATATTATTATCATATCTAATAATCCATTTATGATCTATATTTTCTCTTAAATATTCTATTACCCAATCTATATCTGGTTTAATTAATTCAGGTATTTCAATGGATATTGTATCATTTATAATAAATAAAGATAATCTAGCTAAATCTGTAGCATATTCTCTATATGAATATTTATATGGAACAACTTTGTTATTACAACAGTTAAACATTTATTACTCAATGAGTAATAATATTTTTATTTATTTAATGCAATATAACAAGTTCGACAAACTGGTTGATATTCTTCGCTTCCGCCAATAAGAATTTCACTTTTATTATCACCAAATGTAGAAATTTTATGGGTAAACAAAGCCTTATTTCTTTTTCCTAATGATATACATCTACTACAATATGTATCTTTTGATAAATAGATTACAGTATCTGCTAATGGAATAAGATTTAAAAAATCACTTTTACTAAATGGTTTTCTTTCATATGTACCTGACAGACCAGCAATAAATACATCTTTATTATATTCCTCGACAAATCTGATAATATTATTTGTCAATGAATTAAAAAATTGAGCTTCATCAATACAAATAGTTAGATAATCATTTACATCTTCTAACTTAATAGCATCTAAATCATTTACTCTTCTAATCTCAAATTTCAGATCATTTAATTTAATATGAGGGTTATGTGAAGATACAATTGTATCTTCACATCTATTATCAATTTGTGGTATTAAAAATAATACTTTACCAATTTGTAAAGCATTTCCAATGTGATGCATTAATGTAGATGTTTTACCTGAAAACATCGGTCCCATAATCAATGTTAAACTCCCCTGATGCGGCATTTTAGTTAACATAGATTTAAATTATACAGATTTATTTAAGTTTTTTCATTTTTAAGATTTAATTATAATTAAATCTTAAAAAGTTGTTTAACTTGGATA
Organism: uncultured Oscillochloris sp.; assembly: GCA_964555675.1. GTDB lineage: Bacteria > Chloroflexota > Chloroflexia > Chloroflexales > Chloroflexaceae > CAIWXH01. The sequence continues at coordinate 62,482 of CAZKTU010000001.1, forward strand.
AATGAGCAATTTCGATAAAGTAGGAGAATTTCATAAAGTTTTTAATCATCCAATTTATTCAGAACCGCAAAATAGATTATTTAAAGAACAAAATGATGAAAATATTAAGTTATTAAAATTTAGATTCAATTTAATTAATGAAGAAGTTCAAGAATTAAAAGATGCTATTACAGAATCTAATTTTAGAGAGGTAGTAGATGCATTATGTGATATATTATATGTTACATATGGTTTTGGTCATGTTCTTGGAGTAGATTTAAATAAATATTTTAATGAAATACACCAATCAAATATGAGTAAAATGTGTAAATCTGAACAAGAAGCTATCGATACAATTGAATGGTATAAAAATCAATCATTAACTATTCATAATAGAATATTAGGAGAAGTTCTAAATCCAAATTATTACAAATCACCAACGTATGAAAAAATTATTAATCCTTTAACTAATGAAGTATTATATAAGGTTTATGATTTAGTTACGTCTAAAATTTTGAAAAATATAAATTATTTTAAACCTGATATTAATATTTAATTTACTCATTGAGTAATAATAGATATCAATTATTTATTAAATATCGTAGATCGAGTAAATAAAAAATCTAATTCGTTTTTTGTACATACTGTATGAATAATGTCCATTATAATGTTTTTATTAACACCAATATGTAACATATAATCAATGATTGTCATATTATTTTTAATAATATACCAGTCAATTGTTTCAGTAAAGAAAATAAGAAAATCTCTGACCGACTTACATTTCAGTAGAATTTTATCTCTATAATTCCCAATTAATTGAGATCTAAAATAATTTTGAAGATATATACAAATGTAGTTCTTATTATATTTATTAAAAAAGAAAAAGTAAGGCTTGAAATAATTAATTTGATTGATAAGAAGAGGATCTGATCGATTATTAATATTTATTAGCCTAACATAAAACATAAAAAAATCTATTTCAATTTCATCTTTTGTTGTATTAATATCTATATTAAATATTTGATTTTTTGCATTTTCCATATCTTCAAAAAATTTAAATTCTCCGTCATCGTTTACATCGAAAAAAATATTATTATAAGTTTTATTATTGATACTTGTATTATCACAAGTATCTGTATCAAAATCAATAATATCATTTAAAATCGAGAAATTATCCATATTTACTCAATGAGTAATTTTTAAATGAAATAAAATAATTATTTTTTCATTTTTAATTAAGTCTTCCTGGACCTTCAAGTTTTACACCAAAAAAATAATTTGTATCAACTCTTCTTGATGGATCTGAAAACACTACATTTCTATTTTCACTTTTTCTTGATAGCGTGAATGGATATTTAGCATTTGGGACCGCATCACCATTATTTCCACAACTTAATTGAGGTACTTGAGGATAATTATTATTTCGAAGATACTTTCTCATTCCATGCATAATAGATTGATTAGTTGAATCAACAAAACCCACAGCACCATTAGATGTTACAGTAGATGAATTTTTAAGAGCTGATAATAATGCGAAGGTCATTGCACCTGCTGGTTTTCCATCAATATTGGCATCTGCTGATACATCTCTATCTTCACATCCACTCCATAAAACAACTGCACCTTTCGTAGGTTGAGATTTTGTAGCTCTAGAAACATTAGTATACATTTCATTTGATCTGCAACGATTATAATTACTAACTTCTGTGTATTCTTTCAGATATTTTTTATACTTTTCATTATATTCTTTATGTTCTTGGATAAGTTTATCCTGAAGATAATTCATAATTGGTAATTGATTATTAAAGAAATTATGATTTACAACCGATGGTATAAAATTATTTAAGAAATTTCCAAGAGATCTACCAGACTGAAGTTGTCGAGACTGTAATGCTCTATTCATAAATTCAGAATTACAAAGCATTAGAAATCTTTTAAATTCAGGAAGATGATCATTAAGAACATATGTTGTACATTGTTCTCTATTTTCCCAAAATTCAACTCTTGATCTATTAGAAGTTTCTGTTTCATATGCAAATAATTTGAAATTTTCTAAATTATTAGTAACATATTCCCAATCCTTATAAAATTCATCACAAATATATTCCTGTTCATTGTATTTAAAAATAAGACAAGGATAATGTAATCCATTTCGTTTAACAGAACAATCATAAACATTTCGGAATTTTGATACAGGAAAATGATATTGTTGATACTGAGGATATTGTTGATACTGAGGATATTGTTGATACTGAGGATACTGTTGATACTGAGGATATTGTTGATACTGAGGATATTGTTGATACTGAGGATATTGAAATGGTTGAGGATGCTGATAGTGTTCTTGATAATATTGAATAATATTACTTGGGGGTTGTTGATACTGAGGATATTGTTGATGAGGATACTGAATAGTATTATTTGGGGGTTTGGGTGCTTGAGGTAATGGCAATGGTGTATCATCTGATAAACGGATATTATCAGGCAGATCGGCCATCGTTCCAGAATGACAACAATCCCATTCACACCATAATAATGCACCGTATGGTACCTTATCTAAATACTTTCTAATATCATCATCAACCCATACACCATTCTGTTGATAATCACAGGGGCATAATGCTTCATCCATTTTATCATCTTCATCACTGTTAAGATCTGGAACTTGAGATCCATGTCCAGAATAATGAAAATATGACATCTGTCCAGGGTTTAAATCTGAAACTAACCAATCAGTATATTTCTGCATATTAGCTTTTGTTGGTAATTCATTAGGAGTTTTTGCAAGACCTAAATTTTTTATTTTAGATGATAACTTATCAGGATCGTCGACAAGAATAACAGTATTTTCAGGAGTAGGATTATAAAATTGAGAAAGATATTCAAATTTTTCATTAACGTCGGCGACACATCCTTCGAGTCTTCCTGATTTTTTAGTATAATTACAACCAACAAATAAAGCTCTTGTTGGTGCAGATGGAGGATTCTTTAAAATTTCTAAATTCAAATCTGACATTTATATAAAATATTATTTTTTTTAAATATAAATGAAAATAACAAATTCGACTGTTAAACGTATAATGAAATATTACAATATAGATGAAAAAGTTGTCCCTATAAAAATATTTAAATATGGTTTAATTGTTGAGCTTGAACATGGTACTAAATTGTTTTCTAAATTAAGTAAAAGCCCTATAGATTTTCGTTTTATTAATATAACAAATGATGATCTATTTATGACGGCTAAGATTGTAATAGCTCATTTAATAGAATTTCCAGATTATTATCAACGTTTGTATGATTTAGAAATGAAAGCGGATAAATATTGGGAAATTAATAAAAAACCAAATATTTTTAAATAACTATCTACCTAACAAAAATGAAAAATATTTTCTTTTTAAAAATTTAAAAAGAAATCATCTAGAATGAATAAACGTCTTAGAAAGATACAATCATGCACTCGTATCGCTATTATTGTTGATAAAAATATGAGTAAACAATTACTTGATAATTTCTTCAATAATATAGAAGAGTATAATAAAACATCAGAATTTAATTTTTCTTTTTATATAGACAACAAGAAAAATACTATTAAATGCGATTCTAATCAACGATATAATCATCATGAAGGAATAGATATGTTTGATTATATAGAAGAAATGAATAGATTTATATATGGTGTATTATTTCCATCAATTAATACATTAGATGTTAAATGTTTTGGCGGGATATGGAAATTGTATGGATTTTCTTCAGAATCTATATGTATTACATTAAATATGAAAGAAGGTAAATTTTATAGTACACTTAAATTGCCTGAAAAATAATATTAATTACTACTCAATGAGTAATATATTTAAATATAATAATAATCAATAAGTAAATTATATTTATAAAATAATAAATATGACTGATACATCAATTGAAGAATTACAAAGACTTATCTCCGAATCAAATAGTTTAAATGATAAACTTTTGACTTCGAGTACTAAATTTCCTGTTACTTATGTTGTTATGGTAGTTACAACAATACTTATATTTTTAGGAATTTATATTATGAAACCAAGATGGGTAATGTCACCATGCGAAGATGATGATAAATTAGTTTTTAATAAAAAGAAATACGCTGTGTTGACTGTAGGTATTACATTAATTTTTAATAGCGTAGTATATTGGTTTGCAAAGCAATCTAAATATATTTAGATTGATATTCAAAATTATTACTCAATGAGTAAAATGATGTTTTCATATAGAAAACGTGTATGGAGATACCGGGTGCTGCCCCCGGGCTCAGGACTTATAAGATCCTGTGACTGACTGTTATCGTATATCTCCAATCATACTTTTTATTATCTTTAAGCTATTTTGTAAAATATTTATATTTAAAAAAATAATATTTGTGTTTCACATAGCATAATTATTTTAAATTTTTATATACTAGAAGATTTGTATTAATTTTTTAAAAAAGAAAATGATTTTAATTTTAATTTATAAAAATAAATAAATGTTTAAACCAGTATCAAGATCTTTATCTCCTAGACCGTCTTATTCACAAGATAGTGAAATAATAGTTTCATCCATCGTAAATATAAATTTAAATTTTTCTGTTTATATTAAATATTTAGAAAAATTTAAAAATATCAAAATAGAAGATATATTATTAGAATTAAGAGTATTATTTAGAAATTTTGGTAGTATTTTAAATTGGAAAACTAATAAATCAGTTAAAAATCCATATCATGATATCAAATTTACATATACCACTATTGATGGTATAATAAATAAAGAAAATGGAAACGTTCATGATGTTGCTAAAAAATATATATCATATTTTAATAATTTTTTCAAAAAATATAAATTTATATCTAATATTTATCTTAATATAGATTGTATAGGAGATGGATTTGAAGATAGATTAAATATCAATTTCCATGGAAATGCTACTCAATTTGAAAATTGTAAAATAAAAATGATTGTTCAAACAACAAGCATTCCCATAAAAGATTATTTTTAAAAGAAAAAAGGATACAGTGATAAAATTTTTGAAGTTAGATTCAATATTACTCATTGAGTAATTAATTTAATTTAAAATCTACGTCTAGCTCTATTCCCATGATAAATACCATAAGGATATCTATTTAAGTTCCAATATCGACTGTAATCATGGTCTATGTGATCATGATCGTGTTCTCTACGTCTTCTTACCATACCAATAATAAACATAATAAATATTGCTGTAGTCATAGCAATAAGAAAATATTTTAGAAATTCGTCGCTCATTTATTAATTATTAAAAATATTTTATTTTTGTAAACTAAAAATATTTAGATTTAAGTATATCTTTTATAGTATATCTTTTATTTGGATCTTTTACTAACAAATGTTTTAATAATTTACGATATTTTTTATTAGTATTATATGTATTAAAATTACACATTCTAATATTATTTTTAATTGTTTGTTCATCACCACTAAATGGAAATGTTCCTTCATTTAATATAAATAATATTACACCTAGTGACCATATATCTGTTGCAAATGATATATCTTTATCAAAATTTAATTTTTTAGAAGTATAATTTAATAATTCAGGAGATGAATACTCCAAAGTACCTATATTTAATGATCTAATTGATGTTGTAAAAATTTCATCTGTTATAGAATTTGAATATATAGCACTTCCAAAATCACATAATTTAATATTTTTATTTGAATATAATAATATATTATCTATTTTTAAATCTCTATGAATAATATTATTATCATGTAAAAATTCTACAGATTTACATATCTTATAAAATATTTGTTTAGGAGAATAATCTTTTTTATCTATTTCTTCAGTATATGTTATATAATCACCTTTATCTGCTAAGTCCGAGATAATAATTAATAAATTACTTGTTTTAACATATTCAATTAATTTGATAATATATTTATCACTATTTTCTATATTATTCAAATATAATAATATATCTAATTCTTTATTAATACTAATTATACTATTCAAACTATTAAATCTAATATATTTAGCTGCAAATTTTTCTTTTGTTTCAAAATTTTCTATAAGATAAACTTCTGAAAAAGCACCTGATCCTAATAAATTATAACTAATATATTTATTATTAAATTCTTCTAAACTAATCTCTTTCATTTATTAATTACTTATTAAGTAATTTTAATTAAATATCCAATTATCATCTTTTAAACTAATAATTTCATTAAAATTTTTCATTAGATTATCTGAAACGATATTTAAATCATAATTATAATATGAAAATACTAGTTTAATTTTAAATTTATCTAATAATTCAGAATTCAAATATTTAGTATTTCTTGTATAAAATATAATTTTTTTAGTATATATTTCTGTAATTATATCTAATACAGAATCAAAATCAATATAATTTAATGTAGCATTATATTCACCAATAAACGATTCAATTAATATAAATCTATTTGATGATTCTTTTACTATAGTAAAAGAATGTGTTAAACTATCAAATAAATGATTTTCAATTAATTTATCATCTTTAAATTCATCTTTCAATTCATCATATAAATGAAATTGGAATAGATTATAGTTTCCAATTTCATTTATAATATCATTAATATCAGGATTTATTAAATTATTCTCTTTCATATTTTTAAAAATATATTATTTTAAAAATAATATATTTTTAAAAATTCTTTTCCTCCGGTTGTTGTATTAAAGGTTATTGAAAATGTAACATTAAATATATTATCTAAAATTGTATTTGTTAAAAACTTTAGAAATATTTTTGAAGTTGCCATACAATCACTTTGTTCATTAATAAAATCCTCTAATTCGTCTTTATCATAATATTTAAAATCTTCATGATTTTCTTTACAAATATAATAATTTAAAATATAAGAATATGTTGAAATTAATTTTAATATACCGTCAAGTGTTTTAAAATAATTATTATATTGGTAAACTTTTATTATTTTATTTAATTTAGCTAAATCTCGTTTTCCATATTTAATTAAACCTGATAAATCATATGGTTTACTCATCATAATTATTTTTAATAAATAATTTTATTTAATTTTCCATTTTTACTCTTTGAGTAATATTATATTAAGCAAACATTTCAAAATTATATACTACTTTAATTGGTGTTGTTCTTTTCCTAGTATATTCAGCAATAACTCCTACATTTTCTGGTTGATAAGTACCACCGATAATATTTTCTCCTAAACGAATTTGTGTATTATCTTGTAATTCTCTGTTATGAGAAATTTTCATAAATAATTGAACATATACAGGACCGTTATTAAGATCTAATGCAATATTAAATGGTGTATTAATTTTTACTCTAGAATTATTCATATCAAGTTTTGATATCATTCTTAATTCTGAATAATTATTTCCATCCCTGAAGATTCTTATCCATCTTGAACTTCTAAAATATGATAATATAGGAGTCGTTAGATATATCCATCTACTATAAGTATAAACAGGATGGCCAGTTGTGATAGTTGCAAGACCGTTATGCAAACAATGAACATATGTAGTATTAGGATTGAATGATATACCATCATCTATACCTAATGGCGTTTTTAATGTAACAGTACCAACTCCTCCACCTAATGCTACTGAATTAGTAATTAATGATTTTTCACTTTCTCTACCTGTTAATGAACAAGTTAAATATATTCCGCTTCCTTCCATTTGAAGAAGAGGAAAAACAGAAGAGTATACTGTTAATGTAGTTGCGTCAAGAGCACCTGTAGCAGTTATAATACCTATTATACTATCGGTTTTAGGTACTAATCTTAAATTGATTACGTCATCTTCCATTCCAGCCTTTGCATCAAATTTTCCATTTAGTAATGATATAGGCATTTCAAGATCAAAATTATCTATAGTTGTTAACCCTATATTTTCACTGCCAGTAGCACACCCTTCTGCAATAAAACTTCTACCATGATTTGTAAAAAATCCTCCCATACTTACTTGATCTACACTAACTTTATTTTCTGAAAGGCTATCGATAATATAAGCTCCTGTAATATTTACAGTATGAGTATTATTACTTGGACATGCTACTAATAAAGTTTCTGTTTCTGTAATTGCAGTTTTCCATGAACTTTCCGTTGTACAAAAAATAGAATGTTTATACCACGTTTTTGATTCAGACATTTTGATCTATCAATTTAAAATAGATATTTCAAAATTATTAATGTATTTTATTAATATACTCGTAATGTATTTAAAGTATAATCTATAACTAAATATAAATTATACTTTATTATATTTAGTTATAATAAATATAATTTTGAATTTGTTAAATGACAAGATCAAAATTATATTATGGGGGATATCAGATAGGTAATATAGTAATAGATGGAAATACTATTTCAAGTTTAAGTGGTGATATAAATTTTAGCGTTACAGGAACTTCACAAGTAAATATTAATTATGGCAGTACTTCAACAGTATTTGGTGGTACCGGTACAAATAGCGCGACGCAAAGAAATCCAAGGTTAGTAACTGTATCTTTAAGTGGAGGAGGCGGAGATTATATATCAATTAAAAATGCTATTGATAGTATTACAGGAGCTACATATGATACTCCATATGCAGTTAATATAGCACCTGGAATATATATGGAAGATACTATTCAATTAAAACCATATATTGATATAAATGGAAGCGGATTAAATTCTACATTTGTATATCCGAATAATATTAATGAACCTATATTTTTAGGTCAATCTTCATCTTCTATAAGAAATTTAATGTTAGTAGGATCTACCGGTGTAACTGGAACGGCGATAAAATGTATAGATCATACAACAAATTCACCATTTGTTATTGATAACGTTAAATTTGCTAAAAATAATTGTTTTATAGATGCAACTACAACTTTAACACCGACAAATTCATCAGTAATCAAATTAAATAATATTATAGCAGGTTTTGAATCTGGAATAAGTACGGGATTTAATATTCATTCTAGTAATATTACTGGAACTGTAATATTACTATCAAATGGTGGAGATACTTATAATTCATATACTGGGTCGGGTATAAATTTATTTAATATCTCAGGAGTTGGAGCTGAAGTTCATATTATAGGTATGCATAATGAACAATTATTAAATGCAGGAAATGCAGTATATATATCTGAAGGTTCAAAATTGCATGTATCATCATCTGCATTTCATGGTTATGATACATGTTTTAATAACCCATCTGGAGGTGTTGGATGTGAACTTGAATTATCATCAAATACTATCGATGCTAATAAATTTATTTATATAGGAAATACTGGAACCACTGGTGAATATGTTGGTGAATATAATTATGATAAAATATACATATTACCATCATCGCAATTTCACGTTACTCATCATAATGATAGAATTATAACAGTTTCAACAAAAGGAGGTGATTTTTCAAGCATTGCAGCAGCGGTAAATTATATTACAAATTCTTCGGAAACTAATAGATGGGTTGTTCATATTCAACCTGGTATTTATATTGAACCTCTTATAGATTTAACAAGTAAACCTTATGTTAATATTCGTGGTGATACCATTCAATCTGCTGTTATTAAACCAGATGGAAATCATAATATATTTGAATTAGGTGCTTTTAATGAAATAAGTTTTTTATGGTTAGAAGATGCACCTTCTGGTTATGCAGGAATATCTGTGAATAATTCAGGTGATTATTCACAAGCCCATAAAATTACATTTAATAATTGTGATATTGGAGTTTATGTTCAATCATATGATGTAGATACATATTTCTATGGTGAATTTTTAGATACTAATGGTCAATTTACAAATGCATATAAAGTTGTTTCTAGTTTAACAGGAACTGCATATGCAAGTTTAGAAATATGTAGTTCATTTCCAACTTATATGACAGGATGTACAAATATATATGTTAGTGGAGAAAATGCAGATGTAGATTGGGTATCTTCAGAAATAGAAGGGATAAGTGATATAGGAATCTATGTTGCAAATGGTGCTCATTTTTTTGGTAATTCGGTATCTATTATTGACCAAAATACAGGTTTGTCAATTCCAAATATAGGTATAGCTCCTACGGCAAAGTTAATTAATGTAAATTTCAAAGATTGTATTCAAGATATTAATATTTTACATCCTTCTACATTAGGAGTATTTCAAGGTGTTGCAACATCCTCTAAAATTACAGTAGATTCAACATCATTTATATTAAATTATTTAGATTTTACTACAGCAGGTATATATATTACTGATAATTTTAATATGAGATTCGACGATAATACAACTACAAATATAGGAGAATTAATTTTAGATCATTCAGGTATGGGATTATTAAGAGGTGGTAGTTTAACAGGTACTGGAGGGTTGAATTTAACAGTAATGACAGGAACTGGATATCTTAAAACTTCATCTACAGATATATTAAGAGAATTTTCATGGAATCCTACCGGTATTACATTGACTGCAAATAGTGAAAACTATATATATTTTAATGAAAATGGAATATTGTCAAAAAGTTCAAACAGGCCTAATACAATTAATAATATATTATTAGGTAGAGTAATCACAAATAATTCTAATATTGAATTAATTAATGATACACCATTACTTATACATCATTATATTAATAATCATGATACTTTTTTACGTGATGGTTTAGGAAGTATATATCACAGTGGAGGAATCGTAACAGAAAATATTACACCTTTTCATTTAAATGTTTCAAGTGGAGTATATTTTTATGCAAATACTAAATTTACTCCCGCTGGAGGGGCTAATATTAATTTCGATCAATATTATATGAATGGAACTGGTGGATGGAACATATCAACAACTAATACTATATTGAGTAAATATGATAATACGACAGGGGCGTTAATTGATGTAGATTCTGGTAAATTTACTAAGCATACATTATATCAAAGTTCGAGTGGTATATATGAGAAATATTTTCTTGTAATGGGACAAACACAATATTCTACTCTCGTAGAAGCAGAAGGAGCAGATTTACCAATACCTCCGTTCTATTTTGATGATGGTATAGTAAGTATTGCATCTATAATTATAGATGGTCCTTCTAGTTCAAATATAATTGAGATAATAGATATAAGACCTGTTATAGGATATAAAGCAACAGGAGTTTCAGTATCTTCGGTTCATTCAAATCTATTAGGATTATCTGCTGATGATCATACACAATATATATTAACAAATGGAGGGCGAGTTATGACAGGTAATTTACAATTAGGTAGTAATAATATTACAGGTGTAAATTTAATAAATGGTGTTCAAGTAGAATCTCACGCTTCAAGACATTTACCGAATGGAAGTGATCCTATTGCAACAGATATACCAGTAAGTATCGGTAGTGCAAATTCTGCAGGTATTGCAAATTCTTTTTCAAGATCTGATCATGTTCATGCATTTGATATTAATAATTTAATAACAACTACCGTTGCAACAGGTTCTACAGATTATATACCAATATATAATGCTGGTACTGGGCAAAATCGTAAAATATTAGTCGAAACTTTATCAAATGTATATTTGAAAAAAGACGGGTCGTCTACTATAGGAGGCAGCTTCAATTTTAACGGTTATAATATTACAGGTGTAGGTAGTTTATATTCTTCAAATATTAACGGTAATATAATAATAGGAAGTAACATAAGTAGCACAGGAGGACTAGTTGCTTCTGATATTCAAGTTACAGGAAATATTACAGGTTGTAATAATTTTTATACTATTAATGCATATGGTAATAATATTAATTTCACAGGAACATCTACATTACCAACTATTAATAATACTACACTTACATCATCTACTATAAATAATACTTCATTATATACTAATACTATGACAGGTGCTAACATTAATTTTACAGGTACTTCAAGATTGACAAATATTAATTCAACAACAATCAATTCAACGAATATTTATATTACAAATATTACAGGAAATGGTGCTAATTTTACAGGAACAAGCATTCTTAATAATATTTCTAATAATACGATATATACTAATACTATGACAGGTACTAATATTAATTTTACTGGAACATCTGTACTGAATACAATAAATAATACTACACTTACATCTTCTACTATAAATAATACTTCGTTGTATACTAATACTATGACAGGTTCAAATGCTAATTTTACTGGAACAACTATATTGAATATATTAAATTCAACAAATATTAATGTTAATACTATGACGGGAAACGGTGCTAATTTTACTGGAACATCTATATTGAATACATTAAATTCATCAAATATTAATGTTAATACTATGACAGGAGATGGTGCTAATTTTACTGGAACTAGTAAATTTAATATATTAAATAGTACTAATCAATATTCGACCAATAGTTACGGTATCAATTTTAATGGAGAAAATGCTAATTTTACTGGAACTTCAACATTTAATATATTAAATGTAAGTTCATTTTCTGTACCAAATATATATATAAATACTATTACAGGAAGTACTGCTAATTTTACAGGAACTAGTTATATAGCGTCGATTTCAGGATGTAATAGTATTAATGGAATATCAATAAATACTCATGCTTCTCGGCATCAACCAGATGGTATCGATGGGTTGCTGTGTGGTCTACCAGTATCAATTACAACAGCAAATAATACTGGAACTGCAAATACTTTTGCAAGGTCTGATCATACACATGATATTGATATTAATGGAATGACAGTTGGAAGTGTTGTCGATACTGCAAATGATTATATTCCAATGTATGACAGTTCTTTAGGAACAACAATTAAAATCGTTCCTGATGATTTTGACCCGTTTGGTAAATATTTTTCTTTTATAGGACCTTCTGTAACAGGAACAAATTCGTCATCTAATTTACAAACTATATTAACATATACAACTCCTGTTCTTTCTATTGGAACTTATAGAGTTGCAACAAATTTTAATTGGGCATATGGTAGTACTACAACTTCAAGAAATTTTATCGCACAGTTATTAATTGACGGTACTGTAGTATGGAATTTTAAATCTTCTATAAATATCGCTACTGAATTACTTTCTGCATGTGGATTTGTTTTTTCAACATTTGCTACAGCATCCGCTCATACATTTTTATTACGATATGGAACTAATACTCCTGGTACAAGTGCAACGATAGCAAATGCTCATATAGAAGTATGGAGAGTAAGTTAATCATTAAAATAATATTAAATATATTACTTATTAAGTAATAAAATGACAACTATTACAAAGAAAATACAAGATTTTACTTCAGGATTTGATTTTGATCAATTTAATATTGAAATATCTGAATCTTCTTTATCAAGTTGTTATACCGGAGAAATTAATAGATATGGAGATGATATTAATATATTTTTTAATACTACGTTAACTACGGAACAAATTTCTTATTTAGATACGATTGTTAATAATCATGTTCCTGATCCTTATATACATTTGAAAGGTTCAGATATTTTAATCTCTGATTCTAATGCTTATACAAATTTATCTCAATATAAGAATGTATTAAATTTTAGATATAAAGGGAAATCTGTCATAGGTTATCCTACAAAAATAATTATCATTGCTATGATAGAAGACGGTGCAACTAATGGTTCAATTAGAATATATGATATAACAAATAATAAAGTTATAACAGAATATTCAAATATTACTTCAAAAATTCCAATGACTATGTTAATACCACTAGGAAATAAGATAGATTATCCACTTCTTGAAGCAGATTTTTCAATTCAATTAAAAATAAATTCTACAATTCCATCAAAAAAAATATTTTTAAAATCTATTGAATTTGAATTTTAATTTACAATAAATTTTATTGTAAATTATCAAAGTATCAATAAAATCTATTGTAATAAAAAAATGAAAAAAAATTAATTAAAATTATTTTAAAAAATTTGTTTCGAATAATAAAATATTCACCTTTTTTAAACCACTTATTAACCTTACATTAGCTTTTACAATAATCTAAAAATGTCAGGAAATTCAGATTTTATTATCCTTGATTTTGTTAATCACAATTATGAAGTATCTCCTTTACCTTACAACAAGGAAAATATTGTTGCAGGAGGAATCAGAAGTTATGAGATCCAACGAGAAGGGACAACTTCTCGACAGTATTCTTATTCTGTTAAATATAGAATGATGAATGGTGTTCTTGTCGATATCTATGTTCAAGCTCCAGAACAGAGAGTTTTTGGTATTACACCAAATTATGTTGCTATGAAGCCAAAAGTTCCTGAAAATTTTAAGGGTTATCAAATGACATATCCTATGTGTTCTCTTCAAACATTTAAAAATAAAACTAAAGCAGAAAAGGCTTGGTATCAATTTAATGATGATGTTTGGACTGTTATTCGAGATTTTCTTCTTGAAGAAGTCGAGAAAGATGTTCCTGACCTTCCAGCACCCACAGTTAACAGTTTTATGGGATGTATGAAACATAAGGATTATCGTAAAGCTATTAAACCAATTTATGATTTTGGAAATGTTAAAGATTCTAAACCTCCAAGACCAGATACTGATAAACCAGAAAAAATGTATATCCCTCTACATGGAAAAGTTGATAATAAAACTTTTGAATTTAAAAACATGACTGATGTTTATACAGTTAATGGTAAGGAATTCGATTATAGAAGATTAATCTATTCTGAACAAAATAAGTTAACATGGGATATTTTACCTGTTTTTAAATTAGATGATGGTTATCTTGGTGCTCATGCAAGTAATCCTCATGGTGCATCAATCAAGTATCTTGTTAAAGAATTATGTGTTAAGCCTGTATCTTCTAATGGAGGAGTAATTCAGAAACGACTTGGAAAGGCACCAGTTTCAACTTCTACCGAAGAAGAGGGTTACGAACCTGAAACAGATGATAATAGTAGTGTTGCTACACCTTCAGATTTACTCGCAAATCTTGTTAAGTCTAACTCAGCAAAAAATCCGGTAGCATCGACTAGTAATGAAACTGATGGTATGGCAATGGATCCTCCTGAAATTGATGAACCTAAACAATCTGCACCAATGCCTAGGATTAAAACTACAACAAAAGCATCACTTAAAACAACCGTACCTAAAACTACAATCCCTAAAGCAGACCCTCAATAATTTTATCTAAATCTTTGAATTTACTCATTGAGTAATAATATATTAATTTGCCCAGCATTTAACATATCTTAATACGTCTATTTTTTCTGATTGAGATAAATTATATGTATCCATATAATGCAAAACACCTTTAAAATCATTTGTATATTTTATATATACATCATATGATATAATTAATATTTTAGCATTTAATAGATGTAATCTACCTTTAAAAAATCTTTTATTTTCTGCTGCATTTATCAATGTAGAAACATCAAGATTTGAAGTTAATTTTACAAGAGCATCCTTTATTTTTGTTTTTGTTACCTCCTCCCTAGTTTTACCTTGAAAATGATAAATATCACTGTATCCGCTAGATTGTTTAATATCAACAATTTCTACTTTTTTTTCTTCAGTTTTTATATACTCGTCATCATCGTCGCCGCCATGATATTTATTTGATAATTCTTCATTTCCCATTTCTTCGGCGAGCAATCTAAGATCATAGTCATCTTCCATTTTTTATTTAATAAATTTTATTAATATTTATTTTATTATTATAATAAAAATGCCAAGAAAAGTAAAATTATTTGAAGAGGAAACTGCTGAAGTATCATGCATTGCCGGTGACAGAAAAGCTGCTGAGCCAAAAACTAGACGAAGATCTAAAAGTCCCAGTAAACCTAAAGAACCCAAGGATCCTAATAAACCAAAGAGAGCCCCTACTGCATATAATACTTATATGCAACTTAAACTTGCTGAACTTAAAGAACAGTATCCTGCATTATCTCATAAAGAAAGATGGGCTATGGCTACTTCTGATTGGCCCAAGGGTGATAAAGAAGCTCAAACTGCATTACTTGCCCAAATGCAACAATAATTGAAACTTAAAGAAAAACTATTAAATAATAAATTAATTATTCTACGACCATGACAACAGAAGAAGCATTTTTTAAGATGGATACTTTAGTTCCGATTCAACAAGCATATTGTAATATGGAGTTTAGAATTTTTAAAGAACCAAAAGCGACAAAAACCGGAAATAAATGTTATGGACTTTGGAAATTCAAGGGTGCTCACATGTCAAAATCGGTAGCAGAAACAGAAGCAGAAAATAGTATTAAGAAGGGGGAATTTGTAGGTTCTATCAAATGTAGACCTTCCGGTATGTGGCATCCAATTATGGATGCAGTTGAAGGGGAACTAATGATTGACGTATCAGATAAGAATTCAGAAAGCAAAGAAAAAAATTTAGAATTAAGAACTAAAGCTGCATATGAAAAGAAAGAGGAACAAGAAAGGATCATTCGTGAAATTAGAGAAAATGAAAAGTTACTCAAGGACGATTCAATGCACGACCCTGAAACACTGAATTATTTTACAATGAAACGAGTCACAGAAAAGGAACTTTCAGAAAATGCTGCAATTCTTAGAAATAAATTGTTAGATATTGAAGAGAAATTAAATATGACAAGAGAAATTATCTATACTTCAAGCGTTGCTCATCCTGATTACGATTCTCAGTGGGTGTATAATTACAATAATTCACCTATGGGAAGAAAGGCATCTGGTCTTCCAGATTATATTCATAGTGATAGACTTGTTAAAGAATATAATGAATGGGTTTCAAAGTTTCATCCTCAAGTAACTACTACTGAAGAACAAGTAACTACTACTGAAGAACAAGTAACTACTACTGAAGAACAAGTAACTACTACTGAAGTATAATTATATTATTACTCATTGAGTAATATTTTATAAATTATTTGAAAATTCATCACTATCAATATTAAATTCAATATTTAAATTTGGTATTGACCTATCTATAGAGTATTCATCATTGAACTCTGATTTTTTGGTATTTAATGAGTTATTAATATTTAATGTTAACATTTCATTAAATCTGTCAAATAATATATCATCAATATTAGTACTATTTTTACTAAATGTAACTCTAATATATTTATTTTTTACAACCATATTTTCTATCATAAAACCATTATATTTAGTATATAACATTACTTTTTTCAATGCATGATTAATATCTTGAAAAAAGAATCGTTTAATAAATCTAACCATTTATTATTCTTTGAATAATCGAAAATTTATTTAATTAAAATTTGTATTAATTTTTCATTTTTAAGTACATTTTATGTTTGCGAGAAAATCTGCATAATCGTTACCTTCATTTCCAGAATGTCCTTCTACCCATTTAAAATATAAAATATTACCATATCCTATATGAACTTTGATTTCATATAATATCTGCTCCCATAACTCTTTATTTTTTACAGGTTTTTTATTTGCTGACATCCAACCATTATTTATCCAATTTCCTATCCATCCTGTTAATGGTAATTGAGTAACTAATCCATATTCTGCATTTCCTGATATACCAATAGAATTTGATGAGTTGTCGCTTTGCAATGTTGTAATACCTTGAAGAGTATATTTACTATCAGAATGAATTACAATAGTATATATTTCATTATCATTTTTTGGTAATATTCTTAACATATTTGCCATAGCTGTCAATTCCATTTGTTGATTAGTAGTATTATCTTTTCCATCATAACTAATAAATTTAATTAATGTATTATTATTATATTGTTCGTAAAAACACCCCCAACCTCCTTTTTTTGTTCCTTTACATGCTCCATCACAATATCCGTTAATAATATTTATTATCGTTCCAGTATTAAATATATCGATACAAGTTTTAATCTCTTTTTCACGTTCAATCTCATAATTTAAAGTTTCAATGCAATTTTTAATTTCTTTTTCACATATATTTTCTTTAGAAGGTTTTATCATCTTTACTATTTCTGGAGATTTTGAATCATTTTTTATCAATCCTAAACGTTGTTTAATCATTTTAAGAATTTTTAATTAAAATAAAAAAATTATTTTCTTTTTCATTTTTAAAAATAGATTATTAAATATGCATTTATTTAAATATTATTACTTAATAATTAAAATTTTAATTTGAAATGATAAATTTTGAACCTGTATGTATAGAATATAAATCACTTGACGTTTTCGATTCTTATAATATATCAAATTACATAAATATTATGTCAAATCATCCTTTGAATAATCCTTATGTAAATATAAATGGTGCTTATATAAATAATTATAAAATTAAATGTAATATATTTAATGATGAAATTATTATACCACGAATCTTTGATTGTTTTTCAAATTTAAAAATAATATTAATGCTTGAAAATAACGTTGTTTATAAAACTATAGATTGTGAAAGTATTTTAGCAGATGATATAGAAATTTATATAGATAAAAATATTCCGGTACCAATATTTTTAGGTAGTCTTAGTTTTATAAAAATATATTATCATATTAATGAAAATGAACGTAAAATAATAAAAGATATATATCTTGATTATACAGGGTATTTTTTAGAAAGAAAATATAAAATGGAATTGATTGAACTATCTGGATATAATAATATAAAATATAGTAATGTATATTTTTATAGAGGGTGTGTATTAAGTAATAGAAAAAGAAAAGAACATTAACTAAAAAATACTCAATGAGTATTTTTTAATATTATTTAAATAAATGGATTGTGATTACTTATTTAAAGTATTATTTATAGGAGACAGTAATTGCGGAAAAACAGCATTGACAGAAAGAATAGTTGATAATGTTTTTCATGATTCTTTACAATCTACTATAGGTATAGATTTTAAATTTAAAACTATATTATTACCTGATACTCGTATTTCTCCATCATATTCAAATATAAAAACTATTAAATTACAAATATGGGATGCAGCTGGTCAAGAAAAATTTAAATCTATAGTTAGTTCATATTATAGAAATAGTCATATTGTTTTTATAGTTTACGATTTAACAAATATGAATAGTTTTAACAATATAGAAAAATGGTTATCAGAATTAAAAAAACAATGTTTAACAAATCCTATTATAACAATATTAGGAAATAAATGCGATTTAAAAAGTAAAAGATGCGTTACAGATGATGATATTGACAAATTATTATTTAGATTAAATAATTCATCAAATGATATTCCTATAAAACATTATATTACTAGTGCAAAAAATAATTATTCAGACTTTAATGATGATGAGATAATTTTATCAAAAGTTTTTAATAAAACGGTAGAATTATGTTATTATAATTATAATATTCAACTAAATAATACAATAAAACTAACAAATGATACTAAATCTTTTAGTAAATGTTGTCATTAAAATTTTTATTTCGGCGATAGTAATATATTTGTTTTATTGGTAAGTTTACCAATAAAACTTTTAATAAAAGTAAATTTTATTTATTATTAATAAAATGTCTCACTTTAAAAATATTCTAATTGCATTACTAGTTGCATATCTTGTTATAGATCTATGTGCAACATATGTTACTAAGCTACCTCATAATGGTTTTGTAGCAGTATTCATGTCATTAAAAAATGAAAACAGATCGAGAGCTTTACAAATTCTCGGACTTGGAGTAGCATTTGGTTTAGTTACTTTCTTTGCTATGAGAAGTTTTAATTGTAGATGTGGTAGCTGTACTTATTGTAGAAAATGCGATCATAAATATACATATTTAGATAACGTTTCTGGAATGGAAGATCCTGGATATTTTAAATCATCTTATTAAATTACTCAATGAGTAATTTAAAACAATTAATGTTTTACTATTAATTTGCTAGTAAAACATAACCACATATTAGAGTTATAAAATTTTTGCTGGAAGTAAAATTGGATTTATAGATTTTTAAAGTCAGAAAATAAATTTCCCTAGAAAGATGTAATTTCTACTCGGTGAGTAGAAATATTTAAATTATTGAATATCAGTATCTGCACCATGACATGCTAAATTACTAATACATAAATGAGGTTCTATCTTAAGTTGTGTTATATTATTCATCATTTCTATCATAAACCAATCGATTGGTTGACAAACTTTATATTTTTTAACACAACCTAATAATACTTTTGCCCCTTCTGGTTTAATTAAATATGAAAATGTTCCGCCACCGTGAGACCTTTTAATTTTAGGATTTAATTGATAAATATTAATTAAATTTGATTCTAATAACATAGTATCACTTGGATCTTCATAAGGTATATCATCATGAAATCCTAGATAACATAGTTCCCATCCTGGAACTTTAGAAGATTTATCAGTTAATAATTTAATTAATTCTGTAAATCTCTCTTCAAAATTAATAACAAAATTTACATCATCTTCAAGAATCATATATATGTTATCGTTATTTTTATCTTCTGCAATTTGCGTCCATAGTTCAATATGGGTCAATGCACAACCTAAAGCACCACCTGTTAATTTTTGGACTGGATAACTATTTTTCTTTTTATTAATATAAGAATTATCTATTGAAAATATCTGATCAATATTTAATTCAGTATTATTAAATTTAATAATATTCGATTCAATATATTTACCATCAACAGCTTCGAATCTTTCAATTTGAAGAGAACTATATTTCTTTGACAGCGATAAAAATTTTTCATATCTATCAGGTCTTCTTTTAAGATTGATTACATATGATTTAATCGGTTGAGGATTTAATTCTACAATTTTAGATTCAGGTTGAGGGTACCAAATATCACGTAATATTCTTTTAATAATTGTTTCTATCTGTTTATTATTCATAACTTCTACAAAAATATTACCAACGCTATTTCTTTTACTTTTTAGATATGGATAATATTTTTCTGTTAATTCTAAATAATGTTTTAAATCTCTGCAAAATATACCATCTATTTTATCTAAAATATTATATAATAATAAAGTAGAACCGCCTTCCATTTCAATACCTCTATAATTAGGATTAATAAAATTACTTTTATCAATAAGTAAATATATCTTCTTTGCAACTACTGGGATTTGGATAAAAAAACTTATAGATTCCACTAAAATAATTATATCGTAAGAATCTGTTGGTTTATATTCATTAAAATGTAAATATCGACATTTAGATTGACTTAAAGGTCCGGTTGGTACGTGAAAACAATAAAAATCTATACCTGATACAACGTTTGCAACAATATCAGGAAATTTAATATATTCATATGAAAAAAATGCAAGTTTCATATTAAAAATTATTATTTTTTAATAAAATTTTTATTAATATAATTGAGAGAACCTCTTAGATATAAAGATACTAATGTTTATCTCAAATATTTTTTTCTTTAAAAAATATTAGATTACTCGATGAGTAATTATTACTTCTTTATTACAGTTGCATGTACATGTTCATTTAATAGTGATAATGATTTTATAGAAATATTTTTACCAGTATGTGATAAATGATCACCTAATGACGAACATACGATTTCCGTATCATTATTTGTTTGAAGATCTATTTCATCGTCGTTTTTAATAACAGAATACTTTATTAAAAAATTTACAGAATTAGAGTGTGTAAATACGTCTTTTTCTATAAAAATAGAAAGGAATTGGTCAGGAGAAACTATATGATAAATAGTTTCAGAATAATTTATAGGTATAAGACTATCATTTATATCTTTTAAACTTTTAGCTTGTTTAAACCCTAAAGTACCATTCCAAAATTCTCTATTATCATTATTATAATATGTACCACACAGTATTAAATTTTTATCTACTAACTTATTATAATCGTTAGTATAAAAATTATCATTAATATAAGCTGAAATTGATGAAGACTCAATAACAATCATTCTATTTGATGAAATTCTATATTCATAATATTCTTTATTATTAAATTTGATAGTACCTACTGAATCTTTTTTACAATTATAATATGTTGATACAGAATCTATGATATCTTCAAGTTTTTTTGTTATAATTGTATTTTTCTTAAATTTATTGTAAATATTTTTGTTATTAGATTGACAATAAATATCATATTCATTACAATTCATTTTAAATAGCAATTTTTAAATTTTAAATAACAAATTACTCAATGAGTAATTATACTTTAATATTCTTCATCTACCTTAACTGCTTCCCATGGTTTATTTTTTGGAATACAATCAGGAGGGATTTCTAAAATCTCTTCATCGTCATATCCAACAGAAGGTGTATATTGAGATTGACCCCAACCTTTTACAACACTCATAGATGGTAATGCTTCACAGTCGATCTTATAATATTGTAATTTCTTTTGTACGGGAGGTTGCTGGGGTTGTTGTCTTTGTGGTCGTTGTTGTCTTTGTATCATTTGTTGTTGAGGAACTTGCATCATTTGTTGTTGAGGAACTTGCATTTGTTGTTGCTGAGGAGTTTGTTGCTGTTGTATTTGGACTAGTAATTTGTCTATACTTGCTTTAAATGCTTTTGGGTCTCTATTAGCTTGTAATTTTGCAAAAGGTTTACCATTTATATAACAATATAATACTGGAGGCATTTGAATGGGTGTATCGGTATCTTTTGACGCCTGAACAATCTGAGGATATTGACTTAAATCAACTGCTGCAAATTTTATTCTTGATTCCATTTGAGCAACATTTAAATATGAAGCATCAAATTGTCTACAAGCATCATTGCCTTTACTATAATAATATAATAAACAAATACCTTGTATATTAATACATAATTGTTTTTTGTTACCTATTGTTGTGTTATTAAAATCGCTTTTAGAAAGATGAATAATATTTGCCATTTCTTAAAAGATTTATTATATATAAAGTTAACTTTTTAAATCTAATTTAATTATTGCGTTACATAACTAGGATGCAAATATACACCTTGAAATAAAGATTCATAAAAAATATTATCAATTTTAGACGGCCATGAATAACCATATTCTAACCATTCTTTATAATCATTATTAAATTTATCAAAAATCTCATTTTTATTAGATGTATAATATGAATCTTTTTTAATTAACGATGAAAAATGTGATAGTATTATAGGGCTGTTATTATATTCTCTCCACCAAGGAGAAATAATTTTCAAATTTTTTATTTCTTCTATTTCCATATTATTCTTAAATTTTCTATCTAACCATATACTGATACATGAATTAATATAAAGTTTGAGAGAATCAGTATAACCTATCCACATTTTTACAGCTGGATGACCTGAAAATCCAAGTGATATAATTTTTTCTTCTTTTAACAAATTTAAGTATTTTATAATACTATTATCATATTTTACCAATTTAAAATTTTCATTTATTTTTCGATATATTAATCTTTCATTTAATGCCAAATATCTCTTTCTAATAGTATCTACCCAATTACATCTATTTATAAACATTTGTATCTGTTGATTAATAGGTAATTTTAATTCGTCTTCGTTTACATCATTAATAATATCCCAATTGTAATATTTTGCTATACATTTTAAATTTAAAATAATATCAAGTATTTGTTTAGCTTCCACCCTTTGTTTTCCAAGTCTTTTATTATCTAATAAACTTGCATTTATCAAATAATCAGGGTCGAAATTATTAGATGTTAAAATAAATGTATTAACCATGTATGAAATAAAAATTTAAAATTAAATAAAATATTTTATCTAATTTTCATTTTTAGAATAATAATATTTTATATATCAATAAATGGTTAAAAAGAAATCTCCTATTTTAAGTTCTGACATGGGAACGACATTATATGATGAAAGTAATTATACTGTATCATTATTAGGAAAATTACTAAGTATAATTCTATTATTTATTGGTATAATAGTTGCGTTTACATTATTAATTACAGGTTATAGAGAATTATATGATAAACATTCTGGAAAAACAATTGGTACAGTTATAAAAGTTTACGAATCTGAATGTTTTAAATCTGTTTCTTCATTTGATTCAAGACTTGATGGAAGTTTGGTATATGATTATGATTGTTTTGTTGATATAGAATACACTATTGGTGGTAAAAAATATATTAAACAGAATTTTGAAATTATATCTCAAAATTCTGTTAAAAAAGATATGATAATACATGTACTTTATGATCCACATAATCCATATGATGTAGTTCACGAATCTTCACCAAAAGTTAAAGGATATGTATATTTAATAAGTGGTATATTTGTTATATTATTAATTAGTATTATAGTATTTCTAATTGTTAAATTTACAAGTACAAAATTATTGAAAGGGATCTTAAATGTTAATTAAAAAATACTCATTGAGTAATAAATGAATAATAAACTATTGTTACAATCAAAATTATCAAATAAACAATTAGATTTATTAAATAAATCGGATATTATATATAGTTTGATCAGATTTCAGCTATATCATGAGGCTTATAAATTTATTCAAGATAATCCAGATATTAATTTAAATCATCTTGAATTAAATATAATTAAAGGAATATGCCTGAGAAATATTTTACGTTTAAATAATTATTTTTTTCATGAAAGTAAAATTTGCATAGATTCGTTTGTAGAAATATTAAATAATGATCTTCAATTTTCAATACCATATGGTATTGAAAATGTAAAAAATTGTACTAAAAATGTTGTTATAACAATGACAACATGTAAAAGAATAGAATTGTTTAAAAAAACAATTAGATCATTGATATATAATATTCAAAGCGACTGGAATTTAATCAAATCTATTGTTGTTATTGATGATATGTCATCTGAAGATGATAGAAAAGAAATGGTTGAAGCATTCCCTTTTATCAAATATATTTTTAAAGATGAAAAAGATAAAGGTCATGCAAAAAGTTTAGATATATTATTTAGTTGTAATGAAGTAAAAAATAGTAAATATGTATTTCATTTGGAAGACGACTGGGTAGCAGCTGAAAAATATGGTTATATCTCATCTGCAATTCAAGTTTTAGAAAAAGCATCAACTAATAATTCGACGGATAATGAATTAACTAATGTAGTTCAAGTAACTATCAATAGATGCGATGGTAAAGATTCGGATAGTCATAACTTGAATTTAGTAGGTTATGAAACTTTGAATTTAGATGAATTAAATTTAAATACTGATTTAAAATTTAATAGCGACCTAAAAAAATTAGGTCTAGCAAAACGAATATATATCCCTAAAGAATCTCCAGAATATAATAAATATTTCGAAACACATCCAGGTGTAGGAAGCGTATATTGGCCTTATTTTACATTAAGACCGTCTATAATAAGAACAGATGCTTTATTAAATTTATTACCATTTTATGAAGGAGAAAATAAAGGATTTTTTGAATTTAGAATTGCTAATAAATTTAATAATTTAGGATATAAGAGCATATTTTTTAATGGAATATATTTTTATGATATCGGAGATGATAATAATAATGCATATAAGCTTAATAATCATGATCAATTCAATAGTGCTTAATTTTTACTCATCGAGTAAACTTAATTATGTTCTCATTAAATTATGTTCTCATTAAATTATGATAAGTATAATATATTAAATATTCTTTGTTAATTAATGATAATTCTTTTTTATTTAATAACATGTCTAAACAAGCAATCAATACATATATTTTTTCTTTCTGTTGTTCATTATTTTTATAATATATAACACAATCAATAAAATTTTTAGTTTTAATAGAATAATCAAAAAAAGTAAGAAATATACTTTTATCTAATAAAAATCTAAATACATTTTTTAAATAATTATATTGATAAATGTCATACTCATATTTATCAATAAATTTAAGTACCATTTTAACTTGAATTATTATTTCATGTACTGTTATTTTATCAGATAATATATTTGTAATGAAATCTATATCATATGATTTATAATTTTTAAAAAATTCATCAAAGTTATCTAATGATGGGATGCTAATATGTATAATATTATTTATATTTTGTTTAACAGCTATCATTTTCATCTCTTCAGTTGGATTATCAATGAATTGAATAGCACATCCATCCTGTTTAATAGCTTCTAATTGAACTTGTTCAGAAGGATTATTAATGAATTGAATAGCATATCCATTTTGTTTAACAGATTCTAATAATATTTCTTCGGTAGGATTTAATATTAGATTTATAATACCTCCACAACTTTTAATAGCTTCTAATATTATCTCTTTAGAAGGGTTTTCAATAAATGTAATAGCATTTCCATCTTGTTTAATAGCTATTAGCTTAAGTTCTTCAGTATGATTTTCAATGAATTGAATAGCTAATCCATTACATTTAACAGCTTCTAATTTCATCTCTTCAGTTGGATTTTTAATATGTTGAATAGATAATCCATCTTGTTTAACAGCTTCCAATTTCATCTCTTCAGTTGGATTTTCAATATATTTAATAGCAAATCCATCTTGTTTAACAGCTTCTAATTTCATCTCTTCAGTTGGATTTTCAATAAAAAAAATAGCAAATCCATTTTGTTTAACAGCTTCTAATTTCATCTCTTCAGAAGGTTTTTCAATAAATTCAATAGCATAACCAGATTGTTTAACAGCTTCTAATTTCATCTCTTCAGAAGGTTTTTCAATATATCGAATAGTTCTTCCATTAGTTTTAACAGCTTCTAGCTTAAGCTGTTCAGTAGGATTTTCAATGAATTGAATAGCATATCCATCCTGTTTAACAGCTTCCAATTTCATTTCTTCAGTAGGATTTTTAATAAATTCAATAGCACGACCATTCTGTTTAACAGCTTCTAATTTCATTTCTTCAGTAGGATTTTCAATATATAGAATAGCTCTTCCATTAGTTTTAAGAGCTTCTAATTTTAACTCTTCAGTAGGATTTTTAATATATTGAATAGCATAACCATTTCGTTTAATAGCTAAAAATTTTAATTCTTCAGAAGGATTTTGAATATAATTAAGTATTGATGAATCATATTCAGATCTCATAATAGCTTCTAATTTAAGCTCATTAGAAGGATTTTGAATATGTTGAATATCTCTAGGATTTATATTGATATGTCGTATTTTTTCTATTTTAGATAATAAATTAATATTCATCATTTGTTTTTTTTTTGAAATTTGTCAAAAATATTTTTAATTTTTACTCACTGAGTAAATTACAATTTCATTAAATTATGATAAGTATAATATATTAAATATTCTTTTGTAATTGTTGATAAAATATTAGATGGAAAAGATTTAAAACATTCTAATAAACTTATTATTTTTTCTTTTTGATTTTTATTATTATAATATATTTCAATCATATTAATTATATTTTGTGTATGTTCTAATGGTAATATTTTATTTTTAATATCTTTATAATATTTAAAATATTTGATAAAAAAATTAAATATAGATTTAAAATAATCGCAATTTATAATATCATATTTATATAAATTAATATATTGTACAATAAATATTAATATTGTAAGTATATCTGATTTTAAATACTTAAAATAATTCAAATTAATATTGTTAAAAAACACATTATATATTTCTTCTTTTAATATATCATCAGAATACTCATTAATGATATGTATAATTGAAGAACAATTATGTTTAACAGAAACTAATTTCATTTGATGGGATGAATTTTTAATTATTTTAATAGCATATCCACATTTCTTAACTGCTTCTAACTTCATCTCTTCAGATGGATTTTCAAAATATCGAATAACTAATCCGTTTTGCTTAACAGCTTCTAATTTCATCTCTTCAGTTGGATTTTCAATGAATTGAATAGCATATCCATAGTTTTTAATAGCTTCTAGCTTAAGCTGATCAGAAGGATTTTGAATATATTGAAGAGAAAATCCAGTTTGTTTAACAGCTTCTAGCTTAAGCTGTTCAGATGGGTTTTGAATAAATTGAATACAGTTACCATCTTGTTTAACAGCTTCTAGCTTAAGCTGTTCAGAAGGATTTTGAATAAATTGAATACAGTTACCATTAATTTTTACAGCTTCTAAGTTATCTTGATCATTTGGATTTTTATAAAATTGAAAATATAGATTGCTATTATTATTTAATAATAATTCTTTATAAAAATCCATTATTAATTTGTTGAACCAAAATTAAAATATATTTTTCATTTTTTACTCGTCGAGTAAAATTACATTCTCATAAGATTATGATAAGTATAATATAACAAATAATCTTTAATAATAAAATTATCAAAATAATTTAATGTTTTTGATAAACTAATAATATTTTTAAGAAATGATGAATTTTTTTTATAAATTTTAACAGTTTCAATTATATATTTAGTCTTTTCTGAACATGTAAAAAAATCAGCATATCTTATATAATCTGATAAAAATTTAAAAATGTTATCAAAATACTTATATTGATATATATCATATTCATAATTATCTATAAAATTAATAACAATTTTATAAACTGGAAATATGTATAAAAAAACATCATGTTTTAAAAATAAATTTTTAAAACATTCATCAAATGTCTGGTATGAAGGATTTTCAATATATTGAATAGCATAATTATTTTGTTTAACAGCTTCCAATTTAAGTTCATTTGTAGGATTTTCAATATATTTAATAGCAAATCCGTCATTTTTAACAGCTTCTAATTTCATCTCTTCGGTAGGATTTTTAATAAATTTTATAGCATATCCGCAATTTTTAACAGCTTCTAACTTTATTTGTTCAGAAGGATTTTCAAAAAATTTTAATGTATATACATTTCGTTTAACAGCTTCTAGTTTCATCTCTTCGGTGGGATTTTTAATAAATTGAATAGATACGCCACAATTTTTAACAGCCTCTAATTGAACTTGTTCAGAAGGATTTTCAATATGTTGAATAGATGTGCCACAATTTTTAACAGCCTCTAATTGAACTTGTTCAGAAGGATTTTCAATATGTTGAATAGATGTGCCACAATTTTTAACAGCCTCTAATTGAACTTGTTCAGAAGGATTTTTAATATATTTAATAGCTAATCCGTTAGATTTAACAGCTTCTAATTGAACTTGTTCTGATGGGTCTTCAATGTACTGTATAGCATACGCAATATGTTTTACAGTTTCTAATTGATTTTCTTCCAAAGAATCTTTAACAAATTGTTGAATAAGATTATTTTGATTAGTAACTTGTAATCCAAACGAATCTAATACCGAATATAAATCAGTTTTAAAAAATTTATTTAGTTTTGCAGCTTCTGACATTATTTTTTCAGAGGGGTTATCAATAAAACGAATAACATCACCACAATTTCTAACGGCTTCTAGCTTAAGCTCTTCAGATGGATTTTTAATATATCGAATAGCATATCCATTTTGTTTAACAGCTTCTAACTTTAGTTCTTCAGTATGATCTTCAATATACTCAATTGATAATCCATTTTGTTTAACAGCTTCTAACTTTAGTTCTTCAGAGGGATTTTCAATATAATCAATTGATAATCCATTTTGTTTAACAGCTTCTAACTTTAGTTCTTCAGAGGGAT
>CAZKTU010000001.1:91987-145944 GCA_964555675.1 uncultured Oscillochloris sp.
TATCGATATAACGAATAGCATATCCGCAATTTTTAACAGCTTCTAACTGAACTTCTTTAGAAGGATTTTTAATAAATTCAATAGCATGACCAGATTGTTTAACAGCTTCCAATTTCATTTCTTCAGTAGGATTTTCAATATAATCAATAGCATATGCATTTCTTTTAACAGCTTCTAACTTTAGTTCTTCAGAAGGATTTTCAATATATTGAATAGCATTCCCACTAGATAAAATTTTTAATAAATCTTTTTCTTCTTTAGTATAGATAATCATTGTTTATTCTATTAAAATTGTTTTATTTTTTTCATTTCTACTCATCGAGTAAAATTACATTCTCATAAGATTATGATAAGTATAATATATTATATAATCTTTAATAATAAAACTAGTAAACATCTTATCATTTAAACAATTTATCAAACTTAATATATTCTTTTTAGTATCTTTAATATTATTAAATTTATAATGTCTGACACAATCCATCAATTTTTTCATCTGATCAGAGCTATATGAAAAAAATTTCATATATTCATAATTATCTACTAAAAAATTAAATACATTATTAAAATATTTATATTGATATATATCATATTCATAGTTATTTAAATAATTATTAATTAAAAACATGATACTTATCATATTATAATCATATTCAAAATTAATTTTAATATAATTAGAAAAAATAGCATTAAATAATAAATCATCAATACCAGTAAAAATAATTGAAAAAATATTTTGTTTGACAGCTTCTAATTTTATCTTTTCGATGGGGTTTTTAATATATTGAATGGCATATCCTTGGTTTTTAACAGCTTCTAATTGAACTTGTTCAGAAGGATTTTCAATATAATTAATAGCGAAACCATTTTGTTTAATAGCTGCTAACTTAATATCTTCTGAAAGTTCTTTAATATACTGAATAGTCCAACCATTATTTTTAACAGCTTCTAATTTCATTTCTTCAGTAGGATTTTTAATATGTTGAATAGAAAGTTCATTTTGTTTAATCGCTTTTAATTTAAGTTCATTAGAAGGATTTTCAATAAATTGAATAGAATATCCATCTTGAATTATAGCTTCCAGCTCAAGCTGTTCAGATGGATCTTTAATAAAACGAATAGAACAACCACAATTTCTAATAGCTTCTAATTTAAGCATTTCAGAAGGATTATTAATATATTGAATAGCTTCTCCGCAATTCTTAACAGCTTCTAGTTTTATTTGTTCAGTTGGATTTTGAATATATTGAATAGCTAATCCATTTTGTTTAACAGCTTCTAATTTAACTTGTTCAGAAGGATTTTCAATAAATCGAATAGCTTCTCCGTCTTGTTTTATAATTATTAATTTTATCTCTTCAGTAGGATTTTCAATATCATAAACTGTAAACCCGTTTCTTTTAATAGCTTCTAATTGAACTTGTTCAGAAGGATTTTTAATATATTGAATAGCATATCCATTTTGTTTAACAGCTTCTAGCTTAAGTTCTTCAGAATGATTTTTAATATAATAAATACTACGTCCATTTTGTTTAACAGATGCTAGCTTAATTTCTTCAGAAGGATTATCAATATAATAAATAGCATATCCATTTTGTTTAACAGCTTCTAACTTTAGTTCTTCAGAATGATAACTAATA
The DNA here is from genome assembly GCA_964555675.1 of uncultured Oscillochloris sp. GTDB lineage: Bacteria > Chloroflexota > Chloroflexia > Chloroflexales > Chloroflexaceae > CAIWXH01. Next base: position 93,628 of record CAZKTU010000001.1, read on the forward strand.
TATCTGATAGAAAGTCCATAATTTCTAACAGCTTCTAATTTTATTTGTTCAGTTGGATTTTGAATATATTGAATAGCTAATCCATTTTGTTTAACTGCTTCTAGCTTAAGATGTTCAGATGGATTTTGAATATATTGAATAGCGTATCCATTTTGCTTAACAGCTAATAATTTAAGAGAATTAATAATATCATCAGTATTTTTATCAGTATTTTTATTGTAAATTAATTTTTCAATACCAAGCAATGGATTTTTAATAATTAATATTAATAATAATTCAAAAGATATATTTTCAATATTATTATATTTTTCTTTGATTAATTTTTCTATATATGGTACATTATAAACCATTTTTTTTATTTTTGAAACAAAAGAAAATGGTTTATTTCATTTTTTATAAGTAGTTACTCGATGAGTAAAATTACATTCTCATAAGATTATGATAAGTATAAAACATCAAATAATCTTTAATAATAAAATTATTAAATGTTTTATTATTTAAACAAGTTATTAAAGTTGCTATATTTCTTTTAATATTTTTATTATCATTAGATTTATATTGTTTAACACATTCTAATAAATTTTTTAATTGTTCATTATTAGTTGAAAAAAAATTTATACAATCATAATTATCAATCAGAAATTTAAAAAAATTATTAAAATATAAGTATTGATATATATCATATTGATAATTATTTAAATAATCTACAATTAAATAAATGATATCAAACGTTTTAATATTATATTCAAATTTGATGTAAATATAGTTGGAAAAAATAACATCAAATAACAAATCATTAACATTACTAATATATTCAAGTGAAAAAATATTTTTTTTAAGAGCTTCTAATTGAACTTGTTCAGAAGGATTTTTAATATATCGAATAGCATATGCATTTTGTTTAACAGCTTCTAATTTCACCTCTTCAGAAGGATTTTCGATATATTGAATAGCAGAACCGCTCTTTTTAACTGCTTCTAGCTTAAGCTCTTCAGATGGATTTTTAATATATTGAATAGAAGAACCGAAATTTCTGACAGCTTCTAACTTAAGCAAATCAGATGTATTTTCAATAAATTGAATAGCTAATCCATCTTGTTTGGCAGCTTCCATCTGAACTTGTTCAGATGGATATTTAATATACTGAATAGAATAACCATTTTGTTTAACTGCTTCCAATTCCATTTCTTCAGATGAATATTTAATAAATTGAATAGCTAATCCATTTTGTTTGACAGCTTCCATCTGAACAAGTTTAGATGGATTTTTAATATATTGAATAGCAGATCCATTTTGTTTAACTGCTTCTAATTTAACTCGTTCGGAAGGATTTTTAATATTTTGAATCGTATAACCAGATTGTTTAACAGCTTCTAATTTTATCTCTTCAGACGGATTTTTAATATATAGAATAGCTAATCCATTTTGTTTAACAGCTTCTAATTTAACTTGTTCAGAAGGATTTTTAATATAATCAATAGCATAACCGCATTTTTTAACAGCTTCAATTTGGACTTCTTCGGAAGGATTTTTAATATGACGAATAATTCGACCATCTTGTTTTACAGCTATTAAATTAAGAGAATTAATAATATCTTTATCTATTTCTTTTAAATCGTTAACATATTTAATATTTTCAGAATCTACTAGAATTGATAGAAATAACAATTCTGTAGATAAATTCGTAACAATTTTACTATTAAGTAGGTTATTTTTTATATAAACTATCTTTTCCTTATCTAATTTAGTAGCCATTCTAAATTTAAATTTTAAAAAATAAATATATTTAAAATATTCATTTTTAGTTAATAATAAAATGAGTAGTTCGAATTCATTATTAACTAGATATAAACATTTAAATAATAACAATACAAATGAATGGTATAATGGAATTGGAGGAGGAAAACATAGTTCATATATGAAAGTAACAGGTGATTGTCATCCAGGGCATATAGCTCATGTTATAGGTGATAAACCATGGGGTCCTAAAATCTGTGAAAACCCTGATATTAATCGTGATGATAATATCACACGCAGACCTTACAAACACAAAGTTCATACTTCAATACCAGATATAAATTATTTAATAAAAGAAAAATATATTCAAAAAACTAAATATGATGGTTTAGGATTTCCTAATAATTTATAATTACTCATCGAGTAATCAATTTCTCATAAGATTATGATATGTATAGTATATTATATATTCTTTCATAATAAATGATTCAATATTAATAGTTTTATTTAAACAATCAACTAGTGTAAATATATTATTTTTTAAATTTATATTTCTTTTATAATATTTTACTAAATCAAGATTTGTTTTAGTATCTAATATATCATCTTTTACTTTTAACAAAAATGATAATAATCTGCTATCAATAGTATTATTAATATTATTTAATATTATTATTGCAATGTCAGTTGGAATTATATCATACATTTTAATAGAACTATCTATTATTAGATTGTATATTTCATCATTAAAATTAGATATATGTTTACATGATAATGGATTTTGTTTTATGGCTTCTAATTTTACTTCTTCAGTTGGATTTTCGATATATCGAATAGCACAACCATTTTGTTTAACAGCTTCAAATTGAAGATGTTCAGAAGGATTATGAATATATCCAATTGAACATCCATTTTGTTTAACAGCTTCAATTTGAATCTGTTCAGAAGGATTATCAATATACCCAATTGAACATCCAACATTTTTAACAGCTTCCAATTTAACTTGTTCAGAAGGGTTTTGAATAAATTTTATAGCGTATCCATTTTGTTTAACAGATTCAATTTGAATCTGTTCAGAAGGATTATCAATATAATCAATAGCAGATCCATTTTCTTTAACGGCTTCTAGCTTAAGTTGTTCAGAAGGATTTTGTATATATTGAATAGAATATCCATCTTGTTTAATAGCTTCCAATTTAACTTGTTCAGAAGGATTTTGTATATATCGAATAGAGTATCCATTTTGTTTAACAGCTTCCAATTTAACTTGTTCAGAAGGATTTTGTATATATCGAATAGAGTATCCATTTTGTTTAACAGCTTCCAATTTAACTTGTTCAGAAGGGTTTTGAATAAATTTTATAGCGTATCCATTTTGTTTAACAGATTCTAATTTAACTTGTTCAGATGGATTTTGTATATATCGAATAACATTTCCATTACATTTAACAGCTTCTAACTTCATTTCTTCCGTTGGATTTTGTATATATCGAATAGCATATCCGTCTTTTTTAATAGCTTTTAATTTGTCTTGCTCAAATGAATTGTTATAATATTGAAAATTCATTATCAATTTAAAATTATTAAACATTTTTATTTTTTTCATTTTCTTTCAATCTTGTCTCTTTAAAATAATTTATATGAATAACATATGAAATTTACTCTGTAATTTTGTTCAAGAATAATTTGAATACTTGTTTCATTTTAACTAAATTAATATATTACCATTAATTAATTTAAAAAAAAATGCTTAAAAATGAAATTATCGTTTGATTAAAATAAAACTAAATTTTCAATTAAATGTCGGAAGATAATTTTTCAAATGATGAAGAATTTATTGAAGAAGACGTATTTGATTTAGATGTATTAGATGAATATGCTGGAATTTTTGTAGTCGGAGATACTCATTTTCGAAGTAAACATTTAGATGAAGCCGAAGAATTTATTACTAGATGTGTAAATAAAGCAGACGAATATGCTCCGGATATTATTATTCTATTAGGCGATATTTTAGATACCCATGAAGTTGCAAGATGTCAAGCATATAATTTAGCAATAACTTTTATTGAAAAATTATCAAAGATTGCACCAACATACGTACTTATTGGTAATCATGATTATATTAATAATTCACAATATTGTACAAATAATCATTTTTTTAATGCATTAAAAAAATGGAATAATGTAACAATTGTTGATAGACCTATACAGATTACAAGAGATAAATATATTTATACATTGGCACCATATATACCACCAGGAAGATTTATTGAAGCTTTAAATGAATTTATTAATAAATCTACGAATACTCAATCTACGAATACTCAATCTACGATGTGGCAAGACTCCACTTTAATATTTGCTCATCAAGAATTTAGAGGCGTATGCTATAGAAAAAATCCTTTAACACAGGAACTTATCGACCCAAGTGATAAAGGAGATGTTTGGATGAAAGATTATCCACCAGTAATTAGTGGTCATATACATCATTCTCAAATAATTAATGATAATATATTATATCCTGGAAGTGCTATGCAAATTCATTTTGATGAATCACCAGATAAAAAAATGTGGTTAATTAATTTTGATGAAGAAGGAACATTAGATATTTCGGAAATAGATCTTGAAATGAAAACTCATATGGAACTAACATTTGAAGTTAATAAATTAGACGAATTCGATGAAGCTGTGTTAGATGATTATTATATTAAATTAAGATTATTAGGAACAACTGATCAATTTAAAGTATTTAGAAAAAGTACAAAATATAATCATCTTGCAAAATTAGGAGTAAAATTTGCATTTGAACCTTCAGCTCAAAATTTAAATGCGAGACTTGAAAAAATGGGAGTTATTCATTTAGAAGGTAGAGATACTACATCTTTTGTTGGTGTATTAAAAGATTTAATTGCAACTAAGAATGATAATATTAAAAATGCTTATAATGAAATTAGTAATGAATTAGGAATTTAATTTTACTCAATGAGTAACTATTTTCTTTTAAGAGAATGATATGATCTATTCATAAGATAATCTTTAGTAATAAACTGATTATTATATTCTTTAGAATTTAAAGCATGAGTTAATGCCGCAACTTGAGATTTAACATTTGGATTTCTTTGAAAATATTTTACAGTTTCTATAATATTTTTAGTAGTTTCATTATATTTTTTAATATTTATTTTAAGTTCAATTACAGCTTTATCTAAATTTGATAATAAGAAATAGAATATATTATCATAATACTGATAATCTGTTATATTATAATTATATATTTTATCAAAATTATTAATAAAATTTAGAACAGATTCAACAATATATTCAGGATTTTTTGGTTTGATAGTATTTAATTCTGGAATTAAAGATTCAATATCAAATTTACCAATGTATTTTTCAATATATTCAATAGTATATCCATATAATTTAACAGCTTCTAATTGAAGATGTTTTGAGGGATCTTTTATATGTTCAATTGCAAATTGATCATTTTTTATAGCTTCTAACTTCATTTCTTCCGTTGGATTTTGTATATATTGAATAGCATCTCCTTTTTTAATAGCTGCTAATTTTATTTCTTCAGAAGGGTTTTCTATATATTGAATAGAACTACCTCTATTTTTAACAGCTTTTAATTGCAATTCGTATGGAAATTTTACATCTCTATTAAAAAATGAAAGACCATGATATTTAACAAATTTTAATAAAAATTCCATCGGGATGCCATTTATATCATTATAATTAATCATTTGTCTAGGATCTTTTAAAAGAATTTTTTGGCTTTGTTTATCCATTTATTATTTGAATAATATTATTATTTAAAAATCAAAGATATTATTTTACTCAATGAGTAAATATTTAAATTGCCATCTTTGCATTAATAATAGACCAATGTCGATCCCTATAACCTTGAATGTAGAAACTATCAGATGTAAAATCATCTATCTCTTTCAGTCTAAGAGTATCTCTAAATATCAATTTAGGAAATGGCCATGGTGTTCTCTTTAGTTGAGTATTAACTTGAGTTAGGTGATCTCTGTAAATATGAGTATCACCCATAACATGAATAAATTTTCTTGGTAGTAAACCACAAACATGGGCAATCATATATGTTAATATAGAATATGATGCAATATTAAACGGTACACCTAAGAACATATCAGCACTTCTTTGATAAAGTTGACAATCTAAATACTTTCTATCTGAGGAAACGTAAAATTGAGCTAAAAGGTGGCAAGGTTCTAATACCATCTCATCAAGTTGACTTACATTATATGATGTAAGAATATGTCTTCGAGAAAATGGTTCATTTCGGATACCATCAACAATTTTTTTAATTTGGTCGATACCCCCTTCTCCCAATCCTGGAACTTTATCACAACCTTCATATTTTAATCCCCAATGCCTCCATTGATATCCATAAGCAGGACCCATATCTCCTTCATTATATTCTAATCCTCTATTTTTAATAAATTCTGCAGAAGTATTATCTTTCCATATCTTAACATTTTTACTTTCTAAAATTTTAGTATCTGTTTTACCACTTAAGAAAAATAATAATTCTTCAATTATCATTTCGTGAAATATCTTTTTTGTTGTTAAAATAGGTATTCTTTCTGAGATATCAAATTCCATTCGTTCTCCGAATAATGATACAGTTCCTTTTCCAGTTCTATCAGCTCTGTTATCTCCGAAATCTCTAACTTTTTTTAGTAATTCTAAAAATTTATATTCGTCATGAGAAATTTGAGGTGTATAAACATAACGAATATAGGTTGATGTATTTGCAGGTTCTTTCTCTGTTTTAAATTTAGAAACAACATCGAATGGAAAGAACTGATCACACATATAATTTTTCTTAAATTTTGTTACATAAATTCTTTTACATAAATATAGATAATCAGCTATAGCTTCATTATATACTTGCTCCCCGCCCATAACAAAAACATCTTCATAATTATCAACGCTTCCTATCATTTGTAGGGCATCTTTAAATGATTTTGCAATTTTTAATGTTGGATAATCAACTGGATTCATATTTGAACTGATAATAACATTTGTTCTTCCTTCTAACGGAGCTCCAATCGTTTCCCATGTTTTTCTTCCCATAATAACAGCATTTCTTCCATTACCTTTAGTTGTATTTTTAAAAAATGTCATATCATCTTTACTATCCCATGGTATTTCTCCATGTTTAGAAATACCATTCTCAGAATCAACAGCTACAATAATAGAAAATTGAGGCAAAGACATTCTCAAATTTAATATTAAATATATATTGCTTTAAAATAATAATTAGATTCTTTTCAAGTAAAATATTGATAAATAAAAATGAATTTTTTACAAATTTACAAAAGATAACAAATATTACCTTTTTACAAATTTGTTATCTTTTGTAAAACATAAATGCATAAGATAAATTATTTATCTGAAGAATTGCAATTAGAAGCAATTAGAATTTGTGATAGCGATATTCAGTATATTATTAATCCTTCTGAACAAGTTCAATTAGAAGCTATAAGAAAAAATGGAACAAATATCCAATTTATTAATAACCCTTCTAGAACTATTCAATTAGAAGCTGTTAAACAAAATGGACATGCTATTCAATTCATTAAAAATCCATCTGAAGAGTTAAATCTAGAAGCCATTAAACAAAATGGTAATGCTATTAAACATATTAATAACCCTTCTGAACAAATGAAACTAGATGCTATTAAACAGAATGGCAACGCCATTAAATTTATTGACAATCCTTCTAGAATTATTCAATTAGAAGCTGTTAAAAAACATGCATTTTTAATAAAATTCATTAAAAATCCTTCTAGAACTATTCAATTAGAAGCTGTTAAAAAAAATGGTTATGCTATTCAATATATAGAATATTCTTTTGAAGAAGTTCAATTAGCAGCTGTTAAGAATTGCGGATATTCTGTTCAATATATTCAAAATCCTTCTAGAGAAGTAAAATTAGAAGCTGTTAAACAAAATGCACATTCTATTCAATATATCGAAAATCCTTCTGAAGAAATAAAGTTAGAAGCTGTTAAACAAACTGGAAAAGTTATTCAATATATTAAAAATCCTTCTAGAAAAGTAAAATTAGAAGCAGTTAAACAAGATGGACTTGCTATTGAATATATTCAAAATCCAACTGAAGAGATGAAATTAGAAGCTGTCAAACAAAATGGTTGTGCTATTCGTTTTATTCAAACTCCAACTGAACAAGTTCAATTAGAAGCTGTTAAATCTAATGGATATGTTATTTTATTTTTTGAAAATCCGTCTGAAGAATTAAAATTAGAAGCAGTTAAACAAAATGGAGAAGCTATTCAATTCATTAAAAATCCTTCTGAACAAATGAAATTAGAAGCTGTTAAACAAAATATAAATTCATCAGAATATATTAAAGATATATCTGATGACATATATGATTTGATATTTGAAAATATTTTAAATAAACAATGTAATATTGTGAGTGTAGTAATAAAATTTATTGAAAATTATAAATATAATATATATGAATATTATTATTTTAATAATATATTTAGATATCTTATCAAATATTATTATCCTATAAATAACATAACACAAAAATCATCTACTACTCAAACCATAATTAAATTAGTAAATTATTATCAAAATAATCAAAAATATAAAATTAATTTATTAAATTTAATATGTTGTTTAGATATAAAAAAAATAAATAATATATCTTTAATAGTAAAAGATTATTTAATGTATTATACTTATCATAATTTAATGAGAGTTTAATAAAAAAACTACTCAATGAGTAGAAAAATTATTTAATTATCATTTATGATTTAAAATGATTGACATAACCAACAAAAGCTGTATAATTTAATAAAATTCTACTCAACAAGTAAAAAAGAATAAGAAATTAATTATTAATTAATAAAATGGATAAAAGAACACAGCAATACATTTTAGATAACCCATCTGAAATAATAAATTATACTGATATTAATAAATTAACAAAAAAATTCATCAAATCTTTTGTTATAAAACACGGAATTGAATATATTAATGAAAATATAATTTTATCAGATGATATTTTATTAGAAGCTGTTAAACATAATGGTTATGAAATAAGATTTATTAATAATCCTACTGAAAAAATATGTCTAGAAGCTGTTAATAATAAAGCTATAGCTATTAAATATATTGATAACCCTTCTGAAAGAGTTCAAATAGAATCAATTAAAAAAGATCATCTTTCTCTTTATTATCTTTTTGAAAAAGGTATTATTCCTTCTGAATATGTACAAATGGAAGCTATTATAAATAATGAATATTCTTTTAATTATCTTATTGGGAAAGGTATAAAACTTTCTAAACGTATACAATTAGAAGCTATAAATCGATCTTTTAAAATAGATGCCGATTTTGAATCATTAATTCCTTTTTTAAAAGATATGTCATCAAAACCTAATGATATTATTTTTGAATTACTCTTTGATTATATTATTAATTATGAGAAAGAATATGATACATTTTTTTCTAATAAAAATTATGATTGTATATTAAATTTTCTAATAAAAAATCCAATCCCGTCTTATTTTCTTTCAAAATATAATATGAAATTTTTTGAAACTGTAAAATATTTTCAAAAAAATCCAAATACTAAATCTCAAGTAGTGTCATTAATATACCTGTTAAATTCTAAAAAATATAATAATCAATTTATTACCAAAGAATATCTTATGCATAGAACATATCATTCTCTTAAAAGAAAATAATTAAATTCGTTTATCAGAAAAAATGAATTTAATTATTTTTTTTCTAGTAAATAAATGGACGAAAAAATTGTTCTAGATAAAGATTATCAATACGATGAAGAATTATTAGATTATCTTTATAATCACCCAGAAGAAATAATTAATTATTATAAACTTGAATATTTTCCTATAAATTTTCTTATTAGATTTATTAATCGCCATGGATTAAGTTATTTTAATAAAGAATTGATAATACCATATGATATTTTATTAGAAGCTGTTAAACAAAATGGACATGATATTCAATATATCGAAAATCCTTCTGAAGAGTTAAAATTAGAAGCTATTAAACAAACTGGACATGCTATTCAATATATTCAAAACCCTTCTGAAGAGTTAAAATTAGAAGCTGTTAAAAAAAATGGTCATGCTTTGAAGTGGGTTAATAATCCAACTGAAGAGATAAAATTAGAAGCAGTTAAACAAGAAGGACGGTCTATTCAATATATCAATAATCCTTCTGAAGAGTTAAAGTTAGAAGCTATTAAACAAAATGGTAATGCTATTCAATATATTGAAAACCCAACTGAAGACATGAAATTAAATGCTATTAAACAGGATAGGTATTCAATAGAATTTATTCAAGATCCTTCTGAGGAGCTTCAGTTAGCAGCCGTTGAAAAGGATGGATATTATATTAGATATATAAGAAATCCAACTGAAAAAGTACAAATAGCAGCTGTTAGATCTTCCCATCGTGCTCTTAAAATTATATTTGATAAGCGTATAATTCCTTCCGAAGCTGTACAATTAGCAGCTGTTGAAAATTATGATGAAGCATATTTTGATATCATGATACGTAATATTGAAACATCAGAAGAAGTTAAATTAGCAGCCGTAAGACGAAATGGTAGGGCCATAGATTGGTTTACTAATATAAATGATAGACGTAAATTTGCACCTATAGCTTTGAAAACATATGGATACGCTATCCGATATATAGATAATCCTTCTAAACAACAGCAATTGCTTGCTATTCAAAATGACGGAGAAGCTATTAAAGTTATAAAAGATCCGTCACATTATATTCAAATGAAAGCTGTTTTTGAAAATGGATTAGCAATTAAACATATACAAAATCCTAGTAAACAAGTACAAATGAAAGCAGTTATTAGTAATCCGTTTGCCATGCATATTATAGAACAGAATAGTGGTCAGAAATTTGATATGGGATTAGTTATTAAATATTTAGATAGAATAAATTTTTCTGATACATTCTATTTAATTGAAGAAAGATTTGAAGATGAAGATATAAAACGATATCCACATACAAAAATAAATAAAGTAAGATTTTTCTATAGAAAACTATTAGATTATATAGATACTTATGAAGGAAATATTTATGGTAATCAATTCTATCCTTCGATATTTAATTTTTTAGTTAGCGCTTTTTATTACGTCCAAGAACCTAATCAATATAATATCGATTTTGATATTGAATATAACAATCAAATCATAGATGATTATTCATTGTATAGTGAAACTACTAGAAATATTATAGAATCTGTTAAACATTATGCTGATAATAATACAGAATCCAAAATTCAAGTATCGGCATTATTAGAATCTCTAAAACAGACAGACTATAATAATAGTTTTATAACAGAACAATATCTTTCTAACAGAACATATCATGCATTAAAAAGAAAATAATATCCTTTTTAATAAATATTATTCATTGAATAATAAATGGAAAAACATATTATTAAATATGGAAATGTATTATTTAACGGTCCTCATTTTATTTATGAACTTAAGGATGATTTAATTCCGTATTCAAAATATTTAGATTTAAATATAAGATCTTATGTAGATATTACATCTTTTCGACCAGATCCGTCATATTTTATGAAAGAAAATAAAAGATATAATGCTGTGTTATATTTTGATAGATTGAAAACTTGTTCCGATGATGAAATAATATCATTAAGAAAAATAGAATTATCTCCTGATAAATTAATTATTAGAATACGTTAATTATTAATTTGTATTGGAATGATATCACAATTTTTAGGTGATATTTGACGATTGGAAAGTAAATGAATATAGTCGTGGTGTGAAAATGCAAATACATAATCGTAATTTATAACTTCGTCAGATTTTAGATATGATATAAAATTAACTATTCTTTTCATTACATCTTCATCCGTTTCATTCATTTTTTCTGATTCATTTATAATATTACAAGGTCTGCACATTCTTTCTCGAATATCATAACATATTTTTACATCTACATTAAGATTACAATTTAATAATTCTATTAAAGAAAAATATGAAGTTTTTTTCGCACGTTGAAGTGGTGAAAGTAGAAATAGAATCTTCTGTGATTGTGAAATTTTAGAAAATAATATGTTTTTCAAATGAATAGCTAATGCTTCTGATTGTCGTTTTCCTATATCATGAATGTCAACATCAAATTCGTCTTTATCTTCAATATTAAATAATGAAGCACCATGACGAATTATATATACTTCTGGTGCCATTTCTTTTTCTTTAAAGAAAAAGAAAAAGAAATTTTTAAAATGAATTTTTATTTTTTTCTTAAGAAAAATAAAAAAAATGTATAAAGTTGATATGCAAAATGAACAAGAAATGACAGATTACGTTAAACGCGACATTTATGGTATTAATTATATAATAAACCCTACAGAACGGATGAAGTTAGAAGTTGTCAGACAGGATGGTTACTATATCAAATACATCAAAGATCCAACTGAACAAGTACAAATAACAGCTGTTAAACAGAATGGATATGCTATTAAATATATTAAAAATCCTTCTGAACAAGTTCGATTAGCTGCTGTTAATCAAAGTGGTTGCGCTATTCAATATATTAAAAATCCTTCTGAACAAGTTAAATCAGTTGCTGTCAATCAAGATGGTCGTTCTATTCAATATATTGAAAATCCTTCTGAACAGCTTAAATTAAATGCTATTAAAAATTGTGGATATTCTATAATATATTTTGAAAATCCATCTGAACAAATTCAGATTGAAGCTGTTAAAAATATACCAAGAGTTATTGAATATATAAGAAATCCTTCTGAACGTGTAAAATTAGAAGCAATTAAAAAGGATGCATACGTTATTCAATATATTAAATCTTTTAATATTGAACCTTTAATTCCCGAATTAAATACTATTATCAATCCAAAAAATCCAGAATATATTGTTGAACCTATTCTAGATTTTATTAATAATTTTAATGAAAGATACAAATATGATATTACAGATTATCAGTATTATGATAATATATTCTATTTTTTATTATCAAATTTAGATACAACATCTATATGTTTTAATTTAAGATTAAAAGAAACTAACGAAACTACTAAAAATATTATAGAAACTGTAAAACAATATCAAAGGAATAAGAATGTTAAATCTCAAGTAGGATCGTTAATACATCTATTAAAAAAACATAACAAAAATCCTATAACAGAACAGTATCTTTCTCATAAAACGTATCACTCATCAAAAAGAAAATGAAAAAATAATTATTTTTATTCATCGAATAAAAACTAATCACAGAATAATAAAAAATGAATATTCAAGAGCGTTTGTTGTTAAATCCGCAAGAAATGATTAATATAATTAATATAGATGAATTTCCTTTAGATTTTCTATTGAAATTTGTCAAACGGTACGATTTGGAATATTTCAATAGAGATGTAAACCTTCCATATGATGTTCAATTAGAAGCTGTTAAAAGAAATGGAGAATCTATTCAATTTATTAAAAATCCATCTGAAGAGATGAAATTAGAAGCAGTTAAATCTAATGGAATGTCTATTCGATTTATTGAAAATCCAACTGAAGAGATGAATTTAGAAGCTATTAAACAAGATGGGTCAATTATTCAATATATTGAAAATCCGTCTGAAGAGATAAAACTAGAAGCAGTTAAACAAGATGGTTATACTATTCAGTTCATTGAAAATCCTACTGAAGAAATGAAATTGGAAGCTGTTAAACAAAATGGAAATTCTATTGAATTTATTGAAAATCCAACTGAAGAGATGAAATTAGCAGCTGTTAAATCCGAAGGTTATTCTATTTCATTTATTAAAAATCCTTCTGAAGAGATGAAATTAGAAGCAGTTAAACAAGATGGAAATGCTATTGAATTTATTGAAAATCCTACTGAAGAAATGAAATTGGAAGCTGTTAAACAAAATGGAAATTCTATTGAATTTATTGAAAATCCAACTGAAGAGATGAAATTAGCAGCTGTTAAATCCGAAGGTTATTCTATTTCATTTATTAAAAATCCTTCTGAAGAGATGAAATTAGAAGCTGTTAAAAAAACCGGATTAGCTATTAAATATATTGAAAATCCAACTAAAGAGATGAAATTAGAAGCTGTTAAAAAAACCGGATTAGCTATTAAATATATTAAAAATCCAACTGAAGAGATGAAATTAGAAGCTGTTAAATCCAATGGGTATGTTATTAAATTCAATGAAAATCCAACTGAAGAGATGAAATTAGAAGCTGTTAAATCTAATGGTCATGCTATTAAATATATTGAAAATCCAACTGAACAGCTTAAGCTAGAAGCTGTTAAGCAAAACGGATTAGCTATTCAATATATTAAAAATCCATCTGAACAGCTTAAGCTAGAAGCAGTTAAAAAGAGCGGTTCTGCTATTCAATATATCGAAAATCCTTCTGAAGAGGTGAAATTAGAAGCTGTTAAGCAAAATGGAAATTCTATTGAATTTATTGAAAATCCAACTGAAGAGATGAAATTAGCAGCTGTTAAACAAGATGGTTCGGTTATTGAATATATTGAAAAATATATTGGTAAATTCGATATTGAACCTTTAATTCCAGAACTAAATACTATCAAACCAGAAAATCCTGAATATATTGTTGAATCTATTCTAAATTTTATTAATAATTTTAACGAACGATACAAATATGATATAACAGATTATCAGTATTATGATAATATATTCTATTTCCTATTATCAAATTTAGATGCAACATCTAGATTATTTAATTTAAGATTTGAAAAATATAACGAAACTACTAAAAATGTTATTGAAACTGTAAAACATTATCAAAGAAATAAGAATGTTAAATCTCAAGTAGGATTATTAATACATCTATTAAAAAAACATAACAAAAATCCTATAACAGAACAGTATCTTTCTCATAAAACGTATCACTCATTAAAAAGAAAGTAAATGAAAAAATATTTTTATTCATAGAATAAAAACCAATCATAGAATAATAAAAAAATGAATATTCAAGAGGATTTATTATTAAATCCTCAAGAAATGATTAATATAATTAATATAGATGAATTACCTTTAGATTTTCTATTGAAATTTGTCAAACGTTATAGTTTAGAATATTTCAATAGAGATGTAAATCTTCCATATGAAGTTCAATTAGAAGCTGTTAAAAGAAATGGAAATGTTATTAGATTTATTGAAAATCCTTCTGAAGAGATAAAATTAGAAGCTATTATGACTAATCCAGATGCTATTCAATATATTGATAATCCAACTGAAGAGATGAAATTAGAGGCTATTAAACAAGATGGGATATCTATTCAATTTATTGATAATCCATCTGAAGAGATGAAATCACAAGCTATTATGACCAATTCAGATGCTATTCAATTTATAGAAAACCCAACTGAAGAGATGAAATTAGCAGCTGTTAAATCTAGTGGATATGCTATTGATTTTATTGAAAATCCTTCTGAAGAGATTAAGTTAGAAGCTGTTAAATCCGATGGATATGCTATTCAATATATCGAAAATCCATCTGAAGAGATGAAATTAGAAGCTGTTAAACAAGATGGAAATGCTATTGAATTTATTGAAAATCCATCTGAAGAGATGAAATTGGAAGCTGTTAAATCCGATGGATATGCTATTTCATTTATTGAAAATCCTTCTGAAGAGATGAAATTAGCAGCTGTTAAATCTAATGGACGTGCTATTAAATTCATTAAAAATCCTTCTGAAGAGATGAAATTAGAAGCTGTTAAATCCGATGGATGTGCTATTCAATTTATTAAAAATCCAACTGAAGAGATGAAATTAGAAGCAGTTAAATCTAATGGAATGTCTATTCGATATATTGAAAATCCATCTGAAGAGATGAAATTGGAAGCTGTTAAATCCGATGGTATTGCTATTTCATTTATTGAAAATCCATCTGAAGAGATTAAATTAGAAGCAGTTAAATCTAATGGTATTGCTATTCAATTCATTAAAAATCCAACTGAAGAGATGAAATTAGAAGCAGTTAAATCTAATGGATTAGTTATTAAATATATTGAAAATCCAACTGAAGAGATGAAATTAGAAGCAGTTAAATCTAATGGAATGTCTATTCTATTTATTGAAAAATTCGATATTGAACCTTTAATTTCTGAATTAAATACTATCAAACCAAAAAACCCTGAATATATTGTTTATCCTATTCTAGATTTTATTAATAATTTTGATAAAATCTATAATTATGATATAACAGATTATCAGTATTATGATAATATATTCTATTTCCTATTATCAAATTTAGACACGAAATCTAGATTGTCTAATTTAAGATTTGAAAAATATAACGAAACTACTAAAAATGTTATTGAATCTGTAAAACAATATCAAAGAAATAAGAATGTCAAATCTCAAGTAGCTACATTAACATATCTATTAAAAGATTATAATAAAAATCCTATAACAGAACAGTATCTTTCTCATAAAACGTATCACTCATTAAAAAGAAAGTAAATGAAATATTTTATTTAAGATTACTCGCTGAGTAATCAATTAAACTCTATCTAATACGATAGCATCGGGTTGTGATAAAACTTCAATTACATTTTCAATATTATTTTTAATAGCACTAACAAAGAAATAATATAATTCTTCCATATTTTTATCATATTTACCACTTAAAATAACTTCCGAAGACCTGAACACGATAAAAGTAACAGGTTTTTGTTCTTTTTGTTTTTTGAAACTATTATCAATGATAGGACAGATAAAAGGTTCATCATTGATATATAATAAACATCTATAAGCAAAATTATTTGGTTGAGTAGTAAACATTTTAATATTAACATTAGGACTTAATGTACTATTAAATGTAGATTTTTTAATATAATTTGAATATTGTTGATTATTCATTAATATATTAAGTTTATTTCTATCAATATTAATACCAAGGTTAAATTTAAAATTTTTCATAACGGTGTCAAATATAAATCCAGGTTCTTGCGGAGCTCCTTCATTATAAATAACAACACCTTCAATTTTTGATAAATAATTTTCATATAATACTTGAATCATTTCTATAACATCATCTTCAGATTTTACACCTGTTACTTTGATATTATTTTTAAATATCATTGCATTTAATAATCGCGTACCACCTAATGAAATAATTATCGTTCTTTGATTAAGAAAATGACCAATCTTTTTCATTTGTTTTGGAGTGTATTCTCCCTGGCATGCTGTACATTTATATTTTAAATCTTTGATATCATTCTCTTCGTTTTCTATTAAAATCTTTTCAGCACTTTTCATCTTTTTATCTTTACCATTTGCAGTTTTGGTCATTTTTTTACACATAATACACCATATATTCTTATTTTTGCGAGTATCAACTCCTCTTACTTGCGTCTTTGTTTGAATACTAATAATAGTTCCATATGGAGCTTTTAATGAATCTTTTTTAATATTATTCTGTTTTTTAGTATAAACTAATTCTATAGGAGTAATAGGTATATCTGTAAATAATTTATCTAAATCTATGCTAAAATTTTTTAAGTAGACCATAACAGTGATGGTAGAAACTTTTAATTCTGAAAAATCCATTATAAACATTTTCTTTTAGAAATATTTTTATAAAAATCTCTTAAAGGATAATTTTCATTTTTTAATATAAAAAATTCCTTTAAATAAAATAAATGATATCGTTTGGAATAAATAATACAATTCATGAACAATTTATAAATCATTTAAATCAATTTGATGTATTTGAAATAGAAATATATGATTTCATAAAAGATATTGAAATTCATATTTCAAATAAAAAGAATATAATATTGAATATTAGTTCATTATTAACTAAAAATAAATCCGAAATATCTAATATTTATACTAAATTACAATTAATTAAATTTGATTCAAATATCAGATATTTAATTATATTTATAGATAATATAACTGAAAAATATAAGAAAATATTAAATTATATTAATTCGTTATTTAATAATATATTATTTGAAATACATAATTGTTCATGGAAACATTATTTAAATAGAGAAGATGTATTTATTATTGCTGAAAATAGATTCATTGATAGAAAGTGGATAAAAAATATATATCCTATAAATACAAATACTGATATTAAAAAAATATCAGATCAAATAAAAAATAAGAAAATAATTAAGTTATATGGAACTCTTGGTAATGGAAAAGGATCTTATAATTCGGATAACTTTATTCAAAAGTTAGTTAAAGAATTATCATCTGTTAATGATAATATTGAAGTTATATTATGTAATACATATATTCATGAAAATAAAATAACAAAAAGATTTCCTTTAGGATATTTAAATTATCTTGAATATAAATTATATCCTATTGATAATAAGGATGTATATACAAATGTAAATAATATATCAGAAGATTTACATCCATGTATATATGATATTTATACATTTAGATATCATATATCTAAAATTAAAAATGTTAATCAGTGATTAACAAAAATTCAACTAATATATTCAAGTTCTTTATAGTTGTTTGAAAATACGAATTCGGATTTTTCATTAAAAAATTTAGCATTTTTAAGAAAATAGATAAACATATCAATATCCGTACAACAATTATTAATAAATTCTTTAATTTTATTCCAAAGTCTACTATCTTTATTTTTAACTAAATCTTTGAATGTATCTTCATCTACCCAACGAATATCGCAAATTTCGTCTTCTTCTTTACATCTACTTTTTCGTTTTCTAAAAGTAGATACTGCTTTCATTGCATCTTCTTTATCAATTTTAACAAAGAAAATAGTCATCTTATTATAAGTAAAAGGATAAATAATATTTCTTACTTTTTTACATTTAAAATCGAAAACTCCTCTAGATTCTTCTCTTAATTCTCTTAAACCAGTTTGAAGAGCATTTTCATTATGTTGAGTATGTCCTCCAAAATCTCCTAATTCTCTTGATTTTTTATCTTTTGCAAGACAAAAACATACTACATCATCAATAATAACATATGGAATTATACCGCATCTTTCAATTTCTTCATCAAAAATCTTGTTTCTGATCAGAACCATTGTTAATCAAAAAATACAATTTTATTTGAAGAAACTTGTCTTTTAGTAAAATTTTTAAATTTATAAATAGAAAATATTTTTCATTTTTAATTTCAAAACATATATATGTTTTGAAAGAGAATATATACTCAAAACGTCAACCATCTTAGTTAATATGCAGAGTTGTAACTATATCGCTCGATTGTTCCATTTTTATACCATACACAATATTCATCATAAATATTGGCTCGTATACCCATAATTTTCATATCTGGATGAATTACTTCACTGGGTATGACATATCCCACATGGTATACATCAGCATCATATTTATCGGGGTTGTAAACTAGAAATATCACCGGAATACGTTCAGTTGCATTTTCAATATCATTGTATTCTTTAATTTTCCTAAAAACGTCAAGAAGAACGACTTTATCAAAAAATTGAGGATTAGCGGTAATGTTTAATTCTCCATTAATATTAAATTCATTTAATTATATCATTATTAATTATAATATAATTTAATATTAAATCGTAACTTGATATTTTTCATTTTTGGATTGATATAATTATGACTTATTAGTGATTATTAATAAAATAAGTTTAAATTAGTGAGATACCTTATATAAATAATAATTGATTTATATTGAATAAAATGACATTTTACAATATTACTACCAATAAAAACGATATCTAATCAAAATTTAATAAGTTTATCAAGGATGATTTACCTAATAATAAGAGTATACTTAATAAATTAAAAAACTAGAAAAATTACAGGCTAACTTACAAATATTAAATGTTCAATATAAAAAAATGAAAATCCATAATATACTTTTTTATAAATAAATTTAATTTAACATGACTGAACATGATGAAAAAATACTTCTTGATGATTACAATCTATATACGGTTTTTGTAAAAAGATTTACAGCTATAGGAAACGAAATGGCTATTCATCAAGGATGTTTAACGCGTAAATCAGACAACGATTTTAAAATGTTTAAATTAGATGAACTATTTAAATTAGAAAAAAGATTAAAAGATATCGAAACCGAAAACATTAAATTAAAAAAAGAGAATATTAATTTATATAATAATATTAATAGTATTAATGTAAAACTTAATGAATTATATTATCTACCTCCAGGGTTAGGCGGGCCTGGATTTCATAAAACTATGAATAATATTGAAACATATAGATTAAATAAATCTAGAGAATTTGAGGATATTTATTAATTATTCAATGAATAATTATTTATTAATATAATTGGTAAAAATAAAGTTTATGATAAAATGATGAAATTAATATAAATCATCATTTAAATGATGATTTATATTAATAGATGATTTAAAAAACTAAAACATTAAAAATGGAAATTATTTTAAACAAATAATTTTGATTAAAAATGATAGGGCGAGACCAACTATTAGATTTAGCAGTTAATACCGCATTAAAGTCGCCAATGAAATCAAAATATTGTGCAATACTTGTTCACAGAAATAAAATATTAAATGTAGCTCATAATGATTATGCTGAACAAGTAGTATCCTTAAAAAACATAGATAAATTTGAAAGAGGAAAATATAGTATTCATGCGGAAGTTGCATGTCTTGTAGGCTGCAAACAAAAAAATTTAATTAAGGAATGTACACTTTATATATTTAAATATGGTAGCGATACTTGTCAGCCATGTAGTATGTGTAAAGTATTTATAGAAAGATATGGTGTAAGAAGAGTTGTATGTTAATTACTCATTGAGTAAAATATTTTATAGATTTATAGTAGCGACGACTCTATCAATGTTACATTTATTCATGTTTTTAATTAACGAATCTGCTATATCTTTTTCATCATTTTCAATTTTGATAAAATAATTTACTCCATCAAATTGGATAGTATTTCCAAGATTTTTTTTATTAAAATCATATAGATATTTTACCGATTCTGCTAAATTTGAACCTATATAATATTGTTCGTTATTAAAATATAAGGGAATATCAATTTTATTATTTACTTTTTTATCTGCAATTTCCATACCTGTACGTTTAGAAATAGGAATATAATAAATATTATCATTTATTAAAATATTGGATAATGAGCATTTTTCGTAATATTCATATAATGATTTAACATTAATAAATTTATAGTAATTTTCTCCATCTCTATAATATTGTTGTTGATTTTGATCAAAATTATTAGGCGTTGGATCGTATAATAATAAATTGTCTGTTTGATCAACATGTGTTAATAACATTTTTCTACAACATGCTCTTTCTAAACCAACCTTACTTAATGCGTCTTCCACGGAATATGATAACTTATATATCTCATATTTTCTCCATAAATTTCCAACAATTTTACCACATGTAAAACAACGAACTGGGATGCAACTCATTTTAAAGTTTTAATGATTAATTAAACAAAATATTTTTTCAATTTTACTCATTGAGTAAATTAATGGGATATAGCAATTTCTGCATCAAATATTCCTCGAACTGCTTCATGTGAAACAACTAATATCATTCTATTAATACAAAGCTCTTTTAAATATGTTAATACTTCAGTATTTATATTTGCATCTAAATTATTCAAACATTCATCTAACATCAATACAGGACTGTCTACCATGTCAGTAACTGCTAATAAAAATGCAAGTTCACAACGCTGTCTTTCACCTCCAGATAATTCATCAATACTATCATATACTGTACCTTTATATTCAATAATAGTATTCATTTGAAATTTACTTGTACCTTTCTTAAGATCTTTTACACTACTCAATGTAACGCTAATAGGATCTTCAAACATTTTTTCAAGATATATCTTTGCATGTTCATTAATATTAACAATAGTCTTATCAATTGCTAATATTTCTGCATCTTTACATACTCGTTCTAATCCGTAATATCCTTCCAGTCTATTCTTGCTTTCAATAAGAGATAATTCTAATAAATCTTTCTTCTTTATTTTTAGATTAAGTTCATTTTGTATTTTCAGATAATCTTCATATTCTTTTACATTATCTAATATTTTTTGATTATCTGCTATTTCATTATTTACATCTATAGATTCCTGAATATAACTTTTTAACTTCTCTTCTAATTCTTTTAAATTCTGTACTGGAGATTTTTCTAGTATAGCTTCAGATTTCATAATTTTCATTCTTTCTAATGCAATCTCTTTCTCTGTATTAGAAATATCAATATAAATTTTATTTGTTAATTCTATTTCAGTGGATATCTTTGATAATCTTTCTTGTAATTCATTAACTGATGTATTATCAATGATATTAGCATTTTTACTTTTTATCATATCAATTTGTCCTTTCATAGATTCAACTGAAGCTTTCATATTAAGAAGACTTTGAGGAATAATTTTTAATTGATGAATTGCGCTGATATTAGCATCATTCATTGATAATTTTCTTTCTATATCTCTTAAATTTTCAATAGTAATATTTTTATATTCTTCTGGAATTTGTGATGGTAATTGTATTGATAATTTCTCATCAATTTGAATAATTCTATTAATATAATTTTCTAATTCATCAATAAGATTTAAACGAATTGTATCATCAATAATTTCTTCATCATTAACATTTTCATATGTTAAAAATAGTCTATCTTTTAATAATGTTAATTGATTATCACAACATGGACAACTATATAATTTACCTTTTTTTGGTAATACTGTAGCTTTGATTTGTAATTCTAAATCCATTTTTTGTTTCCTAATAATATTTATTAATCTTATCGTATCTAATTCATTTGAATTTTCTAGACATATAATAGATGCTATATTTTGTAACTCCATTTTTAACTTATTTCTTTCATCATTTTCTACTTTCTCTTTTTCTAAAATATTCAAATATGAATGAATTAAATTATATCTTTTTTCTAATAATGTACAATCTTCTATTGATAATACTTTAGTTTTTAATTCTTCTATTTTCTGATTTGCTTCTTGTGAATGATCGGCAAATAGTTGTTCAAATAATCTCTTTTTCTTTTCATACTCTTCTTTAACTTCATAATATTTAATTGATTGCCTTATAGAAAATTTTTCAGCATTCAATTTTTCAATTAAATCTACAGGTATATTTTCATTTAATGATTTAATCTTATCATTAAGAATTGAAATATTATTATTACATCTTTCAATATTAGATAAAGCATTATCTCTTTCTTTTTGAGATTCGCGAATATCTGCCGTTTTCTTTGATAATCTTGATATTTCATTATTTAATTTATTTAACTTTATATTATTTGATAGCTGTGCTTTTCTAATATCATCTGGTATAATACCATTCTGAATTTCAATGGGTATTTCTACATCTTGAATATTTGGAAATGATGAAATATCTGCTAATAACATATCAATTTGTGCTTGTTTTTGAATAGTAATAGTTTCATATTCTTTAGATTTTACTTTTATTGCTTCTTTGATTTCTAAATGTCTGTTATCATTATAAGCTAATTTTTCAATAAAAGATAATTGCTCTGCAGGTGTCATAGTTAAAACGCTAACTTCTCTATTTTGTACAATATATGATGAAGCCATAAAATCATTATAACTCATACCAAAATAGCTATCAATAATAGATTGTGCTTGGTCGTCAAAATATTGTTTATTTTGATAGTATACAGTAAGACTGCCAGGTCCAGATGTTCTTATAATTTTAATCTGTTGATAATCTATTTCTACTTTTGTACCTTTAACTTTTCCATGAGTAAATGTTTTCCTTACTTTACCCAAAATAGTACCATAAAGTGCATAACATATGGCTGTTAATACAGTAGATTTTCCCGCTCCAGAATCCCCGGCTAAAAGTGTTAAACCTGTATCCGGGAATTCAAATATAGATGATTCATGACAACGAAAATTTGTTAATGTAATTTTCATTTCAATTTACTTTAAAAAATTATTATTTTAAAAGCTATTTCATTTTTTTACTCAGCGAGTAATATAATATTTATGCAAATTTATTTCCACCCTTTCTAATTTGTCTGTTCAATGTTGGTTGAGATAACCCTTGATTTTGCTGCATTTGCATCATTTGCATTTGCATCATTTGCTGCATCATTACAGGGTTCATCATCATAGGGTTCATCATATTATTATTCATATTATTATTTATTTCACCTTGAGGCGTTCCAGAAGTATAAATTAATTTAGCAGTATATGATTCTCTTAATACAAGTTTAACACCTGTTGTAGGAATAACAAGATCTGCTTCATCCTTAAATTTATATAGAGGAACAACAATTTCATCCTTATTAGTATGATCAACGATATATGTACCAAGAATACAATATCCCATATCTAATAATTGATCTGAAGCTACTAATTCCCAATGAAATCCTACAGGCGGGTCAGGAAAGATTCCACATTTATATCTATTAATAGAGTTGCATAGATCTTCAACTCTCCCGTCAGTCTTTTCTAAAAGAGGAAGATCATATTGAAATTTACTCTCATCTAATTCAAGTTCATTTGCACTGCTATTAAATTTATATACTTTGCATATATCCTTGGGAAATGTAGAGTAAGCACCAACTAATTTTCTTTCAGACATTTATTCTTATTCCTATCATCTTTAAATTATTATTTTGTATTAATAATTAATTGACTATAAAATAATATTTTTAATTGTAATAAATGAATTACAAAATTCTTAGTAAAATTAATCCTCAACCTCCATCAAAAATAGTTACTATAAATCATGAAAGCGGAGGAACTATAGATGTTATGTTATCTCATACCACTATTAAAAGAGCAGGTCCTGCTAATATAAATCATATTTATGGCAAAACTTTTCCTCCAATTTTAAAAGAAGAAAAAACCGGAAGTATGTATGATACGCCTCATGAAATGTATAAATATAATTATGATTCTACAAATAACAGACAAGGCGATCTTAATGTTAAAACATATTTTAGTCCAATGTATAATTATAACCCAAAAGAAAAACATTATTTTGGAAAAACTATACCATTTAAATCAAAAACTTATGAATCTATTTCAGATGTAAACAAAATAAATGTTGGAAAATATGGTAATGTATATCAATTTTAATTATTCATTGAATAATTAAGAATACCACCAATCTTTAACCCCGGAAAATAAAATGGATGAACATATACTAGAATTATAATTTAATATGTTTTCTTTTGTTTTGTTAATTTTAGATAATATTAATAACTCCCTCTTATCTCTTCTCATCTTTTCTTTAATAGTTTGTCGTTTTATATGGCATTGCATAGGTATCTCTCCATTGATAAAAATTGTTAATTCTATAGGAGAATTAGTTAATTCATAATATTCGTCAAAATTAAATTCGTCTGTTATTTTAATATAATATTCTGAACATTTATATGCTGCATACAAATTTGATATTTTTGCAAATTTTAATTCGTGAAACTTATATATTGCAAATAAAAAAATATTATGTAGCGTATCATGATTTGATGTATTATTACATTGTTTCTCAAATTTAAAACATTTAAATCTAGAATAAGGTCTACGTATATGAATTTTACAATTACATTTATTTTTAGTTTCATTGTAATTCATTTCATTGTAATTCATTTCATTGTAATTCATTTCATTGTAATATCCTATTCCATCTTCAAATAAAAAATCCATATTAAATACAGAATCTTCTCCCATTTATATTATTTAAAATATTACTCAATGAGTAATATATAATTATAATCTCGGAATTAAAATATCATCACTAGATATATTTTGCTTATTAAAATTTCTAGTATAAATATACTTCCATCTAGTATAACTAGTTTCTGGAATTACATATTCTTCATCGGTATTATTCTTAGTGTCTGTATTTTTCTGATCGATTTGTTTATCATTGAAAACTGTATATGCAACATTTTGGATAACAAGACCATTTTCCGGTCTCGATAATTTAAATTCATATTGAAATTCGTCATCGTCTATTAAATACGCATTAGAGATTACATATGATTGATCCTTAACATTGGAAAAAGTTAATGCACTTAATCTACATGAAACATATGATTCAAGTTTAGTTAGATTTGGTGTAAATTTAATATTCACCAAGGGTTCTCTTAAAAAGAAACATACTCTATTTTTATGAATAATAGCTGTTCCACAATTAAGTTCATCCATAATTTTAGTTACAGCTTGTTTAAATACGTCTTCATCTTTAGTTAAAGTTCTATATATGATAGATCTAACAACTACATTACTTTCGGGATTTCCTGGAACTAAACGTTCTGAATATCTTTTAAATTGCTTTTCATAAATATTGTTTGAATATAATAATAAATTATTTTTAATAAATAATTCAATAACTATTGGTCCAAATCCTAACATAGGATTTACAATACTGGAAATAAATGCTGGGATAACAGATAATACCTGAAACATCGGTTCGTCACTATTAATTAATGATACAGATAAAAATGTCATCATGACAGCCCCGCCATATGGTGAGATAGGTAAAGAATATAATCCGAAGAAAAATAGAAAGGCATTTTCAATACATTCAGTAAATGAAAACATTTTTTTTTCTAAAAGTTTAATTTAATAAAAAAAATCTTTAAACAAATAATTTAATTTCATTTAATAAATATTTTTATTTGAAATTAATGTTATGGATAATGAAGATTTAAATCATGCAGCACTTATAGCACATCGAAATGAGTTTTGGACGCGTGATATAGAAAAATTATTAAGAAAATGGAGAAAACAAATTTGCATCCGTCAGATAGGTCATTCTAAATTAGAAAGAATGTTTTCAAAAAGACATGCAATTTTAATAGTTCCAACAATTATGTCTACTGCTATAGTAACAATCGGAATATTAACTACATTCGATAATTGTAATAATAATGCTGTAGTTTATGATCAAGATACACAAAAATATACATCTGTATCATTACCAAATGCTAGCGCTACATGTTCAAGCAGTAAATGGATAAGATTAAGTAATGGATTTTTAAGTTTATTTACTTCTTGTTTAACAGGTATTGCATCTTATCTAAATTATTCAGGTTTAGCTAATAAACATGGTTCAAGTTACAGAGAATATAATAGTTTAATAAGAATGATAGATGCAATATTAAATACTCCTGTTACATTAAGAGGTGACCCTCTTGGAATTCTTCAAAATATTAAAAATAGTTATGATGATATTGCAAAACAAGCACCGACTTTACCAGAAGAATACACTGTTCAATTAGAACATTCAATAGAAGCAACCCCGCCGAGTTCAACATATAATGATACCCCTCCAGGATCTGTTAAAAATGACGATGTAAAGATTCACGTAGAACTTCCACCTTTAGAATGTATTAAAGAAGGTTCGCCAAAACAATCACCTAATTTTCAAAAAGAATTAATTAAAAATAGAGCTTCATTAACTAATGTACAGATATTAGATAATATACATTCGAACGGTAATCATTCAGATGATGATTTAGATAATATTATATACAAGAATGAAGAAAACAGATTTGGTGATACTATTTCAGATTTAAAACGGTTAAATTTTGAATTACAACGATTACATAATGAAGAATAATATACTCAATGAGTATATAAAAATAGTATTATATTATTTTTTACATAACGATTCATTTCTTTTTGCTTCCATTTTCATTTCGTCTGATGGATTTTTGATATAGCGAATAGCAAGTCCGTCCTCTTTGATAGCTTCCCATTTTACTTCGTCTGATGGATTTTTAATATAGCGAATAGAAAATCCACTTTTTTTGACAGCTTCTAACTGGACTTTGTTTGTCGGATTCTTGATGTATCGAATGTTGTCACCTACTTTTCTGATAGCTTCCAATTGAATTTCTTCGGAAGGATCTTTAATAAAATCAATAGCATCAGGAGTTTCTTTAATTGCTACCAATTTCATCTCTTCAGTCGGGTTTTCGATATATCGGATGGCATATCCATTATTTTTAACTGCTTCTAGTTTCATTTCTTCAGATGGATCTTTGATATATTGAATGGAATCACCGCTTTGTTTAACAGCTTCTAATTTCATCTCTTCAGATGGATTTTCAATAAATTGAATAGCTATTCCACTAGATTTAACTGCTTCTAGTTTCATTTCTTCAGATGGGTTTTCAATAAATTCAATAGACATCCCATTAGATTTAAAAGCTTCTAATTTCATCTCTTCAGATGGATTATCAATAAATTGAATAACATCACCATAATTCTTTACTGCTTCTAATTTTATCTCATCACTTGGATTTTTAATAAATTGAATAGAATAAGCGTCATTTCTGACAGATTCTAATTTCATTTCTTCAGTAGGATTTTCAATATATTGAATAACTCCTTCACAATTTTTAAGAATATTAAGAATATCTTTTTCGAACGTATTTGACATTTTAAATTTATTTTTATTTTTTTTTAAAAAATTTATTTTTTTCATTTTTTAATATTATATCCATTCTGTTTAACAACTTAAAGTTGATTAATTTCATTTTTATTAGTTTAATAAAAGTATATTCTATTTAACAGCTTCTAATTGAACTCGTTCAGTAGGTTCTTTAATAAATTTAATAGATAATCTATTTTCTCTGATAGCTTCTAACTGAACTTGTTCCGATGGATTTTCAATATAACGAATAAGGAACCCATCTTGTTTAACAGCTTCTAATTGAACTTCTTCAGATGGATTTTTAATACATTCGATAGAATAACAATTTTGTTTAACAGCATCTAATTGAACTTGTTCAGATGGGTTTTCAATAAATTGAATAGCAGACCCGTCTTGATTAACAGCTTCTAACTTCATCTCTTCAGTAGGCTTTTTAATATAACAAATATTACATCCATCTTGTCTAATAAAATTTAATATTATTTCTTCAGATAAATTTTTATTCATACTAGAAAAGTTATTTTAATATTTTTTTATAACAAAAACATATGATTTTATAACAAAAATGAAAAAATCACGTGTTTTTATTTTAAAAATTATATGTTTTTGTTATAAAAATAAAATGTTAGGTCCATCTTTTATTAGTTTAGATAAAATCGACCAATTAAAAGCTGTTAAACAAAATTGTTATTCTATTCAATTTATTGAAAATCCATCTGAACAAGTTCAATTAGAAGCTGTTAAACAAGACTGGTCTATTATTCAATTTATTAAAAATCCTACTGAACAAGTTCAATTAAAAGTTGTTAATCAAGACGGATATAATATTCAATTTATTGAAAACCCATCTGAACGAATTCAATTAGAAGCTGTTAAACAAAATGGGTTGTCTACCAGATGTATTAAAAATCCATCTGAAAAAGTTCAATTAAAAGTTGTCAATCGCGATGGATCTATTATTCAATTTATTAAAAATCCATCTGAAGAAGTTCAATTAGAATCCGTTAAACAAAATGGTTATTCTATTCAATATATCAAAAATCCCTCCGAACAAGTTAAATTAGAAGCTGTTAAACAGAATGGTTATGCAATCAAATATATTAAAAATCCAACTAAATTTGTTCAGTTAGAAGCTGTTAAACAAGACGGGTCTATCATTCAATTTATTGAAAATCCTACTGAAGAAGTTCAATTAGAAATTATTAAACAAAATGTATTTAATATTAAATACATTAAAAATCCTACAAATGAGATAAAAAAATCAGTAATTAATTTTTTTATCGATTATATTGATAATTTATAGATTTATATTATTCAGTGAATAATATTTAAATACTAACCATTAAATAATTAAAATGGATAACATATATTTATTACCAGAATCAACATTAATTTCTATTAATTATTTAAATAGATTAAGATTAGAAAAAAATATAATTATAGCATTTACAGCTTCATGTTTTGATTTGTTACATGCTGGACATACATTAATGTTTATGGAAGCAAAAAAAAGATGTTTAGAAAATTTATCATACAATAAATCAATATTTTCTACAAATAATGACATTCAATGTATATTAGTATGTGCATTACAAACAGATCCAACGATAGATAGACCAGAAAAAAATAGACCTATACAATCATATGAAGAAAGAAATATTCAATTATCATCAAATAGATATGTAGATTTTATTCTTGAATATTCTACAGAATCACAATTAAAAACAATTTTAACATTATTATCACCTGATGTTAGAATATTAGGTGATGATTATATAGGAAAAAGATTTACAGGAGATGATTTGGGTATTCATATATTATATTGTGATAGATCTCATGGTTATTCATCAAGTCAATTAAGACAAAGAATATACGAAGCAGAATCATTGAAGAGAGATAAAATGATATTATAAATTCAATCTATACTCATCGAGTATTATTTAAAAATGAATTTTATTAGATAAAATTTATTTAATAAATGAATTTAAATAACAGTGATAGATTTTCCTTCTTTCCTATTGAGTCATATGAACTTCATAATCTTTATGAAGAAATGCTAAGCGTTCAATGGATCCCATCTGAAGTAGAAAATCCGACAGATAGAGACGATTGGGATAGTTTACATCCCAATGTTCAACATTTTATTAAAAATATTCTATTTTTATTTGCACAGCTTGATGGAGTTATAAATGAAAATATTGAAGTAAATTTTATGGAAGAAACATCTTTTATTAAAGATGCTACACATTTTTATACTATACAGATTGCAAATGAATTAGTTCATAATAATGTATATGGTAATTTAATTGAAACATTTATCAGAGATCCTGAAGAGAAAAAGAAAGGTATGGATTCTATTAAATATATTCCTTCTATTAGAAAAATTAGTGAATGGGCTAGTACATGGATGGAAAGAGAAAAAACTCTTCAAGAAAGGGTACTTGCATTTGCATGTATTGAAGGAATTATTTTTAGTAGCGCATTTGCAGGTATATACTATCTGAAAAGACTTCCAGAAGAAGTAAAAAATGCAAATACAAATTTAAGTGATTATGTTAAAAGTTTAATTCCTCAAAGCAACCAGCAAATTTTAAATGGATTATTAACAGCAAATGAATGGATTTCAAGAGATGAAGGTATTCACACTAGATTTGCAATTACATTATACAATGTTTTAATAAAACAATATAATTATAAACCTTTAACTAAAGAACAAGCATACTCTATCGTTCAAAGTGCTTATAATGTATGCGAAGAATTTACCAGATTTAGTATGAATACACATTTAATAGGTATTAATGTTAATGATATGATGGATTACGTATCCGTAACAGCAGATTGGGTTTTAAATAAATTTGGTTTTGAAAGTTTATTTAATAGAACTAATCCTTTAACATGGATGGATTCTATATCATTAATGGGGAAATCAAATTTTTTTGAAAAGACTGTTACAGAATATTCAAGACCTGTTGATGCTGGTGTTGATTATAAGAAGACAGAAGAATATTTTTAATTTACTTAATAAGTAACAATATATATTTAGAGAAAATTAATAATCAAAGTAAATATTTATACTTTTAACTTAATATATAATTGTTAAATGGCGCCAAAAGCATTAGATATTATAGCAGTTCCAAGACCGGATGGAAACCCTGCAGATATACAACCAAAATTTGATAAATTATATGAATCTACTTTATTTCTTGATCTTCTAGAAATAAAGAACAAATTAAAACCTAATCTTCCAAAATTAGAAATTAAAAAAATAATAGTAAAAAAGAAGAAAGAACCAGAACAGAATATTATAACAGATTTATCTATATCTTCTAAAACCCCTGATAATACTCTTTTTTCAAATGATGAAGATATTTCAGAGTTAACTAAAGACTATACAATCCCTGAAGAATTAGTTAATGAAGAAATACACCAAATTAATAATCAACAAATTAATAATCAACCACCTATTGAAAATATTCCTCAAGAAAATATTCCTCAAGAAAATATAGAACAGGATGTAATCGAAGAAATAGTAATTGAAAATAATACTATGGATCCTTTAGAAGAAAAATATTATTGGGTTAATCAATTCAAAGTATTAAAAAGGCACAATAAGGATAGAGAAGATATTCCAATATATAATATACATGATGATGTAGAAGAAATGAAAAGTAGATATAAAGAAATTAAAAGCGAAATAGATCTTACAAATAATGTAAGTAGATATCAATTTATTCTAAAAGTCACATTTATTATTACAGAATTAATATGTATAAAAATATTTGGTATGGAAATGAATGGGTTTGCATTGACACAATTAAAACAAATGGAAGCATATGAAAGTATGTTAATAGAACTTGGTGAACAAAGCAGTGGTAATTGGATAACAGAATTACCAGTTGAAGCACGTCTTTTTGGTACGATTATGATGAATGCATTAATTTTCTGGGGTGCAAAAAATTTTCCAGGATTTGAAATGTTAATGACGTTAATTACTGGTGTAAAAAATTTTAAATCACCTAATACAACTGAAGAAAAGAAACATAAAATGGGAGGGCCAAGTGTAAAAGCAAAGGATATTAAAAATGAGTAAAAAAATGAAATAATTTATTTTTCAAATGAGTAAAAAATTTGCAATGGAAAATACTACAGATCATTTTACCGAAGAAGATCAAAAATTAGTTAATGATATTACTAGTTATTTACATGTTAATTATCCTTCTAAAAATGGATATAAATATGTAGAAAAATCTAAAATTAGTGATAAATTTTATATCGGAAATGCAGATTTTGGTGATATGGATTTAGTAAAATTAGTAAAAAAAATATCAGCTAAATTTGATAATGTAAATATGTTATTATATGCTGATTTTTCGGATAAAATTTGTTTTGTTTCTTTTTCAAAGTATAACGGCGTATTTATGCCGTCAGATAAGTTTCCTTCTAGGTGGTTATTATCATTTTTACCTTTTGCCACATCCGTTTATCATGAAAAAAATCCCGGAAATGAAGTTGTGTTTGCATATACTTCAGTAGATGTTGAATCGTGTCCTACAAAAAATACCATTCGGGATAAAGATTATTTTTTTAAAAAAGCATGTGAATATTTGAAATATAATAATTTCTTAGCAAATGAAGATTCAGATGATGAAGATATGGCGTGGGGTGATGAAATGATTGGTAATCTATAATTTAATTATTACTCAATGAGTAATTCAATTTGACGTATCTTTTGATAATTCATCTGTTACATCTTCAATTGTTGTACTTTCATTTTCAAGCTGCGGAATTACATCATCTTGATGAAGACTTGTAGGTTCTGCGTTATTATTTTGAGAAATATTTTTTGTAATATTTGTTAGCACGCCTGTTAATAATGAAGTAACATTTCCTATATCAAATTGTTCATTTCCTATGGTATCAGTCATATTTTTCATAAAACTTCCATCCATCAATCCAGAAAAGAAAGACATGGGGTCATTAGGATTTATATTTTTTGTTAATCCTCCTAGCATATCATTAAAAAATTTACCTTCTTTGGTATCAGTAGGAATTCCTAATAAACTATTTATATCAAAAGCTTCTGATGATCTTGATTTAAAATTTTCAACAAGATTTAATAACATAGTTCTTTTTTCTTTATCTGTTTCAATCATATAAGCAATATATAATAAATGTTTATATATTGCATCTTGAGTTTCTGTATCAGATTTACCAAGAAAAAATCCAATATCAAGTTTAATATCTTGAGATGTACCATACTTAATAGTAAATTTCCCCTCAAGATTTCTATTTTTAATAGATTCTAGATGATATTCAAAAAATGTTTTATATCCTGCTATTACTTTATCAATTTTTTCAGTATCTTTCGATACTCTTTCATCAGTAACGGCTAATTTATATTTTCTTAAAGAAGAATCTTTCTTTTCATTACCAAAAATCGGCCATAGATCATAAACAAAACATACAACAGATTCTAAAATATCTTTATATTCTTGAGGTGAATACATTTAATATTATTTTAATATTTTATTCATCGAATAATTATTTTTTAAATAGATATATTTTAGTTAATTAAGTCGCTAAATGTAGGTCTAAAATTATCTAATTCTGCTTCGTGGCGTTTTTGTTGATCTTTTGCAATCTTTTGAATAGCATCGACTGGGTCTTCTTCATCTTGTTCTAAAATTAATATTTGATTTTCTATGATTTTAATTTCATCTCTTAATGATTTTCTTTTCTTAGCAATATCATCATTTACTTTTGCTTTGGCATTTCTAACATTTTTACAATTTGATAATTTTCTTTTTAACAATTTAAGTTTTTCAATTAATTTTTCTCTATCCTCTTTTAATGTCGAAGGTAATGCTTCTGTAACATCTCTTTTTTCGTTAAAAAATTTCTTCTCTGTTTTTTCTATAAGAAGTTCTGCGTGAGATTTAGGTCTAATACTATTTAATTCTTCATAGATAATATCATCGATATCCATTTTAATTTAATTAAAATATTTTTTAAAACTAAAATTCATCGACAAGAGCTTCATATTTCATTAATATATCATCTTTTTTATTATTTAATTTTAACAATTGAGAATTTAATGCTTTTAATGCAGTTTTAGTTTTATTAATAAATTCTAAAACTTTTGTTTGATCTATTTTTAAATTATTTATACTTGTCCATTTTTCAATATTTGCAACTAAAATTGCTTTATCTTTAATAAGTTTCTGTCTATCATTATTAATTATCTTCATAGCTTTTTCAAAAACTGTAGATATATTTTTGAGTTTAAAAAGGATATCATCTTCTCGCATGTCTCTTATTAACTCTTCATTCTTTTCAATTAAAGAAAAACATCTTGAAATATATATTCCTAAATTTCCTTCTTTAACTTTTTTATAAAAATCTATAATACTAAAACATATTTTAAAATTTCCAGCAATTATATTTTCTTTTTCATAATTTGACGGAAGTAATTTAATTTTTGTACTATCTTTGATAATTTTTTTATCTTTTAATATGTCATCAGTTTCTTCAAATTCAAGTTCGATTATATCCTCTGTATCGGAAGATTCTGGAGATACAGATAATATAGCTTTAGAATTAAATATTTTTTCACCACCTTTAATTAATTCATCTATTACGTCTTTCTTTTTATTATTTTCGGAAATTTCAGCTTCATCATAATTAGTTTTAATATAAACTTCTATAGGAGAATTATCACTAATATAAACGATAACAGATTCAGATATATTAACTATATCAAAATCTAATTCTCCTTTAATATTTAATAAATGTGTTAAATGTTTTGTTGAAACGCTTGATATTTCTCCTTTGATATAAATTTTTGATATATTATCATCCTCGATTATTAATGAATATTTTTCTGATATTCTGATAAAAAATGTCAATTTATTTTCAAAAGTTAATTCAAGAAAACGACAATCTTCTTTTATGCAAAATGCATTTTTTATTTTAATATTATTCTTGTGAAAAATTTCTATTAATTTTAATATATCAAGTTCTATTTTATCATTTTGAGGAGAATTTGGTCTTGATAATTTTTGTTCTATTATATTTTCTTCATTATTTTGTTCTATTATATTGTCTTCATTATTTTCTTCAATAACTATTTCTTCATTATTGTCTTCAATAACTATTTCTTCATTATTGTCTTCAATAACTATTTCTTCATTATTGTCTTCAATAACTATTTCTTCGTTGCTCATTTATTATTTTTAAAAATATCTTTATATTTATTACTCTATGAGTAATAAAATAATCTAATAAAATAATTTAATGTATATAATATAGAAAGAAAATATACCTAATACTATTAATGTTATAGTTTGAAGTAAAATTTCTTGCGGTTTAAATATAGCAATTAAATGTAATATTGATACTACCAAATATGGTAATATAAAAAATATAGATTCCATAGATTTTGAATTATCTACATCTTTAGTGTACATATAAATAATTAAAAAATATAATGCAAGTAATACGCATATTCCTATAGAAAATATATTTAATTTTAAAGTTAATCTATTATTATTTTTTATTATTATATCCATTACTGTTAATAAAACAAGAAAAAATATAGATATAGAAGCTATTATCCAATTATATTTGGATGATTTGACAAAAATACTCTGTTTCTTCAAACATGGTTCACATCTTTTTTGTATAGTTTCTATATCTCTTTGACATATACTTGCAGATTGTTCATTACAAGACATTTATTATATTTACTAAATATTATATTTACTAAATATTTTAATCATCTATTATTTCAATCTCATTGCTAAATAATTGTTGATTATTATCTATATCTCCATCTATTAAAATCGTACCAAGATATTTACATAGAGAAACTTTTGTAGAAAAATGGGATAACATATATAATATATTCTGTAATTTTCTTACATCTGAAGTTTCTAAATAATTTTTATTAAAGTAGTTACCATATTTCGTATTTAAAATATTATTAATAAGAATTTGTTGATTATTCATATTATTAATATTTGGATCTTCATTCTTTTTATAAGAATCTATATTTTGGATATGTTGTATAAGAGTATCTATTTTCATTGTTGAACATACTGCACCAGTAGTTTTTCCACCAGGTGTAACAATTTTGAAATTTCCTTTATCATCAATAAAACCTGAATATCCTGTAGGTTTAGATATTTGTTTTTTATTAACATTCACAACAGTATTAACAAGTAATATTTCATCATGGTGTGGAAGATAAAACCAATTTCCACCAGAATAGTATCTTGTAAGATCTCCTTTTTGTTCCTTTGCATCTAATTTTCCTTGATCTGCAACCATAAATAATAATTTTTCTTTATAATATAACCTATGATAAATTATTTCTCTTTTACCAGTTATTACAGCTTTTTTTCTTGTATCTTCAATTATACCAGAAAATATAACATCTTTAAATAACGAATCTATATATTTTATTGCAGGACATCTATTTTTAATTACTTCATAATTTGTTTGAGATTCTATTTGACTATGAACAAATGTAGTTTCAATCATATCTATCTGTGTTTTAAATGATAGTAACTCAAATGACTCTTTTGTCGGGGTTGATATAAAATACGGTAAATATTTATCATAATCAAATGTACTTTCAAAAGTATCTATTAGATCGTCTATAGGAATTTGTACATTTAATACTGGATATTTACCCGCCATATAATCTATATATGTTGATCCTTCATATGATAAGTAATATATATTCCCCGATTCACGAAGAAAAGATGGAAATCCGTATCTATTTCTAATTACAACTTTATTTGCTATTAATTCATATAATGCAAATAATAAGACTTCTTCGTCGACATTTAAACTTTCAAAAGCTATTAAAGTTTTAATTTCATCTAGATGTTTATTAAATTCTCTATTAAATAATGCTATTATTCTTTCTTTTAATTTGGTTTTAACTGTACCACTATATAAATAATTATAAGGTCCTGTTATTTCATCTTCTTTATTAAAATTATCTGGTATATAATCTCCATAGCATTTATATTCACATTTTTGATATTCGCATTCTTTAGTACCATCAATATCTTTTGGATTATAATTTCTATCATAATTTACACCACAATCAAATGCGCCTTTTTTAAGTAAACGAGTTATTTGGCTAATTCCCTTCTCTTTTTCTTCAACAATATTATATACGTGAAGATCAGGGGATATCTTTTTGTTCAAATCATCATTAACGAAATTTTCAGGAATAGCAGTCAATAAATAAACATTTATTGTTTTTTCTGCTTCTTTATCGAAATTAATAAAAGAATCTTGACGAACCCCTCTTGCTATGGCTTGTGTTAAATTTGCCATATGCCATGGAGGATTTAAAACTATAATCTCTCTTACATTTAATAAACTTAAAGCTATTTTTCCTTTAGGACCCGCAATTATAACTCTGTTTAATTGACCATATTTATTTTCTTTTGAATTTTGTTTTTTGAGAATAGATTCCAATTTTTTTGCGGAAATATTTGATTTATCATCTATTCTAAAAAAATTATTAGTACCAGGAGTCATATTAGCAGCATCTTTAATTTCTTTATAACCATATAAAGAAAGAACTGCTGATAAATAATCTATAGATCCTGTTACTTCTTCTTCTTTTGATAATGGAGATACATAATCAGTATACACATATACACATCTATTTAATTGTCTAGCTCTTTCTATTAATTTTATAGTTTCTAAAATTTTAGCAGCGTAAGTTTTTAAATAATTTTCTAATTCATTTGGGTTATTTCTTAATTGTTCTAAATTTTCTAATTTTCCAACACCAACGCTTGATCTTAATGTTTTTTGAAGTACCATATCATCATTACCCCAATAATTATTAATAAAATCAAACTGTTGTTGACTTGTAATAACTTTGTATAATTTTAAATATGTCGTCCATGGATTAATAGTTTCACCTACAAAAGTTTTTGTAAGTGGTGGTTCTCTTAAAAATGACACTCTACCTGCTATTCTTTTCAAAAATTCTTCTTCTTTTTCAGGTTTAAAATTCATATTAGCATCAAAATAATCTTTCACAAATGTAGTTGTATTAAATCTTTCTTCTGGAGGTAAAATTAAATTTAATTGATATGCAATTTCAATACAATCATCAGTCATAGGAGTACCAGACATTATTATTTTTATGCAATTATCAACATTAGTAAATAATTTTAATAATCTTTCATAAATTTTTGGAGATTCATCCTTATCTTCATCTAATAGTTTTTCTCTGAAATGATGAGATTCATCAACAATAATTACACGGTTCGAAAAACTTTCTCTAATTTGATTCGGAGTCATATCATCTAATTTTTTAAGAAAAGTCCCCCATTTTTGAATATTATAAGAAGTATGAATTAATTTATTAAATCTTAATACTTTAGCACGGTCTGATAATTCTTTTCCAGAACTTTCTTTTTCAGCAATTAAATATTCTGTCGTGCAGATATTTGATACTTTATTTTTGAAATCCGATACTTCATTATCTCCTTTTAAAATTATAATTGCTGGTTCATTTTTAATATCATTTAACGTAGAATATACAAAATTTTCAACAATAGCAGAAGCGCCGCAAGTTTTACCAGAACCTACACCTTTAAATACAAGAGCTTCTCTGTATGGAGTATTCTGAGAAAAGAATCTTTTAAAAAAGATTTGATCTTGATATAATAATTCTTCTTGATCTTTTCTATTCTCTTTTTTTATTTGATTTTGAGGTTGTTTACCAGAAACTCTACTAACTTTTATATCTTTCTTAACATTTGTATGCTCGGATGATAATTTTAACGAAGAAAATTCTTTTAAATGTGTAATTTTTTTAATAAAATCTTTATCTTTGATATCAGGATATAAAGGAATAAAATCTTCAATATCCATTTTATTATTCATTGAATAAAAATATTTAAATACTTTTTAAAATTGCATAGATTTACCATATCCTGCGTGAATATTTGCATATGCAGTTCCATAATAAGGGCGCTTTTCTCCATGTCTTCCGTCTGCTTCGAAAGCAGCTGGTTGGCAATAAGCACGATGACCTTCAGTAGGCTGGATACCTTTAGGAAAATTTTCAAGTTGACATCCAGATCTGTTCTTTAAAGCTTCATATGCTTGACGATGTTGTTGTTCATCCATTAATTGATATTTGACCATTTATTATATTAAAATTAATTTATTTATTCATTAAAAATATTTTTAATAATGCAAGGACCTATAACTGAAAAAATTGATGCATCAAAATATGATATAATATTTATAGATAATATGATAAAGAAAAAATTAAGAAATGTGGATCAAAAAATAAATACTCTTAAAGATGATCTCGAGACTGCCAAATGGATTTTTGATAATGGTAAAGAGGTTGATAGAAAGATAGCAGAAGTTAAAATTGATACATTGAAAAAAAGAATACAGGATTTAACATGCGGATTTGAATTTGCATACTATATTCTTAGTACTGAAGATATCATAAATGAGTATAAATCTATGTCAATAGTCAAAAAAGAAAATACATTTATTAAAAAAAAGAAGGTTCAAGAAGATGATATATCGGTATTAATAAAAAAGCGTATGCTTATAATTAACTATATTAGAATAGCAAAACAATACTGTGATATTGAAAATATAAATATAAAAAATATTATTATGTGTAATAATTGTCATAGTACAGAATTTGAAGAAACCGACGAGCCTAATATTTTTCTTTGCAAAAAATGTGCATCTGAACATTCACAGTTAGATACAGGTCCAAGTTATAAAGATATCGAACGTATTAAATCTGGTGCAGAATTAGAACCAGATCCTGATCTTCATTTTATTAACGCGATGAATAGATTTGAGGGTAAACAAAGCAAGTCAATCCCTAGAATAGTAATAAATACTATAAGAGATGATTTAATTAAACAACATGTAAATATAGAGACGTGTTCTAAGAAACAAGTATATGAATTGCTTCAATGTAATAAAGGTTTTAATAAATACTATGCAGATATTAATTTGATACATTTTGAAATATCAGGTCAACAGCCAAAAGATATATCGCATATTAGAAATGAACTTTTAGAAATGCATAGAGAATACATATCTGTAAACAAAGACGAAGGAGATATCAATGAAAGAAATGTGAATTTTAAATTGTTTAAATTTTTGCAATTGCTAGATTTTGATTGTAATAGAGAAGAATTTTTCTTTTTAAAAGATCCGAAAAATGAATCTGTTACTTATGAAAAGCATAAAAAGAAAATAGAAGAATTACAAATTAAATATCCAAATGCGGTCACGTCTAATGGAAAAAAAAGATGGAGATATATACATTTTTATTAAATTTTTAAATAAATATATTAAAAATGTTAAATTATATTTGCATAATAATTTCATTTATAGTTTATATAATACTTGTTATTTTTCCCTGATATGCTATTACTCAACGAGTAAAAATAATCATTTACTTTCTAGAAACTTTTTCAAAATCCATTTGCGATCTGGAAAGATAAGATAATAGGAAAAATATAGCTCCGTTAGTAACTGTTAAAATTGATGCACCAATAGCAAGATCTTTATCTGAAACGTGAACAGATTTAATACTTTTAATAGAAATAACATAAACTAAAAGTGAAATTAAAGTACAAAAAACCGATAGCCATAATTTATTTTTGAAAAATTTAAAATAATATAATACAAAATATGATAGAAGACTTGTAAGAAGGGAAATACCAAATATCTTCGACATAAATTTAACATCTGATTTGATAACTTGGTAAGTAGATTCACCTTCATGAGATAATTCTGAAACGTGAATACCTGATGTTTCAGGAGTAGCAGGTTGAGGTTGAACTTCGAGTGGTTCGTATAATGGCATTTATTAAATAATTAAAAAATATATTTTATTATATTTATTGAAAAAAATAATAAAATATATTAATTTACTCATTGAGTAAATTAATTAGTTTTTGCTACGACTATTCTAAAATTTATATTTTCAAAAGTTATACTTTCATCTGAATGAAAATTATATGTTTGACCTTTTCTTATAATTTTAATAAGCTGTCCCAATCTTGCACCAATTCTTCTACATATAGGATCATTGGATGGTATTCTTGGTAATTGAGAAATTGTTATTGAATATTTTTTTAATATTTCTTTTTTAGTAGAAGCTGGGCATATAATATGTTTAGGTACAAGTTCGTGTTCTAACGGATCAAATAATAATTCTTTGTAATGAAAAGTTTCAATATATTTTAAAGATTGTAATCTTAAATTTTCAATAATAGGTTTAACATGATGAGTAAAAGAATCTTCATATATTACAATTATAGTTTCAAGATCTTTCTCTTCCATCATTTCTACTATTTTTTTTATTGAATTAAGATCTAGTTTCTTCACTGGTAAAAAATAAGAATAAGCATTTTTTCCTGTATCTGTATAAGCATCAAATGATAAATATTCTTTTGCATCTAATATTGACATGTCTTTAATAATTTCAAAATCTATAAGTATAGGAACTGTGTAATTTCTATATTTTTCTAGCATTTTTCTTGAAGAACAATAACACTTATATAAAATTTCTAAATCTAATTGAATATTTTTTATAAGTAGACTCATTGAATAAAATTGTTTTACTCAAAGAGTAATTCTGTATATTTTTCATTTTTTAAATGAGATTATATCTGTATATTTTCTACAAATATAACAATTTTTCAATTCCCATCTGTTATAACAGGATCTACAAGAATAATGACCACATACTAGCACACTATCAGCAGATTCTAAACAACAAGGACATTTTGCCGTATCAAAATTATCATATATACAGATGTTTTTAATTAACAAATTAAAAACATCTTTAGAACATAGATCTAAAGGTGTTCTACCAATATTACATTTAATATTTAGACTAGAACCTTTTTTTATAAGAATTAAAATAAAATCGATGTCACCTTCTTCACAAGCATAATGAAGAAGTGTTCTTCCTGATATATTCTGAGTATTAATTAAATTATTGTGTTCTGTAGGGCTTGCAGGTAAAATATCTTCAGAATCTATCATAGATATGGAATCTTTCAATGAAAATTCTGTAGTATCTATTGAAAGTTCGAACTTGTCGATCATTTTTTTATCCATTTAAGTTTTATTAATTTTTCATTTTTTTAAATATGAAAATATCAAAAATTGTCTTAGAAAAAATATAAAAATTAATAAAAACATTTTTATTAAAATGCCACCAAAAGTCGTAAAGCAAGTTACACCTGTAAAAGTCGTTGAAAAAGTAAAAGAAGAAGTTGTTGAGGAGGTCGTCGAAGAAGAGGAAGTCGTTGAAGAATACGAAGAAGAAGTTTTTCATGAAGACGAGCTTGCAGCAGAAGAGAATCTTGTTGTAGAAGAAGATTCTGATAGAGAAATTAGTAATGGTAGAAGTTTCCGTTTTGAAGTTTCATCTGTAGTTACACTTGGAGATTCTCCTGTTTTTAGTGAAGAGCATTATTTAGCAGGATCAGTAAATCCTAAAACAAATAAACTTAAAGCAGCAAAACTTGTATTTCCTGCACGCGCACCAATGAATGCCGGAAATAAGGTTTTCACTCAAATAGTTCAAAATATTTGCCCTCATCATGAAGGGGTCGTATCTTATAGATTCACTGTTACAGAAGTTGGAGGAAAAGAAAAATCATTTACATATGATGGTACAAGTACAAAGAAAAACGAAGTTAAACAGATTCCAAAGAAGGGGTCTAAACCTATTGAAATTTCTTATGAACGAAAGGTAAAAGCTTATAAGGATCCTGTTAAAGTTGCAGAAGCCGCAGTTCGAGCTTCTGAAAGAAAGGCTTCGGTAGGTAAGGGAAAAGGTAAAGGCAAGGGGAAAGGTAAGGGGAAAACAACTTCCGTTCAAGAAGTCGTTGCTTAAATAATAGTATTACTCGGTGAGTAAAATTATTTTAAAGCATGTCTGTTTTTTTATAAAATGTCAAATATTGAAAATCGTGAAGACAATCCCGATACTTGTAAAAATGAAGATCAAAGTAATACTATAGAAAGTTTAGTTGAAATAGAATCTGTCTTCAATAAAAGTAACGATCCTCCATATTCATATTTCTGTCCTGAATCAAATGGTGAAGTATTTTGGATTTGTCGTCAAGATCAAGATAAAAATTTATTAGGTGTATTTTATGGTCCTGATAATAAAAAAGATAGATTAATCACTCATTTTAAATCTGTAAGAGAAGCAAGAAATACAAGAGATGTACTAATTAATGCAGGATGGAGAGAACTGGCGCTACCTAAAATTTCATTAACTACAAAAACTGAAGATAATAAAGATAGACCATTAAATCGAAGAGAAAGACGTGCTTTACAAAAAACACAAGATAAATTTTTAAAAGATTTTAAAAATTAATCTAATAAATGGCTTTCTATTTAATATTAGCTTCACTGCCTTTTTTAGGAGGGATAAGATATTATTTTAACGGAATTCAATCAAATTTTCAATCAAATACGGAAAATGATTATGTTATAGTTAAAAATAAATTACAACAAGATATTTTTGATAATATAACAAAATTTGATAGAAATTCATTAAAAAAAGTTTCGATGAATGAAAAATATGATTCTATTTTATTAGAATTAAAAGATAAACTAAAATATAAATTTAAAAATACTAAATAACTACTCATTGAGTAATTTATACATTATTAATTTTACTTCTTCTTGTTTTCTTTACTGGTTCTTGTGCGACTAAAGAAAAATCATTATCTTTTTCCTTAATTTCTCTTGCAACAAGATCTGATGGTTTAATATAAATTGTAATAGTATTAATTGGAGACGAATTTTGTGCAGCATTAATAAA
The DNA here is from genome assembly GCA_964555675.1 of uncultured Oscillochloris sp. GTDB lineage: Bacteria > Chloroflexota > Chloroflexia > Chloroflexales > Chloroflexaceae > CAIWXH01. Next base: position 137,721 of record CAZKTU010000001.1, read on the forward strand.
TATTTTTAATGATGGTTCAATTGTATTACCTTCTTCATCTTCAATAATTTTACTAATAGGTTTAAAAAATAAGATATCAGAACATATACTTGGTAATTTTGCAGTTGGTGAAAAATTGATAACATTAAATTTTTCATCATATATTTCCTTTTCAGGGTCGGGTTCTCCGTAATTTTGTTCTGCTGTTAATAATGAATCATCATATGCTTCAAAAGAGATATAATCTGGGGGTTGCATTCTAATTCTAATGACTTTACATGCACTTGTTAATTTTTTAATTTTTTGATATTCAGATGAAGATATTCTTACAGGCATCTTTTCATAATATTCCGAAGGTACATCATCTTTAATAAGAGTTTCATCATCAATAATATCAATATTAACAGTATATTTTTCAATCTTAATTAATCCTCCTGATGAATCAGGGGAAATCTCGATAACTAATTTGTTGGTATTTTTAATAATATAAAGACTTAAAAAATCTTTCTTCTTTAATCCTTTTAATTGCTTATGAATATCTTTTGTTAATACAGAAAAACATACAGAAGATTCCCCATTAAATATGAATTTTTTAAAATTCATATATGAAAACTGATAAATATAAAGATTTGTATCCTGATCATTCGTTTCGCCAATGTATAATCCGTCTTCATTAACTCTAAAATGAACAGTTTTCAAAGTGTCTTGATGAATTACGTCAAAATCACCTTTAAAAACGTTACCTTTAGAAAAGTCTGCTCTAAAAAGATAATTTGAATTTCCACTCATATTTTTTTAATAAATATTAAAAATTTTTTAAATAAAAAATAAAATGGATTTATCATGGTTATCAAATGCTAATATTGATACAATATATACTGATGATAGATTTTTTATGAGAGCTATCAAATATAAATATAATAGCAAACCTATATATCTTTTTATTCCTGCATCATTAATTATACCAAATATTAGTCAAATTAAAAATCAAAATATAATATTCAACAATGATAAAATTCCATCTAGTGAGCTTGTTGATGATATTACTGCGATAGATTTTTTCGATTTTTTAAAAAAAATTACGAAAAAAAAATTAATGCTTGAAAAATACCAAGGATTTTTACATATAATTTATAAATATAAATCTATAAATATTTCGATGTATATACCTATAATTCCAAATATGAAATATCCTCATATGACAAATCCGATTTATGTTGATAATGATTCTCGGTATAATACTATTATTCGAAAGATGAAAATTGCAGAACTTCTTAAATTTTTTATACTATATTTATATTCAAAATATGGTAAGATAGAATACGAAATAGTTGGAAATAATTATAATTATAATTATGAAGAAAGCACTATTAATAAATCTAATTTTATTAATGATGCAACGCTTAAAGTACCTACTCAGACTATAATTCCGAAACTAGAACAATATTTAAATATACAATTAAATACCAACAAAACTATAGTTGAAAGTTTTAAATTTAAAACTATTACTGATATATATACTTCTACATCAGATTTCACTAAAACAAGTAATAATGTTATTTTTTCAGATATTACTGCTTTATATACATGGATACATAATGTTAAAGATCAAGATAGGATATCAATTACTATACCTCAAACGGTAGTTAGCAATGAACCTATTGAACCTATATTTTATATTAATAATTTATTAGATGGATTATGTATTTTACAGAAAGTAAAAGATAAAAGTTTAGAATGTGCAACGTATGTTGCTAAAAAATGGAGAGATGAAGAGTATAATATAGGTTCTGAGTATACTGATAGAAAATCAGATGAACCTGTAAATATATTTACATTAGATGTAGGATATCATTCTCGTGATAAATCGCTTAATATTTTATATTTACAAGATAGTAATGAATATATTGCTATATTACCATTAAAAAATATAGGAAATGTTGTATACAAACCTGTACAAATTGAAATAGAAGATGAAATCGTAGAAATTGTTTAAAATAATTGTAATTTAATATTAAAATGTATATTTATATTGAGTGGATTATATTAGTTTCAATATTATTAACTATTTTTTCATGTTGTTTAATATGTATAAAAAGAAATATTCATAGCAGTGATGATACTTATTATCAAGAATTATAATTACTCAACGAGTAATTAATTTAAATCTGTAATACTTTTAATATATTTATAATTTAAATAATTGTTGTTATCAGTTACGCAATAACAACATATTCCTTTGTTATTTAATTCTAAAAATGTTTCTTCTTCGCATGTTATAACAACATCGTCATCTTTAATATTTGATGCTATTAAATCTGTTATTTTGTTATCATTAAATATAAAATTGTATTTTTCTAACCATTTTTTAATTAAATTTCCAAATATTGTAGATGTATATTGTGATATTTTAAATTTTATATCATTACTATTTACTTTGGGTTTTATACTTAACATAAATTCTTCATCTTTGGAAATAGATTTAAGTTTATTATATAGTTCATCATGATTTTTAATTTCTATATTAAATTTTTCTTTAAATGCGGTATTAAAATCTGCAATTACATCTTCTACTTGAACTATTACATTTTTATTATTAAATGGTTTTGATATTACCCTATCATCGCATGTAGGATAAGTTCTATAATATTCTACTAAAAACATAGAATTGCACATAACGTGAAGAATATGTAACATACCACTTTCTTTATCAAAATCCTCGCCTCTTTCAAATGCATTTAAATGTCTTTTTAAACTTGCTATTACTGTAGACCATTTCATACCTTTTTCCCAATTTCTTTCTTCATATTTCTCTGTTCCTTTTGTTAAAAGTTTAGCTAATTCATTAATTGAATAAGCAGGAATAAGATCATGTCTTATCTTTCCTTCATTTAATCTAATACCGCTCATTTAATAAAATAAAAATAGTATTTAAATAAATATTTAAAAAATGAAAATTAATTTTAAATGAATTTTTTTCTAAATAAATTAGTTTTCTAAATAATTTCATTTAAAATTATGGGAATAAAAGATTTCTATGAAGCAGTTAACGATATTGCACCTAATGCGTGTCATATTGTCGGTTTCAGTATATTAAGTGGCATGAGAATAGCCGTTGATGTTTCTATTTTTTTATACAAATATTTAAAATCTGCAGGAGATGATAGATGGATTGATACATTTATTTCTCTTCAATGTGTATTAAAAAAGAATGGTATTAAAGCTATATATGTATTTGATGGACCTAATTTTCCTATTGAGAAGAAAAATGAACAAGAAAGAAGAAGAGGAGAATGGGAAAAGGTTAAAAATAAATTAGCTGTTGCAAAGGAAATTACAGAGCTTATATATAATACTTATGTTGGAACTATGTCACCAATTGATGATGAAAAATTGATTTCAGATGTAAAAGCAATTCTTGGTGAAAAAAATATTGTTAATTTTGAAAACCCTCTTGAAGTATGTGATATTTTAAAAAAAACTATTAAAAAATATGAAGTTCAGACATCACCGATCACTAAAGAACATACTCAACTTGCAAAAGATTGTATTTCTATGTTGGGAGGAATTCAACTTCAAGCGGACGGTGAAGCAGAGAAATTATGTGCTGAATTATGCGTCGCCGGGGTAGTAGATGCAGTTTTATCAGAAGATACAGATGTAGTTGTTTACGGTACACCAATTTTATTAAGCAGGATTGATATGAAAAAAGAATCTGTTAATTTTTTAGCAATTAATGATATTCTAGCTGAAAGTAATTGGACTTATGATCAGTTTAGAGATTTATGTATTTTGTTAAGCTGTGATTATAATGATAGAGTGGTCGGTTTACCCCCGCCTAATAATTCAGAAACTGATGAATACGGTTATGGAAAATGTACTAAACATGCAACACATGTAAATAAGAAAAAATCATGTCCTATAGGGGTTAAGTCTGCAGTATGTATGATTGATGCATATAAATGTTTAGAAAAAGTAGAAGAACGTTTAGAAGACCCTGAACCATTAAATTATAGACGTTGTAGAGAATTATTTACTCCTTCCTCTAGTGTACCAAAAATTATTAAAAATACAGAATCTTCATTAGATGAAGAAAAAGTTAAAGAATTTTTAAAAAATTATAAATGTAATATTTCTTATGCTTTTATCTCTAGAGCATTTGAATCTCCTAAAATAAGTTATATAGTATAATAATTATTTATTTACTCGTCGAGTAAACATGTTAAAAATGGAAAAAAAACAACTTATTTAATTTATCTAAAAAATGAGTAAAAAATGTTCATTTTGCAATACATATTATTATCAAAAATATGTATTGAATACTTGTAGTTGTAATAATCAAATTGCATGTGTAAATTGTTTACACAATGGTATATTATGTAATCAATGTAATACGCAAACTAAATTAGGAGGTAATATTTTCTATAAATATTATATTAGATTTTTATGTAATATTAATATTAAATTAATATGTTGTATTTGTTTAATCTTATTATTTTTAATAACAAATATAAGTAATAATATATTATTACTTCTTGGTAAGGGTAATGAAAATTTTATTTCATATAATAGTTTATTTGGTTTGTTTTTCTTGATAATAATTTTCACAAGGATTTTTGCGGAAAACTATATAAAATTATTTATTTTAGTTATTATAACTTGGATTACAGATATTATCACTATAATTTCCGTTAATATAAATAAAAGATTCTATTCAAATTGGTTTATTAATATGATAAATATTGTTTATTTAACTAGACTTATTTTTTCTGTTAGCGTATCAACAACTTATACTATTAGATATTTAATAAAAAAATCCATTAATATAACTCAAAATGTCATTCCTTGATTACTCAATGAGTAATTATTATCTAGTAAATATATCTTGTAAAGAATATTGTAATACAATTGCTAATCTTTTTCCTTTTGAATTTATCTTTCCAACAAAATGATATAGCCCACCGTCAAATGTTATACATTTGATATATGAACTTGTATTTTCAAGATGAGTATCAAATTTAATAATAGGCCCATATTTAGATATGTATTTATCGAAATTATCTGGGATAAATTTAATATCATTTAATTTATTATACATAGATTCATATATTTTAGTTGATAATTCATTATTATAACCAGTAATATATAAATTACCATCTATTAAAGTATTTTCTAGATAGAAAATCAATGTTTGACAATTAAAATTATTCGGACCTGAATCATCATTATGAATTTCAAATGGGTGAACCGGATACGTATCATTTTTATTATCAACATAATGAAGTTCTACATTAACAAAATCATTCAAAGGTAATCCCATATTATCTAAATAATTTATATTTTTTATCATGGTATGATTTTTTGATAATAGAAAATCTCTTCCATATTCTACTAATTTAATAATTAAAGGGTGGGTTTCTAATATTAGAGATCTTGATAAATTTAATATATTATACTTATTTAATTTTATAGCTTCTTGGACTGTATCTATACTAAAAATTTGCTGAAATATATCTTTACGAATGATTTCATATGTCTTAAACACCGACATTTATAAATAAATTTTAATTAAAATTTATTTCATTTTAATAATAATTTGTTGCCCTACAGGTTTAATAACTATAAATTAATAAGTTTATAATTAATAAGTTTTATTTAAATATTAATCATCAACTAACAATAAATGAATAAAGTAGTTATAAAATGTGCAATGATGGTAAAGAACGAAGAAACAAATATTCTTCGTTCTTTAAATAGTATTAAAGAACTTGATGGTTTAATTTTATTTGATACAGGTAGTACTGATAAAACTATAGAAATAACAGAAAAATGGTGTAAGGAAAATAATCTATCATTTGAACTATTGAAAGGGCAATTTGTAGATTTTAGCGTTTCAAGAAATAAATTATTAGATTTTTGTGTTGGTAAAGCGGATTGGTTAGTACTTCTTGATGCAAATGATGAGTTACAAGGTGCTTCAAAACTTAGAGACTTTTTAAAAACTGTTAAAGATGAAAACGGAATCACTCGTGATGCAATATATATTAGACAAAAATGGAAGATATCAACTGATAATTATATGATTTTTAAAAATCATAGAGTTATTCGGGCTGATACAACGATGAGATATATTTGCGTAGTTCATGAATGTCTGGTAGAATCTAAACCAGAATTACAGAAAAAACGCATAGAAGATATTTCACCTGAAGGTATATTTGTTTATCAAGATAGATTACTTGATACTACTATGTCTTCAGAAGCAAGATGGCATCGAGATCAAAAATTATTACAAAAGGCTTATGATAATCAACCATCAGGGAAAAAAGATCCAAGAACTGTTTTCTATCTCGCTCAGACATATAAATGTTTACGTAAGTTTCGTAAAGCTATAGAATATTATACAGAAAGAGCTACATTAATAGGTTTTCTTGAAGAAGTATACGTTTCATGTTTCGAAGTAGGTTCTTTATCAAACTTATTTTATCATCAAAAATTCGAAGAAATTAAAGATGAAAAACCTAAAATTAGAGAAAACAGACTATATCAATTTAACCAGGAGAAACAGATTCATTATGATAATTTTATTAAATATATGATTAAAGCAGCGGAATTAGATAAAAGAGCTGAACCTCTTATATGGTTAAGTAAGCATTATCTAGAAATAAATAATTTTGATCTTGCATATATGTATATCCATCAGGCATGTAGAATTGAAGAACCTACCAAAACACTATTATGGTATGATACTCAAGTATATTCATATGAACGTTGGCATCTGTTAGGAAGAATATGTTATTATATAGGTGAATATGAAAGAGGAAAATATGGTTGCGATAAAGCAATAGCTCATTCTGATTTACAAATAGATAAGGATAATTTAAAATGGTATATATCTAAATTAGAAGAAAAAAATGAAAAAGTATAGTTCTTTCTGATATGATTAAATATATTATTAATTTAACATCAAGCAATTAATGATTAAAATCTATTCTTTTTATTGAAAATCCTTCTGAAGAAATTTAGTTAAAAGATGTTAACAAGACTAAATTTTTAATATATTAAAAATTGTTCTGAAGAAATTCAGTTAGAATCTGTTAAGTATAAACATATTTAGTTAGATTCTGTCAAACAAGATTTAAAATATATTAATCATATTAAATTCCAAAGAAATCGGTTATAAATTCTGTTAATTAAATACTCATTGAGTAAAATGAAAAAAATTAATTAATGATTTTAAAAAAATCATTAAAATGATCAGTTTTGAAAAAATTAAACAGTATCCAAAGTCTATCCGATTTATTGAAAATCCTTCTGAAGAACTTCAGTTAGAAGCTGTTAAAACAGATGTATACGTACTTCAATATATTAAAAATCCATCTGAACAAGTTCAATTAGAATCTGTTAAACAAGATGGTTCTGTTATTCAATTTATTGAAAATCCATCTGAACAAATTCAGTTAGAAGCTGTTAAAACAAATATATGTGTACTTCAATATATTAAAAATCCATCTGAACAAGTTCAATTAGAAGCTGTTAAACAAAATTGTTATTCTATTCAATTTATTGAAAATCCATCTAAACGAATTCAATTAGAATCTGTTAAACAAGATGGTTCTGTTATTCAATATATTAAAAATCCCTCTGAAGAAGTTAAATTAGAAGCTGTTAAACAAAATGGCTCTGCTCTTCAATATATTAAAAATCCTAATGATCAGTTTAAGCTGGAAGCTGTCAAAACTAATCCATTAGCTATTTATTATATTAAAAATCCTACTGAACAAGTTCAATTAGAAACTGTTAAACAAGATGGTTCTGCTATAATATATATTGAAAATCCATCTGAACAAGTTCAGATGGAAGCTGTTAAAAAGAATGGGTTAGCTATTCAATATATTAAAAATCCATCTGAACTTGTTCAGATTGAAGCTGTTAAAAAGAATGGGTTAGCTATTGAATATATTAAAAATCCATCTGATTTGCTTAAGCTAGAAGCTGTTAGAAATAACGGTTCTGCTATCCAATGTATTAGAATTCCGTCTGATTTGCTTAAGCTAGAAGCTGTTAGAAATAGCGGTTCTGCTATCCAATATATTAAAAATCCCTCTGAACAGATTCAATTAGAAGCTGTTAAACAAGATGGTTCTGCTATCCAATATATTAAAAATCCCTCTGAACAAGTTCAAATGGAATCTGTTAAACAAGATGGTTCTGCTATCCAATATATTAAAAATCCCTCTGAACAAGT
>CAZKTU010000001.1:146044-147844 GCA_964555675.1 uncultured Oscillochloris sp.
TCAAATGGAATCTGTTAATCAAAATTTAAAATCTATTGATTATATTAAAAATCCGACGAAATCGGTTATAGATTATTTTTTAAATTCTGTTAATTAAATACTCATTGAGTAAAATGAAAAAAAATATTTATTTATTTTTTTAAAAAAAATGTTCAGCGTTGAAAGAATTAATCAATATCCAAAGGCTATTCAATTTATTGAAAATCCGTCTAAAGAACTTCAATTAGAATCTGTTAAACAGAATAGTTTTGCTATTCAATATATTAAAAATCCATCTGAACTTGTTCAGATAGAAGCTGTTAAAAAGAAAGGTTATGTTATTCGATATATTGAAAACCCTTCTGAAGAAATAAAATTAGAAGCTGTTAAACAGAATGGGAATGCTATCCGATATATTGAAAACCCTTCTAAACAAGTTCAATTAGAAGCTGTTAAAGAAAATGGATTAGCTATTCAATTTATTAAAAAACCATCTGGACAGGTTCAGTTAGAAGCTGTTAAAGAAAATTTAAAATCTTTTGATTATATTAAAAATCCAACAAAAATGGTTATAGATTATTTTTTAAATTTTTATTAATTAAATACTCATTGAGTAAAAGAATTGATTAAACAATAATCATTTTTGATTCGAATTACTGAAAATCTATCTAATCTTTTTTAGTTAGAAATTATTCAATAAATGAAAATGAAAAAAATTTTTTTTAATTTAATTTTAAATTTAATTTTAAATTTAATTTTAAATTAAATTAAAATGAGCGAACAAATCAACGTCACACTCGATGAAACTTCATCAATAGATGAAACTTTACCTATTGAATTATTAAAAAAACAGCTGTCTGAAGATTTAGCATCAACATCAGAACAACCTAAAAAACCTGTCAAAAAAGTTGTCAAAAAGAAAGTTGTTTCTCAGCAACAAAACGAAGACCAAATATCTGAAAAACAGCCAGTAATTTCTCAATCTAATGAAGTTTCATCTGAAAAAAAATCTACAGAAAATTCAAAAGTTGATAATCAATATGTTAAAAATGTAGTTAAAAAACCATATAAACATAATGAATTTCATCATTTGTATAATGTACCTTATACGCATCCAGTTCAGCATTTTCCTTACAATCAACATCATACTGATTCTTCAACTGAACTTCTAATTAATATGATGAAAACTATGCAGTTATCTATTGAATTACTTCAGCGCGATGTCAGTTCGTTGACAAAACAATTAAATCAGCAAAGATTTAATAAAGCATATGAACATGATAATAATAATGCTAATCACAGATATTCTACACAGTCAAATATTAAATTCAATCCTAAATAAAAAAAATAATTACTCAACGAGTAAAAATGAAAATTATTTTTTTTAATTTAATTTTAAACATTTCAAGCAAATGGAAAACTTTAAAACAGATGTTAAAATTATATTACTTAATCAAATAGAATTATTAATTATAAATCTTAATGGTTCATTTAATGAAATTATATTATCACAAGATATGTATAATCAATACAATGATTATATAGCAAGATTAACAAAATTAAAAAATAAAATTGCAAATCTTTCAAATGAAAAAATAAATTTGATTATTAATGATAGTTTATTTAAATCGATATTAAATAACTAATAATTTACTCGCTGAGTAATATCATGTTTATTAAGTAGTCTTTTTTACTACTTTTTTTACTACTTTTTTCTTTGTAACAGGTGTAGTTTCGGCGTGTTCTTCAACGGGTACAGTTTCGGTGTGTTCTTCAACGGGTACAGTTTCGGTGTGTTCTTCAACGGGTACAGTTTCGGTG
>CAZKTU010000001.1:147944-225861 GCA_964555675.1 uncultured Oscillochloris sp.
CTACCTCTTCTTTTAGGACTAGGAATTTGTACTTCAGAATTAACATCTTTCACTTCAACGGGTACAACTTTATTATTCTTTGATGGTCTACCTCTTCTTTTAGGACTAGGAATTTGTACTTCAGAATTAACATCTTTCACTTTAATAGGTGCAACTTTGGTATTCTTTGGTGGTCTACCTCTTCTTTTAGGACTAGAAATTTGTACTTCAGAATTAACATCTTTCACTTTAATAGGAATTGCTTTAGTAGGTTGTCTTCCTCTTTTCTTTTTAATAACAGGAACATAATTTAATGGGACGACATCAAATGCAACTAATGATGAAGTATTAATAGGATACATTTCATTAAATACTTCTTTACATTGTTTTGCAGACCTGATACTTGGAAATGAAGTTCTTACTCTTTTTGATAATGCAAGAGAAAACGTAGTAAATATATTGCTATTAATAAGTTTTAAATTTATAGGATTGCTATTTTCAGGAGATGTAAATCCTAATACAACATCCCTTGTTTTTTCAAAAGTTTTATGAATTTCATTTAATGTATCATCCATATAACGAATTTCTGAAGTTTTTCTTCCATTTTCAAACATATTGTACCATTTTGATGGTACAACTAAATTAAATTGTGCACACATTATTAATTTTAATTTCAAAAAATATATTTTTTAAATAAATATTATTCGATGAATAATTTTAAGTATTTACTAAATCGAAATCAACTACTAAACTGTAATGATCTGATAGGTTATTTTCTATCACTTTACTTTTAACATTGTAAAAATATTTATACATATACACATAATCCACTCGTCTATTAAATGCGCAGGTAACTGATGGTGTATTTGTATTAGATAAAATAAAAGAATCTATGAAACCGAAATTTTCAATAAAAGGTATTATATCTTCATTAGTTATTACTTTTCTTTTCATATCTGCTTCTACTATACTATTCCAGTGATAATCTGAATAATCGTTTCGTCTTAATGAATTAAAATCTCCTGCTAATATAATTGGATTATTAAAATGTAACGACGTTAATAATTCTTTAATTTGTAAAATTCTTATTTTACCTGTATTATCATAAACATCCAAATGTGTACCAATAAAAGTAAATCCAAGAAATGAACATATCGCAGCCGATCTTGGTACATTTTTTGAATATGTATATTTTAATTCTGATGCAATAAATTTAATTTTAGATAAAATAACATTCATATTATTGGTATAATAAAAAATATATTTGTATCCCATATCCATAAATTCATTATGGATATGATTTAATTCTGCCTTAGATTTTTCATAATTACCTTTTAATATTAATTCTTGGATATTAACAATATCAGCATTTGTATTTCTAATTTGGTTTAATATATATTCAGTTTGGTCTTCTAAATTTTTAGAATAAAATCCATGAATGTTCCATGATAATATTTTAACCATTTTATTCAATGAATAAGATTTTTTTAATACTTAAATTTTAATAATTTAAAATAATCATCATTTATATTTTCTGCATAATATGGTGGAACTGTTATAATTTGCCAAGGTTCTAATCCTTTAATTCTTTCAGGAATGTCATCCATAAAATATATATTTGATTTTGATATACTTTTATCTTCTTTAATCAAATTATTAATATTTTTCGTAATACTATCAAACGTATTCTGAGATATAATATATTTTACTCTTTTTCTGCATTCTTGAAATATTTTACGAACAGTAGGTTTTACATAGTCTTCGGTTCCAGCAGACCATACGATTATAGTATCAAATGTATTACATGCATGATGAATAAAATCCATAAGATATGGTCTATAATATATATGAAATGATTCTTCATTTTCATTTTCTGTTTCAGGTAATTGTAATATAAAATCTGCATTTCTAGAGATTTTTCTACTTTTTTTCTCGTCTCTAGTTAAGGCGTGAACTAAAGTATTATCTAGGTCCAAAATTAATGTATTGGTCATTTATTATTCTGATTTAATTAATTAAATTAAATTAAATTTATTTTCATTTTAATAAATGACCATAAATTCATCATTTGAAACAAAATGGCAAACTTTATGTAATAATAATACAACAAAAGAAGATATTAAAATTTTCGCAGTTGATAATAATTTAATAGAAGATACAAAAACATCGTTCAAAGAATTTTTTGGAAATTCTTTGAAAAAAATTACAAAAAATGAGATGTGTAATAGAATTCAATTATATTTTGATAATGAATTATCTCAGTATAATATACATGATAATAAAAAATGTTATACTGATACAGATATAATATCGAACGAATGGAAACGTGGTAATATTTTTACATTACCCCACCCAAATTCCGACATAGTTTGGTGTTTTTCTTATGATGATTTAATCGGTGTATTAGATAATACACCATATCAAAATCCATATAATAGAGCATTGTTTACCCCTAAAGAAGTTGCTAAAATAAAAGATTTTATTAATAAAATAAATTCAAACCCCAATGTATTTAAATATGAAACTGTTATAACTAATATACCAGAAAGACAGATAACATCTTCAGAAATATTAGCAGATGAACTATCTAAATTTCAAAATTATATTAATGTTGAAACTATAAGAAAGCAAAATCAGACTCGTGTATTATCTGGATTAGTTTATACAAATATATTTACATTTAATGAAGCAAAAAATAATTTCATCCCTAATGATTTTTATGATAATCCAGAAGATGCGAATAGGGCATCTATAGAAAGAATATGTAAAATTCTTCTTGAAAAAGGTATTAATAAGAATAATGCATTTATGATACTAGCAGTATTTGGATTTGTAGAAAACACCAATTTTCCAATATTAACATTTGATAATCATGAACAGTATATTATGATAATGAAAGATTTAATTAAAATGACTATAATTTCAGATGATAATTTAAAAAGACGACATTTATTACGTTTAATGAATACTTATCGCGTTGATAATACATATGTTAATATGATAATTGATCGTTTACAAAATCAACCGATTGTTTCATTTAAAAATATGAATATAAGAGTAATATTTAATAGTTTTTTTAATTATAATATATTAGATTTTTATTATGATAAAAATGGTAATGCTTCTTATATTAAATATATAATCAATAATACAGTAGTAGTTAGAAAGATTCATTCTGATGATAATTATACATATTTTTATTATAATGATCTTCCTATTATAATTGTTAAAAATAAAGATCATAAATTTACATCTAATAATATTAATAATTTTTTTACACAATTACCAGATAATTTGGAAAATATATTTTTTGATATTAATGGGAAACCTACAATGTATATAGAAAATGAACAAAAATTTAATATTATATATTCTTTTCAAGATACATTTTGGTCTTTCAAAACGCCTTATGGGGATTTTCATTTAGAATTTAACACGAATGATTTTATCATTTATAAAAATAAAGATTCTGCGATTCAAATATATCATATATTATTAGATGAATATTTTATTGCAGATAATGAAACTCTCACTTTTCGAATAAATGAAAATATGGCTGTTCAAGTATTTGAAAATGATATCATTACAAATCTAGAAAATATGTTTATTGTATTTTTTGTATATAAAAATAATACACTTGAGCCATTTTTTATAAAACATGTAAATACTCAGGAAACAAAATATATTCAAAGAATTAACGATTCATTCTTTATTAAATTTGATAATATGATTATCGATATTTCATCAACTATATTTTCTGTACAACCTTCTATAAATATACAAAATATTCCAGATAATTGGAATGTCGTTTATACATCAATTGGATTTCCTTCATATATTGTATCACCAAATAATGAAATTGTTGTTATTAAAGAAAGACATATTGATGGTAAAAAATATCAATTTTATTTTGGAGAAGAAGAAACTATTATTGGAGAAGGAGAATTTGAATGTAAATATCATGCTGTATTATTTGGTACCGAATAATAAAATATATTATTATTTAATGAAAAGATCTAAAAAATAAGTAAAACTATAGCTATAAATTACTCATTGAGTAATTTAGATATATTCTATTAATTTTAATAATACATTTAGTGCTGTTTTATCTTTAAATTTCGTATCTAATATTTTACAATTTACAAAATGAGAGTTTGTATGATCTTTTTCATATTTACTATTAATATATTCTATTTTATTAGCATTCATGATTTTACTACAGATATCATCTCCATCTATTTCTGAATAAATATAATTTAATAATTCCGATAACCAATCATAAATTTTATTATCTATAAACTTATTATTAATATATAAATAATTAAATTTTTCATTTGAATACTTGAATGCTATAGAATTAATAAAAATAATAATATCAAAGGCTTGATTAAATTCATTTGGTATATGATGATTTGATATTATTTCTTTATTATTATATATAGGATAATTAAAAAATATCAAGTCTATAGAAAAAGCATGTTTATAAGATACTGCTAAATCCCAATCTGTAATAAAAGGAATAAATTCAATTTTAGATAGATCAAATTTTATTATTCTATCATTTATTGAATATGTCAACTCTGTTTCTGTAGGATATATATCTTTTTTAGATTTTAATAGAATATTAGAAGGATGTAAATCATTATGTACTATTTTTTCTTTATTTAAAATATTTAATGTATATAATACGACAAAAATAATATATTTTAAATTATATTGATAGTTTTGATCTATGCAATTTTTCCTTAAATCTGTCATATCGCATAAATATCGTTCTTGCATTTGAAATATATAATTAATGTAAGTAGTACTTGCGAAAACCATCCGATTAATATCTACAATATTAATAACATTTAAAGAATTAGAGAAATGTTTGTTCATTAATTTAAATGATAATTTAATAATGTAATATCCGCATATATTCATATCTGAAAATATCAGACAATCATTATTATTTATTTTAGAATAAATATATTTAATATTATCAAAATCGCGTTTTGTGATGCAACTAGGTAATTCATTATTAGATGATGAATAACATTTATTTAAGTTAATTAAATCGTTATTATCTATGAATTTAATATCTGTTTTAATCTTTCTAATAACACAATTTTCTAAAAAATATAAACTTTTACTAGCTGTTTGTCTAGGATTATTTAGTTCAAGAGAATTAAAAATTTTTTTATCTTCATCTGTAACATTTAATATTGATTTAAATGTAATAATATTATATAGTTCGCCAAATCTCATTTCAAGTTTTTATAAAAAATAAAATTGTTTTATTTTTAATTTTTTTACTCGATGAGTATTAATTAAATATTTCTGATTTAAATCATTGCTTAACTAATATATTAATTAAGCTTTCTCTTCTTAGTATTTATTTCAGATAAATCATCACTTAAATCAGGTTCGATACAATGATTAGTTGCATTAACCAAATGTTCCATACAATAATTATTTGTATTAATTAAATGTTCAATATTAGTTTTAATATAACCAGGATAATCATGGTTATTACTATGCCGAGTAATAGTAATATCAATGTTATCTATCCAATGACCAATTAATTTATCATCTTTACAAATAATTGATGTTGATTCTATAAAATTATTTAATAATTCTGAATTATTTTTATATTTTGCAAGGAATCTAAGATTTTGAATTATATTATCTTCAGGTAATCCGCTTTCTAGAATCCATTTAATATATAATTCACCATTCAAAAAATTTATATCTAATAAAATAGAAGATATAGAAACAATAATAGCATATACTATATCATAACTAGAATTGGACTCTAGTTTCCAAATTCTTGGAGTATATTCTTTTAATCTTGGATCACCGTAATTATATATAATTGTATATTCATATGTAGTTGAACTTCCTGAAAATGCACTTTGATGAATACAATACCTTAAAAACTCATGTGCGTTGTTCATTTTTAATTTTTAAATATTTTTTTTAAAAAATTTTTAATTTTTAATAATACTCATTGAGTATTTATTTTTAATAATACATATTTACATCAATAATATTTTGATTTGTATCGATCGTGATTCTATCAAGCTCATTAGGAAAATTATCTCCATCTAAACTTGTTGAGATTGGAAGATGAAACTTTAAATCGTTATGATAATTTTCAAAAAATATCTCAACAAAATCTTTTACAGTAAAAGAAGTATTATTAGGAGCATCAAATACTTTTGTAATTAAAACATTATTTTCTTTGGTTTCTCGTGATGCCATTAATTGATATCTAACGTGAATTTTTGGAGAAAAAAATAACACCTCATCTTTGTAATGTAATAAATAATTCAAATTAATTTTCATTTTTTTTAGTTAATTATTCATTGAAAAAAATAACACAATTTTAACCTCGTTTTCAACTATATATTATATAATTAATTATTTTACTCATTGAGTATTTTTTATTTAAATATCCATGACAGTTTCTTCTCTTGAAGTATATCCAGGATAATTTTTATTAGCAAGCTGAGAAGCATCATAATCGGCAGCATATTGATAGTCTTTCATCATCTGTTCATACATAGGATTGAAAGTACCAGAGAATCTTTGTGCTTCTCTTCCCTTTGCAGGACGATCGACCATACAAATTTCAGAATGTTTCTTAATAGGGATGTCACCTCTAAAGGGATCTGCTAATGCATATAATCTATCCTTAAGAACTACACGTGGTTGTCTGCTACCAAAAAAGTAAAATTTAGGATCGGCAAGATCTACATCGTAACCAGTTACATAACTTGCCATTTTTGGTAGCAGGTCATTTTTATGAACCTTTTCAAATCTCTTTTCCATCTTATTTGTTCCAAGTTTTGGAGTGTAATCAAGACCTGACATTTGCGCAAAATCGATACCAGTATATTGTTGATCATAATCAGTCTTAACTAATTTAACATTGGGATTATAAGATAGATGCTGATCAGGGTTTAAATATAGGTAATCCCTAGTATCCGGAGAATAATATTCTTTCTTATTTTTTACAAATGAATATATCATTAAACTAATTATAGATACTACAAACAGCCCCATAAAAATAAAAATATATCTTTGTGTATTGCTATCCATTTTTATTAATTATGTATATAATATTTTTATGTTTTATTAATTTAAATAAATATTTTTTGATAATTAAAAATAATTTAAAATGAGTAACCATGTCGATATCAATAGAATAGTATCTATAGATGTTGAAGATGATGAAGGAAATATATATACATATTCTGGTCCTGATCAACTACATAAATTTAAAAAAATGTGTGCATCTTCTTTGTCAAAACCAGTAGATAATACTCTACCAATAGTAAGAAAAAAACAGACTCAAGAATATCACATTCATGAGAGTCAATTAACTAGACCTCTTTCACAAAAATCGGGTACCGTTGAATTAACTAGACCTCTTTCACAAAAATCGGGTGCATTTTTATTAAGTGATCAATTGATAACACCCGATGAATTTTCTGTTGCTCCAAGACAAGGAATTACACCTAAAAAAATAGATAAATCACCGGTTTTTCATGAAGTTATAAGTGGTGGAGGTAAATATGTAACAGCAGGTGTTACATATTCTAAATCTACAGAATCTCCTATAGAATTAGCTAAAAGAATGGCAAAGGAATCAGGGTTTGGACAATAATTACTCAAAGAGTAGTAATATAATATTATTTTTGTAATATTATTCTATTTATAATTTCACCATGAATAGGATATTTAGTATCTATTAAATTATATTTTTTATTTAATTTTATTATTTTCTTCATAAGATTCTTATACATAGTTATACGAACTACGATCGATGTATAAATATCATAATTAGATACATCTGACATGTCTATTTTTCTATTATTGATTGTATATTCTTTCTTTATAGAATTATCTTTTTGTTTAATCCATACTCCGTCAATAAATTTTTGTAATATATATCTATTTTGTAAATTTTTTATATAATTTTGATCATGTTGATCTATACATCTTTTAGAATGAAAAAAATGCTCCGTAGATAAATACATAATTTTGTCCACATATATAGGATACATTGATCCTAAATTTAAATCTTCATCAAAATTCATATCATAATATGGCTTTTTAGTTTCCATATTTTATTTATTTTATCAAAAATATCTAAAATAAAATTATCTAATAAAAATATTTTAATTAAAATATTTTAATTATCCTAAATAAAAGTCATAATAAAATGTCAAATTATCAAGATCTTAAAGCCGTACGTTGTGACCGAGTTGATGTCGGTGCAGCTAAAAATGCGTATGCATATCATAGACACACTGGACATCCATCTCTTTGTCCTGCAGGATCTTCTTCTAATATCACTGATGTTTATGGTAGACCTGTAAGCCAGAATACTAGAAACGGTGAAGGTGTTGATGCTGCATGCAGTCAAAGCTCTCATTTTAATCTTAAGAATTATCTTGCTTATGAAAATATGCATAGACCTTATGTTCAATTTTATAAGACAGACACTCGTTGCTCGTCTGATACTATGGGACAAGTTCCTCGTGACAGATTTGTTAAAAATTTATATAGTGGAAATTTCTAATAATTAAACTTTTACTCACTGAGTAGAGAGTGAATTTTATTATCGCTCTGAAAAAAATATGAAAATTACTCACCGAGTAATGATTTATTACTTATATTGATATTCAATATTTTTCTTAATATCGATTCATCAAATGTACTCGATGGAAGAACATTACATTGAATATTTATTTTAATAGGAAACATAATTTTGTTAGCATATAAAATCAGTTTTTATTAATATATAAATGTAAAAAAATGAAATAAAAATATTACGAAAATATCTTAAAGTTACTTTTTCGTAAATAAAATGTCTGGAATTAGTAAAGCTAAAACTGTTGTAGCAAAAACTCAACAACCTGTATCACAACAGGTTGTTTCTAAAGTTTCTGTACCTGTTAGAAAAGTTCAAGTACCCGCTCCCATTATTGAACCTCCTGTAGTTGAAGAAATCGTAGAGGAAGTTATTGAAGTAGAAGAAACTGATGAAACTTTAACACCTTCTGAAGCTGGAACTGTTGACGAAACAACCTCTAAACGTAGAAGAAAGATTGTTACAGTCGAAGATCACATTGCAAACTATAATGAATTATTAACTTATGTTAATAATGAAATCTCTAGAAAAAAGAAAGAGAAAGAAACTGGCGTTAGAGCTTTAAATTATATTCTAAAACATCTTACTTCGATGAAAAAAGAAGTTCCACAGCTCTTTAAGAAACCAAAGAAAGAACATATTCACATTGAAGGAGTACCTCCTAAAGAAAATAATTTAACAAAACCTATTGAAATTTGCGATGAACTTGCAGATTTTCTTCAGTTGGAACATGGTTCAAAACTAACTCGATCTCAAGTTACGAGTGCAATTTATGCTTACTGTTTCTTTGATGAAAGTAAGGCAACTGCAAAACCATGGGAATATCTTAATCCGGAAAGAAGAGATTTAAGAGATCCAAATAAAAAATCCATTATTATTCCCGATGAAGCATTAAATAGATTATTACGGTATGATGAATATTGTGAACAAGTTGCAAATGGGTCTCAGCTTGTTAAATCAAAGAATAAAGAGACTGGTAAATCAGATCTTGTCAAAGTGGTTGATAATTCACTTAAATTTTGGGTTATTAGTAGATTAATTACACCTCTATTTAATAATAAGAAGTAACTAATTCACAATAATTACTCGTTGAGTAAAATAGTAGGAAATTATTAGAAAATGAAAAAAATATAATTAATTTTGTTTAAATAAAGATGAGCGTCTCTGGTAAGAAAACTTTAAATAGCGAAGAAGCAAATGAACAATTAAAAAATTTTCTTTTTCTTAATCAAGTTAAGAAAGGAGAATTATATACGCATACTCGAGTTTCACCAAAAGCATCTTATTTTATTGATAAACCTCTTATTGATAAATTTTTTACAATATATTGCAATGCAGTTTTTCGTAAAATTAGACCTTCATTAACAGAAAAACCAGGTATGTTTAATCCTTTACATCTAGATTTTGATCTAAAAGCGTCTCTTGATGTTGGATTAGAAAGACAATATACAATATATTTACAAGATTGTATTTCTATTGCACAAAATATTATTCGTGAAAGTATTATTGATGAAGAGTTTGATGAAAAATATTTACAAGTTCTTCTTCTTGAAAAATCATCACCGAGAACTGATGATGGTATTGTTAAAGACGGATTTCATTTACATTTCCCTCATTTTATTGTCCCTAAATGGTATCATGATATTTATTTTAGACCTAGATATATTAAAGAACTTGAAAATAAAAAGGTATTTAGTAGATGTAGATTTCTAATTTCTATTGATAAAATTATCGATGGCGATTTAACAAATAAAGTATGGATGATGTATGGTTCGTCAAAATCAGAAGACAAAGAACCTTATCTTTATACAAAAGCATTTGATGTTAATTTTAATGAAATCCAATTAGAAGAAGTATTTGAAATTGAGATGGTAGGAAAATCATGCAGCGTTAAATATTATCTACCTAAATTTTTAAGCCTGCAGATGTATGATTCTAGAGATTCTGCTACACCTTTGAAATCCTTAGTCGAAGACTCTCATAAATCTAAAACACCTCGTAAACAAGTACAACACGAACGCAAAAGAACATCAGAAGAAATATATTCTGATATTAAAATTATTCAAGATGGAAATATTATGGATATGATATCATCATCAAGAGCTACTGCTCATAATACCAGAATGGAAATCGGATGGATATTATATAATATCGGCGAAGGATGCGACGAAGCTTTGGATTTATGGATAAATTTTTGTCAAAGAGATTTAGATGAATTTGTTGAAGGTAAATGTGAAGATAGATGGTCAAATATGAAATTAAGAGGGAAAAAATTAGCAGATTTGTTAAAAATAGCAGAATATGATAATCCAGAAGCTTTTAGAAAATGGAAGCGTTCAAAAATTGATTTTCTTATCGAGGCTTCTCTTGAAGAACTTAAACCTAAAGAATATGATGTTGCAAAAGTTATTGAATTTATGTATAAGGATAAATTTGTATGTGCTGATGATAAAAAAGGAGTATGGTATGAATTTAAAAATCATCGTTGGAATCTATATAAATCATCTTTAAATTTAAGAATTAAATTCGCTGAAGAGGTTAGGGATGAATACCAGAAATATAGAAAATATTTAATTGATCAACAAGATACTATTACGTGCCCTCTTGCAAAAGCAATGTTAGAAGAAAAGATTAAAAGATGTAGTTCTGTTATGTCAAAATTAAAAGAATCAGCGTTTCATACAAAATTAACTAATATGTGTGAATTAAGATTATACGAACCAGGGTTTGCTGCTAAATTAGATCAAGATAAATTATTATTTGGTTGTGAAAATGGTGTATTAGATTTACATACTCAGGTATTTAGAGAAGGTAGACCTAGTGATTATATTACATTTAGTTGTAAAAAATACTATAATTCTCATTATACATTTGATCATGAAGATGTTGAACAAGTAGATGCATTACTTTCTAAAATCTTTGTTGATAAACCTATCTATAACTATTTCTTAGATAGTATGTGTGGATGTTTAGAAGGTGGTAATCCGAATAAAACATTTTTAATCCATACCGGAAAACCAGATGGTGCTAAATCGTTAACTATGGAATTTATTGAAAAAGTATTTGGTGATTATTGTATTAAAATGCCTAGAGATTTCTTTGTTTTAAGTGGTAGTAATGATTCTGCAAGAGCAAGACCTGAAATTGTTAGAACAAAAGGTAAAAGAGTTGTTATTGGTGATGAATTAACACAACAACAAAAATTCGATATTGGTGTAATTAAATTATTTACAGGTAATGATAGTTATTGGGCTAGAAATCTATTCGACGGTGAAGGTGAAAATATTAGACCACAATTAACATTAATGATTCAATGTAATAAACCACCACAAATTCCATCAAATGATGAAGCGACATGGGATCGTTTTAGAATGATCCCTTATAAATCTAAGTTTGTTAAACCAAGAATGTTAAGTTCCCAAAATGATGAAAATAAAGATGATCGTAACGTCGTTCCGGATACAGAAGAAGAACGATTAAAAAAGAGAACATGGCATGCAGATTTATCATTAAGAGATAAATTAGATGATTTAGCACCTGCATTTTTATGGATATTATTTAATAGATATGGTGACTATAAAATTAGAGGTATGAAAGAACCACAAGAAGTACAACTTGCTACAAGAAATTTAAGAGAAGAGAATGATGTCTATATGCAATTTATTAGTGAAAAACTGGTCAAGATTGAAGATAAAGAAGAAGCCGGTAAATATTTTATTAAAGCAACCGAATTATATACAGAATTCGGAATGTGGTATAAAATTAATTATCCTTCTTATGTTAAGGATAAAGTATCAGGACCTGCATTTAGAGAAGAGTTATCTAAATATATTGGTGCTTATGTTAAGAAAGGTGTTAGCCCTGGATGGTTTGGTTATAAATTGCATTTTGATATGCCTGAAATTAAAGTTGTTATTGATAAACAACAACTTAATAAAGATGTTATTCCAGAAACTCAATAATTACTCGATGAGTAATATTATTAAACTTTTATTCAGATTTTTTTGGTCTTTTATCAAATCTGCTTTTTCTAACTACAGGAGGAGGTGTAGGGTTTTTTATTTCAATAACTTCATCAATATCCATATTATTTTCTATTTCAATAACTTCATCAATATCCATATTATTTTCTATTTCAATAATTTCATTATCAATAGGTGATATTTCTTTACGTTTAGCATTTTTAATAAGATCCGGATTCACACCATTTAAACTGACTATTTTACTGAAATTTTTAGACATATTAAATATATTATAATTATATTCAGGTTTTAGATATAAATTTTTGATTTGAGAAATGGTATGAGTTTTCTCATTGATTATATTTTTTGTAACTTCTTTAAACATAGCAGCAAGATTATTATGATCGAAATATAAAATTTTTAATATAGATTCATTAAGCTCTTGTATAGTAACAGGAATTATTGAAATATAATTGTAACTTACATTTAATACTTTAATACTTTTAGGATTTTTTGATAAATTAAATAATTCTGTAATATGATTATGACTTACATTAATATATTCTAAATTATAACAATTTGATATATCAACATTTTTAATTTTATTATTACTTGCATCAATATACACTAATTCATGGCTATTATATAAATTTAGGTCAATCAATTGATTATTAGAAATATCAAGTTTTAATAAATGTTTAAATTGTGGAGCGTGTTTAAACAAATTATTTTTCAAATATAATATTTTAATATTTTTTAACGTACCATCAATATTAAATGATTCATCTGTTAATTTGTTATTTGATAAATCAAGATATGTTAAACTATCACAGTTTATATTATTAAATGATGTTAGCATATTATGTGATAATGTGAGATTTTTAAGATTAATTAACGGAGTAAAATTGATAGGAACGATATCAAGATTACTGTAGGTAATTTCAATATCTTTTGTTGTTACGTCAAAAATTAAAGGTATCTGATCCTTTCCAAATTTATGTTTAGGTATATAAATTTGGCTAATACCAATTTTATTTTCTATTTGAGCTAACTTAGTTATTATCCTATCAAATTCTTCTTTTTCTTCAATAGCCCATGATCTTTTGATCATTGTTCTAAAATCTGATAATGTATTTTTAATTTCAATATATCGCGGATCGTTATTAAAAAATGATAAATCTTCAAAAGTATGTCTATATTTGTCAGTATTTATTTCATTACCTATAAGAGCATTAAATTTAATAGGTAATTCTTCAATACTTCTAATCGTATTTTCAACAACTTCTTTTTCATACGGTACTGTTATTACAACTTTAACATTTTTATTTTTAGATTTTGTTTCAATATTTATATCATATGTTGAATGATATAAATTAACTTTATTAATTTCACTCATTTCTTTCTTTTCTATATTTTTCTTTGATTTTTCTATCTCAAATTGTTTATTAAGTATACTAACTACCGATTTTAATTGATCTAAATATTCATTTGTATATCTATTATTGATTGCTATTGTTTTCATCTGGTCTAATGTCAACTTTTTATCAGGATCATATGCATCAATCAGATTTTTAATAAATATAGAAATAGTATTAATTTTGCCTTTATATTTTAATTTACTAAATATGATATTTCCATTAATATCTTCATAACTTTTAATATCCATATTATTCCAACCTATTGGTAGATAATTAGTTGCATTGATGGATTTTAATTTTGATACATCATACCATTTTCCTTTATTTTCATTACCTACAGCCCATATAACATCAATATTTTTTCTAATATTTTCATTAATGGTTAATTTAAATTCTTCTAATTTAGATAACATAGATTTCAAAAAGAATTTATTTCTTTCATCGTCGTATTCTTTTGTTTTAAAATCAAGATAATTTAGAGTTTCATATATTGTTGCATTCGTAAAATTAATACTGGTAATATAATTACCAATTTTAAAAGTGGCTAATTTTATCTCTGGACCTTTAGTTTCACTTACAATATATATTTTTTTATTGTCATCCCAATTTGCATATAATATAACTTTGTTTCCAGTTTTAAGATATTTATCAGAATGTCTAAATCTTGTTATATTTTCAATAAGATTATTTTTAATTGAAAAGAAAGTATGTGCTAAATTTTTCTTCCTTTCATCTTCTTCTTTCTTATTTAATGGTATTTTCTTTCTTTCATCCATTTCCTTAAAAAACTCATATTGTAATTTATATTTTTCTGTTTGTTGTATTATATAAGTATATTCTCTGATAAGCTTATTTCTATTGTTTTCAACAACATCCCATATATGCATACCATTTTGAACATTAAATTTTTGGAATTTTAACATGCTAACTGTGTCTGTTAAATATTTAAATTGATATTTCCAAAATTCTTCACCTGCTATTTTCTTAAGGTGTTTTATATTATCATAATTTTTGTCACCCGCGACCACTTTCATAAAATTAATAGTTTCAGTAATTACTCTATTTTTGATTATTCTATTAAATAAGGTATATAATATTGCTAATTCTTTCTTTTCTTCTAATGAAGGTTCGACTGTTCTAAAATCTGGTATATGTTTTGGCCTACCATTGATATAGACTATATCGTCTTTAATAAAATCTATATTTTCATATAGTATTTTATTTTTGTATTCAAATTTAAATACTAAAATATCAAGATTTATAGTTTTTTGTTTTTTAATATCAAATCTTCGAATATTAATTTTAAATAATCTACCACAATTAGTATGCATATTCTCTTTTTCAAAACTAATTTGATTATTAATAATATTAAAATATTCTGTTGTATTAGTTCTCTCATAATATTTTATGTTTGATCTTATATCAAATGGAAGACTTTTAGATAATTTAGTTATTTTTGTTTCAAATGGTAGTTCTTTAAATGATTCAAGTTTAGAATCTAATAGCATAATTACTGTTTCTAATAATTTTGAAGATTCTAATTTTTTAAATTTTGTTTTCTTAATTAAATCTGAATCATCATCTTTAACGATATTGTTAGAATTAAATTTAGATAAAGATTGAACATTGAAAAAATCTTGGATGTTTATTTTTCTTAGAATAAGATTAAACTCATCTTCTTTAGTATATAATTTTAATGTTTCAAATACAGAATTTTTTAATTTAATAATATTTCGAATAGGTTCCTGTTCAATAGATATATCTTTTTGAGATTCAACAATGGTAGATTGTAACATAATATGATTATATATTTTTGACCCGTTTTTAATCACACCATTAATAGGAAAATATGTTACTCCATCTACACAACAAAGAACTATTAGATCATTAGTTTTAATTTCAGATAATAAATTATCATAACTTTTTCTTAATATAAGTTTACTTTCAAATCTTGCAGTTGGATAATATTTTGTGTTCTTTTCTCTATCAAAATCATTTTCAAAATTATAATCAGGCATGGATGATTCTTTTGTTTTATCTAATCTAACTAAATCTGTAACTATTACAGAAACATTATTATTAATAAATTTATGAATATACAAATTTATTAATTCTAATGCCGAATATTCACCTAAATAAGACGTTTTAAGATAAGATATAAAATATCTTTTAGATTCGTATTTAATATAGTCATCAAATGAATAATCTATACCATTTATTGTTTTAAAAACTTTTTGTTTATATTCTGGAATGTTAACAATATATTTTATACCATCATCTGTATAAACAGTAGAATATCCAACAGTATCTTCAATTAATTTTCTTTGGATACTACCATATGTTTTACCATTATTTAATTTGAAAAAATTCTCTTCAGCTAAGTCAATCATAGAATTAAATATATCAATTACTTCAATATTTAAAATCGGCTGTATTGCATTAATAATATTTAAATTATTATAACGAACGCCTAATACTTCAAGTCTCGAACCTTCAACTTTAATGACGGACAATTCTGATGGAGATAAAGATATCGGTTTCGGTTCTTTCATTTCTGAAAATCTCATATATTTAATACCTTCTAATTTTTCTTCTCTTTCTTCTCTGTCATCGTCGCTAAAATCTCTTTCATAATCTAAACCTTCTTCAGTATTAAATTTTTCATCATCTTCCATATTTTCTTCTTGTTCTTCCATATTTTCTTCTTGTTCTTCCATATTTTCTTCTTGTTCTTCCATATTTTCTTCAATGATATCTTCTTGCTCTTCTAATTCTTCAATAATTTCATCTTCTTCAATGTCTTCTTCGTCTTCTTCCTCGTCATCTTCCTCTTCAATGTCTTCTTCCTCATCTTCTTCCTCTTCGATGTCTTCATTTTTCTTTCTTTTTAAAACAACTATACGTTGTAATTCAAGTTGTTTATTAGACGATTCGGACAAGATAGTTGCTATAAGATTCGAAACACTTCCGGAAGCGATCATCGAATTAAGTTCGTTATTATATACATTTTCTATTATTGAAATATTTTCATCATATTTAATATTACTAAGTCCGTCAATCTCAATAAAATCTATAAGTTTCGATCTTAAATATTCATAATCAAATAGATATTCTTCAACGTTATCTACATTGCTATCATTTATTGTAGATCTAATTTTACACCCGAAAGGATTATATTCATTATATAATCTTTCTATCGACCAACTACTTTGTATATATGATTCATTAATTTTAATTTTTTCCTTTTCAAATAATTCATGGACTTTTCTTCCATCTAAAAATATTGCAACAAAATATCCATCATTAACGATATATGTATTAATTAATTCTGCAAGAGTATTATAACTTTCTTCTGATTCTCCAAAAAAAGTTAAACAAAAGAATGCAGTAATACAATTTGCATTAATTACCTCGTTTTCAAAAATATTATTAATAGTATCCTTTGTTAAATTATGTTCAAATAATTTGATTTTATCTGAATTTTTAATATTACGTTCATTGAATATTGATATTTTATTAAGATCGCCTTCAATAGCATATACTCTTCTTAATTTTTTTAATTCTATTTGTTTATTCCATTTATTAATATCACCACCTTGACCACTTCCTATATCAATTAATACACCTTTTGCAAAATTACTAATCAACATATTTTTAATTTGATTATTAACTTTACGAATACCTAATGATGATACTCCTGTTATATCGTTATTATTAAAATTATCATAAATTTGATCAAGATTGCTTTTACAAACAAATAACTTATTTGGTTCTTGTTTATCATATCTAATAACAAGTTGTCCATCTTTCTTGTAAGGTTCAAATTTACCATTTTTATAAGACGATTCAATAATAAGATTATTTCCTTTAATTTCTCCGGTATTGTCTGTATATGTAGCATATTTTCTCATCTTATTATCAGAATATTCAAACTGTTTTTCAATTATCTCTTTTTTATTAAATTGTTTATTAGGAACAAAATCAGAACACATTAAATTATATTCGTTAGATTTAGTAGGTACTTTAACATATCTAAAATCTATTGTTATTTTTTCAACAGGTTTCCATTTCTTTGGAAGGTATGGATGTTTGTTATTAGCTTGTTGAATATTATAATCAATATATTTTCCAATATATTGGAAAATTAAACCATCATTTTCTCTTCCGCCAAAGTTAGTATTTTGATTAAAACACATATTTGCACGATCAAATATAGAATATGATTCTTTTGCAAAGAAAAAGGATTTAATAAAAATCGTATATGACGGATCTATATTAATATTTTCAAAAATACTTTTAATATAATTAAGACGATCATATAATATATATTCTCTTATTTCATTATTCATATTGCTATCTCCTCTCAATATATCGAATGCATGAAACTCATTCATTGAAACTTGTGTTATAGTATTCAATCTAGGTTCCAATTGAATAGTTGTATTAATATATTTATTATTAAAATAGTATTCTCCTTCAATTAATACATTATCTAATTTTGAATCATTATAAGAACCTACATATTTAATAGTCGTTTCAATTAGTTCTGGTGTTAGATGTCTAATCATGGATGATATTAGTAATATGGAACCTTGATAAAAAATCATATTATGTCTTACACCATCTAATTTAATTGTAACAGCCATGTTTCTTACAAAATCCGGATTTATCACGTCTATTTTAGAGAGATTTGTAGGTTGAACTGTAAATACATTTGATAATTTAACAGATGAAATAATATTATAATATAGATTAGTAACATTTTCAAATAAGTATTTGATAATATTTACTATTTCAGAATATTGAGGTTTTCCAATAAATTCAATTTCTAAATCATAATTATAATCATCTTCATTTTTATCATTTTTAAATTTAGTTTTAGTAAAATCATACCTTGTATTATCAATTATAAATGAAGTTCTTAC
Source organism: uncultured Oscillochloris sp. (assembly GCA_964555675.1). Lineage (GTDB taxonomy): Bacteria > Chloroflexota > Chloroflexia > Chloroflexales > Chloroflexaceae > CAIWXH01. The sequence goes on from CAZKTU010000001.1 coordinate 166,873, forward strand.
TTTTTCACTGACATGTTCAACAATTTGTTGATTATTATATTCTTGTTGAGAAATACTTAATTCATTATTTGATGATATTTTAAATAAAGATCCAATACTTATATATTTAATATGTACTTTTTGTTGATATTCTACCGTTTCATTAATAATATCATTTTCTAAAATTTTATTAATAATTTTTCTATATGATGAATCTGTAGAATATTTGTTATATATAGTATAAAATGACAATTTTTTATTAGAAGCCATTCTATCAATTTGATTATATAATATATTAAATTGAACATCTGATAATGAAGATTGATTATTTGTTTTTTGTAATCTTATTTCGAGTTCATTACCTGTTAAATTAGATAGTAAATCTTGAATACTTCTTGATGATTCGTTAATAATAGTATCTATATCTTTTGGTTTACGTTTGATAAATCTACTAGGAGTAATTTTAGGAGCTTGATATTGTTGAGAATATTGAGGTCTTTCAGTCTTTATATCTCCAGGTTGAAAGGAAAATGATAATGGTTGATTAGCAGGTACAAATTCAGTAAATGAAGACATATCAATGTCATCCTCATTTGATGATCCGGAAGGCTGAACGGAAGTACCATCTTTCATTGAAATATCATCAGCTTGTTGTAGAATTTCATTATGAGATTGTATTTGTTGTTTTACCTGTATCTCAACAACTGGTGCCGATAATTTTTGTTGTTCTATCGCAGCCTGTGCTCTTTTTAGAAGATTTAATGGCAAAGTTTTAGGAGGCATTTATTATTTCTTGATTATCAATCTTTATATGTAATTAAATATTTATTTTTTCCATTTTTAGACATTTAAAGTGGATATTTGATATATAAATGGAAATATTAAATAAATATTCAGACAGTGAAGCTATCTATGAACTGTTAAATATAAAAAAATCTGACGAAATTAATATAATAATTAAAGACTGTATCAAGGATAAAAATATATTTTTATTAGATACTCTTTCAAAAAATATGTTATCATCTTGTATCAAATCGGTAATACTTGAATATAGTAATAATATGTTAAAATTATCATGTCCTAATATTTTTCAAAATAATAAAGAAATATCATTTACAGAATTTTCAATATTAAATCCTTGTTTAATTTTTGATAAGTATACAGATGTAGTTTCCTTTCCAGCTGGTATAATTATTAAACTTGTATATATTAGTGATAAATGGTATATTTCATCCGAAACACAGATAGATGCTTCTAATTTATGTCATAAAGATATACCATTAAAAATATATTTTGAAAATATTAATTATGATATTTTAGATACACAAAAAATTTATGTATATAGCGTAAATACGGATATTCATTTAATATCTATATTTGAAAGAGTAGGAAGATATTTTAGAAGAGTTAGAACTCCTGAATTTTTAAGAATAAATATTAATTCAAATAGCGATATAATATACTATATTCTTTTAAATAAAACTAGCATTCATTATTTTAATATCAGAACTGGTATAAGTTGGTGTATATATCCTGATGACATGCATATCGATTCAGATCAATTAAAAACGTTTAATTTTATAAATAAATGTAAAAGAGGAATTATCGATGATATTCCTAAAGATATAATTTATAATATGTATCATTTACCATTTTATCTTTCAGAATGTTATAGAAAAAAATACATAGCTAAGCAATTTATTAAACTCCCCAAAGAAGATCATTTTATTATCAATAAGATTAATCAAATAGTAAATAATAAATACGATAAGAATAATATATCAATATTTCATCTTATTAAAAAAGAATTATTACAAAGTAGTGATTATTATATATCTAAAATGATACAACATATGTATGAATTTCAAGAGAAAGAAGTTCAATAATTACTTAAAAATTACTCGAATTTTACATTAAATGGATAATATATTGTATGAGTGCTGTGTATGTCTTGAAACATTAAATAATGATATATTTATAACATCATGTAATCATTCTTTTCATAAATCATGTTTGAATAAATTATTTAATAATAATTGCCCATTATGTAGGCAACCTATTTCTAATTTAGATGAAAATTTATTAAAACAAATATCTGAAAATAATGAAAAATATCAATCTTATATTGATGATCTGAATATAAGAGATTATGTAGAGTCTATAGATGCTGATAATAGAGAACGATATTTGACACCTATAATAGAAATATGTATAGCAATAAAATGGTTATATTCAAATGGTATACCCATATATTTTATTCCTGAAAAACTTCTTATAGATATAACAGAATCAAATTTTATACCTCGAAAAGGAGAATTATTTAGAAGTATAGTAACAGGAGTACTTGAAACTATGAAATCTCAAATAAATGATTCTGACGATTGCGAATCTGATGACGATTGCGAATCTGATGACGATACAAATACACTTAAAACTACAAGTTCTGGAAAACCATTAAATGTTACATCAAGGTATATTACCATTAAAAATGGAGAATCTACGCGTGTATTAAATTTCGACATGGATACGGTAATAAGAATAAGTCCAGATTTCTTTTCTATTTTCAATTAAAAATTATTTAAAATTATGTTATTCGTATTAAAATGCAAGACTCCGTAGATAAAGAAAAAAAGAAAAAAACAATCAAAGAACCATCACAAGATGTTATTCAATATCAAAATACTTCTACAACATGCATATTAAAAAATATAGATGTATATAGTTTAATTCAACATGTTTATCTTGTTATTAGATCTAATGATATAAACAATGATAAGGATAATACTATTTGTTTAAAAGAGAAAAATATTAAAGTTGTTGATAGTCTTACAGATTCACCATTACCTAAACAGATAAGAATACCATGTTGGTGGTGCAGACATCAATTTAATTCTAGCCCTATCGGATGTCCTATCCGGTATATTAATAATTCATTAAAAAATTTAACAAAAATAGATAATGAAGAATCATATGACTATTACGAAACAGAAGGGATATTTTGCAGTTTTTCTTGTGTAAAAGCTTATATATTAGATAAGAAATCTGATATTTTTTATAAAGATTCTCTTTCATTATTAACTAAATTATATAATGCAAGTTCTAACGAAACCAATATTAAAACTGCACATACTTGGAAAATATTAAAATCATTAAATCAGACGGGAATTCTTGATATTAAACAATTTAGAAATAATAATAATTATCTTCAATATAAGGAAGATATTAATATGAAAAGACCTTTCATGTTTCCTATAAATGTAGTTATATCTAATAATACTAATTAATACATTTTACTCATTGAGTAAAATTACTTTTTCTTTTTATTCTTATCGTTAGGATTAGTATCTAAAAAGATTTGTTCTTTATAATCTTGATTGTATCTTTTTGCATTCCATTCTTTATATTCTTTGCATCCAAATTTCCAATCACCTAATTTCTTTGTTTGATAAAATGTGAAAGTATCTTCTATCTCATTCGATTTAGAATTCATTTTAATAACTAAGAAACAGTAATTACCAGTAAATGTATTCATTAAGTCATTAAATTCATCAAAAGTCGTCGGCCCTCCAAATAATTCATGTAGCTTTTTTCTTGATTTAGGATTCGGAAATTTTCCAATTGCAACATAACCAGCGCTTTCTCTTATCTCTGGAGGAAAATCGATTGCATACTGACTTCCAACTAATAACAATTGATTCCAATGTCTGCTTCCTAATTTAAACATACCCTTCAATAATTTTTCTCTGAAAATTTTCCTATCATCTGTTGCATCATCTATAATACAAATACATCTATTTCCGATATAATCTTCACCAAAATTTTCATCATTTTCCATTTTACAAGAACGCTGCCTTTCAACATACCCTCTTGCTTCATCAAGATCCCAATAATTACTTACAAATAAAGGTTGAAAAACGTTTTTCATATGTTTATATCCATCTTCTTCTGCTATAAAAACTCTTGCGATAGGATATAAATGTTTTCTAAAATATGACATATTTTCAATAAATGATGTTTTACCACTTCCAGGTTGTCCTAAAATAAGCATAGAACAACTTAATGGAAGATCCTCTGGTCGAAATTCTTGTATATGAACTTGTCTAAGTTCACTCATCTTTTATTTAATATTGGTTATACTCTTTAAGTCTTTTTTTAATATATGCATCTATTGTTACATTTTTTAATATATGAGAAATACCCCAATTTTCTCTAATTTCTACATATTCACATATAAATTTATATTTTAATTCGTCGATATAATTTTGCTTTTTGATTTTATCTAGTAATGGATAATCTTCTTCTGTAGAATGTATTATTGTAATACAATCGTTAATATTTTCATAGTGTTCTGTATCAGACATATCTTAATATATAATTTATTTTAATATATAATTTATTTTAAATATATTTACTAACGTAAATAAATTTAATTTATTAATGACTGATATAATACGTCTACAAAATTCTTTAAATGATTCTAATATTCAACTATCAAGATATATAGATAAATCAAATTATTTTATACTATGTGCAACGTTTGCAACAAATGCAGAAAATGATATTGAATATATAAAATCTCTTTCTAAAAATATACTTGAAGGAAAATATATCGATACTTTAGATGTTCTTAATACTCAGCCACCTTTATCAATATATTCATACACAAATGGAATAATAATGTTATTTTCAAATATGCCAAACTCGTCTCATTTTTATAATGGATCGCATCAACATATAATATCATATTTTTCATCTAGGATGTCTTTATTATTTAATAAAATCGTAAATTGTACCATATTGGAATTTTCTACAAGAACAAAATTATTAATATTTTTTCATACTCTTATATTTCAACATCAAATAGATTTTTTAATACAAGCATTAAAACAACAACTAAATGATAAAGGGAAGCTAATTAAAAATAATATGCCTATAATAGACCATTTCTTGTTAGATAAGTTAATACTCGATGACGCTATAGAGTATTATGGAAGAGAAAATTGGGAATCTCTTCATAAGCATATTAAGTTTGGAGTATTTATCAAACTTAAAAAACAACCATCAAAGACTCATCAATTTCAAATAATATCTGAATTTTTTGATATGAATAAAAATTATGAAAAATACGAAACTTTCTTTTTCGAATAGTATTACTCGATGAGTAATTATTTAAATAGATGTTTGATAATATATTCTTTTTGATTTTGAGATAACATATCAAATGTTATAGCACCTTCAATATAAGCCCTTGTTATTTCTTCAATATTTCCAAGATCATTCATTGTATCTATATTATTATCATCATCTGAATTAATTTGAAGATTATCTAGATTATTTTCAAGATTTTCTATATTATTAACTTCACATGGAATATAATATTTTTGATCAATTAACCGAATTATACAATCATAAAGGTTTTTTTCTGTAATAATATTATTCTTTTTCATGATAAAATGGTATCCAAAATCAGGATTTTGGATAGTATCATCATCTGTTATACAAGAAAATGCAGTTGTTAAATCTGTCATTATTTTTATTTCATCTTGTGTATACTTGATAGTATTTATTATTACATTATTTGGTTCTTGTCCTCTGCAACGAATTATATATTTTGTTATAGATTCCATTATATTATTTGTATTGCAAAATAATATATTATTTATTGTTATATGGATAAATCTTAGAAATGAAATGCTATTAATTATCTCTTCGTATGTATAATTATCACGTACTATATCATCATGTGTTGTTATTTCATTTATATGTATAACTATATAATTATTTAATAAACTAACAATAATATTATTAAGCTTGGAATGTCTTGTAGATTTGTTATAAATATTAATTGTTTCTTTTATTAATTTATTATTATTTGTTTCATTATATATTTCATCATATAACTTTTCATATTTATTTTTAAGATATAAAATATATTCTGTATCGATTTTATCAGATTTGCTATAATGACCCCTACATAAAGGACAATTTTTTAATTGATCATATTCATTTTTACACATTCTATGACCGCATTTAAGCTTTATAGGATCGATAAATAATGATTGACATACAACACATCTATCATCATCGCAAATACTACTTTCATTATTCATTAAGAATGTTTATTCATTGAATAAAATAAATCTTTTTTCATTTTTACATCTTGCAAATGACGAATTAGTAAAAGATTTCATATATTGCCACGAAAGATTTTTTATATTGTCAACATGTTGATAATCTTCTAATTTTTTTAATGACATCTTCAATATTATATTGAATAACATAAAATCCAGATCTGTCTGGATAATAGTATGAACTTGTATTGTGTTTAAACATTTGAATTTAGATATTTTTAAAACAAATATTTTTTCATTTTTACTCAATGAGTAAAATATATTTAATCAGAATAACGAGGATTAAATATATTATTACAATTATGTCTGAATCTTCTATTAAGTTTCTTTTTATATTCTTCTATCATATTATGTCTAAATGCTAAATCGTTTCTTAGAAATGCACTATTTGCATAATCCCGAACTCTCATTTTTGAAGATCTATTATTTAATACAACATGTTCATCTGTTGGCATCATATTTGTTCTTGAAAGGACTTGACCATATGGATAAGCTACAGGAGGAGTCTGGTCGTAGATCTGAGCACCTATCTGTTCACTGGGATATCCAGTTGATAATAATTCTACTTGAGGTGTTATATAATTTTTTTGTTGATCGAAAACGTGAGGATTTAACTGCCATTCTTCTGCATACGTTGGTACTACTCTAGTCTCCGCACTTAATACATTACCAGTACCATACGTAGGTGTAACAGAGAAATTTTCAATCTTCGCACCACTATATTTAATCATACATATACCTAGTAAAGATGCAAGAATAAAATATAGCCACCAATCTACTTTCATAAAATATAATACTGCACCAACTACTATACATAATCTTGTTACCGCATTTAATTTTGCAGATTTATTCATATTATATGTTGGTACAAATCTAAAATGATTAAATAATACAGATAAATCTTCTAGCCAAAATCTTTCATGGATTTTATGATGATGATCGTATTCTTCATATGGAAGACCGGTATTCACATTATTATAAATTACCATTTATTCTATTTGAATAAAAATAATTTAAAATATTTAATTTAATGTTTCATCAAAAATAATATAAGGATTTTTACACACTTCTAGTATATTATTATCTAGTAATGTTTCATCTGATACCTTAAATTTTTTAATAAATATAGTATCATTTTCAAATATATAATTAATAAAATTATTAACAGTTTTATCTTTTAACTCGGGTACTGTTGACGGAATGAATGTTCTAGAAAATATATTTCTTAACATATTTGATTGCCCAAAAAACCATATATCAAATAGTTCATATATATTATTATAATTATCTGATAATACTAATGGATTACCTATTGTAGACATTAATAAAAATAAATCATAATATGGGCTAAATTCGTTAGAAGGTCCTATTTTATTAGTAGTATATTTTACAGGGTGAAAAAATTCACCCTTATATATTCCTTCCCTTCCTATCTTATATTCATCAAGCCATATAAACGATACCGCCCAATCTGTTATTTTGGGAATATATTTCAATTTAGAAGTTTCAAATTTAACTCTTCTATTATTACCAAAATTTATTATTATATATTTATAATCTGTTACTTTAGCATATTTTATTTCAGAGTTAGTTAAATCTGAATTACACCTAATAGGTAACGTAGCATTCTCAATTTTTTGAAGTAGAATATTTTCAGATTTAATATCATTATGATTCATTTTAATTAAACTCATTAATAACAATGAATGTAATATACACATAATACAAAATAATATATTATATTCTTTAAAAAGAATATCGTCTTTTGAATTTTCAAAAAAATCCATATCCGTTCTTGGAAAGAAATATTTTAAGTCTCTTTTTTTAGGAGAAGAATAATTATATAATATATTTATATCTCCTTCAAATTTAGGTATGATATTTAAAATTTTGCTTTCACAATTTGCAATACTATATGTACAGAAAAAATTAATAGACATTCCATTAATATAAAATGTAGACATAATATTCGACATTACATATTCTGTTAATAATGAATGATATATAAGAGCTATTTTTTCCTCGTCGTCGCTATATTCAAGGGAATTATTGACATTCTTTGAATTTTTAAATTTAACAGAAAAAAAAATATTTATATTTTTTTCATCATTTTCCGTACTTTGTTTAATAACATATTCAAATTCATTAGAATCTTTAAGTTTTAATTTATATATTTGACCACTTCCTCCTTTTCCTATAGGTCTTGAAGCTATAGTATTTATAATCGAAGAACAGTATTCTCCATTCTTCTCAAACATAGAATTTAATTTTGATTTATATTCAACTAACCAATCATATGCATCGATTATTGTTAAATTTAAACAAGAAAACTCCATTATTTACTAATATGAAATTGATATTTATTAATTAAATTAAAATTATTTTAATTAATAAATGAGTTATGTTACGACAATATATCCTGGATATTCATCTACTGTAAGAGATACTTATCTTTCTGAAAAAAATATGATTTTTTTAAAAGATAAGATTCGCAGAGAATTATCTATAGATTTTAAACAACAAGTTATAATAGAAGATCAATTATTATCTCAAGTAATGCATCAAATACTTTCAGAAAGATTAGAACCTGTACCGTTAATGAATAGAAGGGTTATTATGACATTAGTTAATATGGTAAAAACCGACCAGATAGAAGTTAATAAACATTTAAAATGGGAAGAAGGATATACTTATTCACAATTACTTTATGACCCTGTAAGTAAAAAAGGTATTGATACTACTGCTATTAAATTATCAAATAGATTAGGAAAATCAAGAATAAGAAGTTCTAATACTTATTATTTTACATAAAAATATTGTATATTCTTTACTCATTGAGTAATAATATTATTTATTTTTTAATAAGCAAAGATATAGCAGGGTATGTCAGTGGCATAAAAGTTTCATACTTATTAAGATAGAATATAGCTTTAAACTTTCTTTCTGAAGTAAAATATTTCAACGAGATAAAACAATATTTACCAATGTTATTATCTATGTTATTATCTATATCTTGAAGAATATGATAAATTCTATTATCTTTTTGAAAATATTTTAAAATATGAGAATATTTTAATTTCAGTTTTTCAAATAATTCTTCATTAAATTGTTCTTCTATACAATCATAATCTATACAAATATAATTGCATATAGAATTTATTTTATTATTTTCACATTCTTCAATTCTATTATTCGTCGTATTTTCATTTCGAATCATTTCAAAAAAAATTTGTTTAATCTTAAAAAGGAATTTTTTTTAATTTTCATAAATTAAAAATAAATGAATGTTTCTATATCAAATTCATCTCAAACTTTCCAATTAAATTGGAAAGAAGCATCAATAATCGATAATTTAATTATGAACAAAGAGTATACTATATTTTTACTTGAATATCAAACATCGATAATAAAATATTTAATTAAAAGGAAATTTAGAAAAGTTACCATTTTGAAAATTAATGAAAATGATAATGATACTTATACAAAAAGCATAACATATCCATTTGAATATATAACCGTAAATACGAAAGCAGAAGCAGAAGCAATTTTAAATAATTGTGATATTAAAATTAAATTTTAAAGATAATAAATGAGTTATTATAACTATGCAAAAAAATTTAATGATAGCATTTGTAAAAATGATATAAATTCGCCGATATCACATATAATATTTATACCTTATGACGACTATGATATATTATGTGAAACCGAAGTAGATGAATATTGCAGAATATCATGGTGTTTTGATATATTTAAATTAAGAGACCAATTTTATAATTATAATAATTATATAAATCCTTATACTAATGAACCATTTAATAAATTTGAAATAAAATATATATTTTCTAAGTTTGAAGAATTTAATAATTATCTTATATCTACATTTGAAATTTATGATTTTAGCAAACATATATCATTTAATGATTTTGAAAAAATAACATCAAAAAATTATAATTCACAAACGGGTGAATTAAAAGGTATAGATTCTAAAGATTTTCAAATATTGGAAAAATTAGGAGAAGGATCTTTCGGTTTGGTTAATAAGGCATTATTTAAAAATAATGGTAAAATTTATGCATTAAAACTTGTAAGTAATTTTTCATATATTGAAAATGAAGTAAACATTTATATGAAGATAGGTTGTGGTATATATACTAAAACTTGCCATCCTAATATAATGAAATGTTATGGTTGGTTTAAATCTATAGGTGGAATATATGCATTAATCTTAGAATATATAGATGGTATAGATTTTAATTCATTACTTAATATAGAGAAAAAAGAATATCAGAAAATATATAACAATTCAGACAATTATTTAACTAAAAAATATTTATACTATTTTTTACAAATAGTAGACACTGTTAATTGGTTACATTCTGCGGGAGTAACACATTTAGATATTAAACCTCAAAATATTATGATACAATTAAATAATAATTTATCATCAGACTCAATATTTAATTATTGGAAAAATGATAGAATAGTCCTTTTTGATTTTGGATTATCAATAGATAAAACAGAAAATATTAGAAAAATGTCAGGTACTCCGAAGTATATTTCTAAAGAGATCGCTACTAATATTTTAAAACCGGATATTTTAGATGAAAATAATAAAATTATTTTAGATAATGTAATACCTTATAACTATAAAACTGATATATGGGCATTAGGTGTGCTTTTATATGTATTATTAAATGAAAATCATATTTCCCCATTTGATGGTGATTCTACTAAATCAATATCTAAACAAATAATAGAATTAAATTATGATAAAACAATAATTCCAAAACGATACATATCTATTATCGAAGATTTTTTTGAAGATCCTGATAAAAGAATAGTTTTGAGAGATGTATATTTTCTTATTAAAAATATAAGATAATTACTCAAAGAGTAATTTAAATTTTTTAGAATATAACACCGTTTTATTATTTATTTCAAATATTCTTTTAGATCATTAAAAAAATCCTCTTCAAATATATAAAATTCAAAAAACATATCATTTTTTAAAAAAGAAATAGTATTCAATGTATTATTTAAATTTATAATCCACCCTGCATTTCTTAAACTTGTATAAGTTTCTTTACTTGTAGGTGGATATGAAATATTATATTCTCGTTCACCATCTATCTCACGATCAAATAATACACCATCTATATACATAGGCAAATTTGGAATAACGGTAGCATCATTATTAAACCAAAAAGAACAAATTTCACTCATTTATTACTCAGCGAGTATCTTTAAATTATTTTTCTAAAGTTTCAAATATCATACATTCTTGAATTATATCATCCATCTCTTCTAATATATCATCTTCTACATTAATATTTTCTTTGATTGTATTATTACTTTCTTTGATCGTATTATCAAATTTAATTTCTTGTACTCTTTTACCTTTATCATTATAAATCCATATAACAAAATTAATCATGTTACCTATTTGTGTATATCTATTCATATTAAATTCATATTTAACATTAAATGTATATTCTGATTTAACTTCGATCGTCAGATCTTTTGATTTGACATAGATATCAGGATGATATCTTCTTGGTTTATCATAAAAATATATTAATGATGGAATACCTTCAACAACAATATCATCTTCTGTAATACCTTCTTTTACTAAATCATTAATTGCAAACTTTTCATAACCTCTAATAAATATTTCTTTTCCAGAATCAAATATATAAGATTTTAAAGCATATCCTGATGCTACAGCTTTTTTTCTTACCTCAGGTAATGTTAAATTATGCACACCTCCGTGATTTCTAATATTTGTTTCTTTTGCTTTTATTTGAGCTTTATCTCTGATTTCTTTTACTTGCATATTATGCATTACATTATATTTTTTTAATAATGTTTCTCTGATTTTTTCTTTAATATCATTTAATTCAAAAACAGATCTTACACCATATTTTTTTATACATGCTTCTATCTTATTATTAGTTGCGCAATTTTTACAAAATGGATAACTATTAAATGTATGCCATGTTTTATAATCCTCATTGCCACATTTGCAAATAAATTTTAATTTACTGATATAATTATTCTGATATTCAGATTTATCTGAAATAATTTGACAATTATTATTATTTGCAAATAATAGAATATCATTCCATTCAGCTTTTCTAGATGATCGAGAACAATTTAAACACCCTGAAACATTATTTAATAAACCAGAATATGTAATATCTTTAATTTGACCGCAATGGCAAATATATTGCAATTTTGATTTATTATTAATATAATTAGTTGATACTAAGGTTAATCCCTTCTCTTCAAATGTTTTTCTTACACTGCTAATATCATTTTTCTGATAATTATTATAACATTCCATACAACCTGAATTATAATCTGTAATATTTTTATCAATTATACCAAATGAATGTTCTGATTTAATCTGAATATGACCTGATGGGTATTCTACTAAAAAATCAGTTTTACTATGTGATTTTTCTTTGGGTTGTCGTGATAACATACTCCATCCGTATTCTTTTAACTCTTTCATTAAAGTTTTATAGTAATAATCGTTTGCTAATTTCTCTTCATAATAATATTCTATATTTGTAAATAATAATTTTTCTCCGCAATAATAATAAAATTTATTAATCAATTCATCTTTACTACCATTAATATATTCATCTAAAAGAATATCTTTTCTATCTTTTATTGATGTTTTTGATACTTTAGCAGAGCATTTTGAACAACATAAAATATTTTCATCGCGTTTCTTTTTTGTTACTTGAGATTCTGCTCTAACTTCAACATCTTTCTTACAAACAGCGCATTCAAATATACATTTTGTTGTTAAACTATATACAACTTCGGAACTATCTTCAAATCTATTACCATCACTATCACACAATACCCAACATTTAAATTTTGATTGTTTATTAGTAAAATAATTTGTAAAATCTGAATATGATTTAAACATTTTTTTTTTGATTATTAAGTTTTTTTTAGAAAAACTGTGAAATTATATTTTTCATTTTTTACTCGTTGAGTAAAAATTTTAATAATTTTGCTAGGGATTTCTTAGAGCGAAGGATGGCCGAATGATCCGTTAGCGTACCGACCAATATTCCAATTCATGACGAATGCAATATGATTCCACTTTTGAGGGTAGTTGACGAGAGCACCACCAGAAGCGATTCTAATAGCGTTACCACTTCCAGTAAGAGCAGCAGTGGTTGAAGAAGCAGCCTTAGCTTCATCAGATGCATCATAAACAAGTGAAACGTTTGCAAGCTTGCTGAAATTGGTAGATCCCATAGGATCAAGAGACCAAGTCTTCAAACTGTATGAGATAAGATTGTATCCAGTCTGATCAGGGGCATTATCACTGAAATAGTATGGTGAAGTCCATGCGAAATAATCGGAACCCATAGAATATCTTACAGTGTTTTCGTAATGGAGATGTACAGCACTGAAAGGATTGAAAGATCCAGCGGAGGGAACACTTGTAGTTGGTGTACCAATTGTAGCAATGTTAGAGAGAGCACTATAAGTGGTATAGTTACTTCCTTCACGACCATATGAAGAATTGAAGCTATTAAGAGAGCAATTTTCGGCAAGGAAGAAGATTGCAATGATAGCATGTGAGAAACGAATATCGAAACTGGTACGGGAATTGATATCCTTGAAAGGAGAGATAGACGCAGTCTGAACCTGATGAATAAGAACATCACGAGGTGCATCACCAAGCTTCATTCTTTCATCATTGTGAAGAACAACATAATGAGCATATGTCTGAGGATCAACGAGGGTGGGCTTTTCAGTTCCAGGAGTAGAAGCATTAGTCCAAACAACGACATCGTTTACGGTGGGAGAAGCGGCAGCACCAACGCCAGGGTAAACAACAACAAGCTGTTCAAGAGGTCTGAACTGATAGTTAATCTTAACTTCGTTGAAAGGAAGAGCAGCTACTGGAAGAGCAACTCCAGAATCTTCAGAGAACCAGAAAGGAAGAGGAAGATCACGATATGATCCATCTCCTACGGCTTCATTACGCTTATTAATAAGATCGGTGTTATCTCTATTACCAGCAAGCTTAGTCATCGAGTCTACAGAACCAATCATATTATCATAAACCTGTTGCTTTCCAGGAAGGATCTTAAACTGACGATAGCAATCCATGAAATAATTATCAAATTCTTCAACCATTAATTCGTTGAAAGTAATTTGGACCTTAAGAATAAGATTGTGCATAAGATTATGAGTCCATGCAACACCCGCATCAGTGTTCCAACCAGTAGCGTGAGCTCTAAGACCCATAAGAGGAATCTTAGCACGGAACCAGCAGTGTAAAACGTAATCTGCACCTCTGTTAAGAGCAGCAGCTACGTTATTTGCACCGAAATTGGGGGTACCAGAAACGTGGCGAAGGGAAACTGGAATGAAAGAGAACCAGTTAACCTTTTGAATACTAGAGATGAAAACGGTAACAGCGTGAGGGCCTCCGTACATTAATGACTCGATATGGTCATAAGTTGCAATATCAATAAAAGCAGTTTGAGGTGCAGTATTTGTTAATGAAGTCGACATTTTTATTTAGGTAAAATAAAAAAAATAAATAAAAAAATGAAAATTTACTTAAAAAATATTTTTCCATAAATAGCAAAAATATAGTAATATTTTCGCTGGATAAAACAAACATATTTTTTTTAAGTAATCTAGGGCCGATATTTATCTATACAAATCAAAATTTGTATAGATAAATATCATATCATTCTTTCAAACAATAAAAATAAAAATAAAATAATTTTAAATTCGAAAAAATTCAAATTTAAAAATGAGTGATATTTTTTTGTTACCAAGAACAATTTATATGAAAGCCCATTATTGGGGATATAAGGAATATGATGAAAATGGTGAAGATCCCTATATTGATATTCATATTGCTGGTACAACAATAGAAGGAAAATCTATATATGCTATAGTCCAAGGATTTAATCCGTATGCATATTTGAAATTGCCTGATAATATTGTTTGGAATAGTGCAAAAATTGAAGCAGTAATCCAGTATTTTCAAAAAGTTATGAAAAGAAATGGTCCTATAGATTATGAAATAATAATTAAAAAAGAATTGTACTTTGAAAATCAAGTTAAATGTATCAAGTTGACATTTCCTACGCATAGTGCAACTACAAAATTTGCAGGGATGTGTCATAATATTAGGGGTAACATTTATATTGAAAATGTAGGTGTATTTCGCGCTGGTGAATTTGTAGTAAGTGAAGCATCATTTGATCCTATTGTGAAATATACTGCAATAAGAAATATAAATTTGGCAGGTTGGTTGAAAATTACCGAGACCATTCCAAATGACGGTTATGGATATGAAAGTTACGACGATTTTAAATTTAGTAGTTCTGACGTTGATGTAAATGTTGCATGGGATGATGTAGAACCGTATACTCCTCAATCAATTGTGATGACGCACCAAACGTATATATCATTTGATATTGAATGTTATTCTTCAAACCATAATTCTAAAATCCCAAATGCCACGGATATAAATAATTGTATTATTAGTATTGGTTGTGTAGTAGGAAAAACTCATCAAACACATCTAGGATTGAAACGATATGTATTAGTAGTTGGTAATCCTCTTGAAATTGAATCTTCCGAGGGTGAAGAGGTAACGATTATTCGCTGTAATGATGAAAGCGAATTATTAATTAAATTTTCTGAATTTATTAATGAAGTTAATCCTGATATTTTTATTACTTATAATGGTATGAAATTCGATTGGGATTATCTTATTAAACGGTCAGAAATTTTAGGAGTATATAGACAATTTAGTAAAATAAGCAAACTTGACGGTGAACGTGCAGAATTAAAAGATATGAAATGGGAGAGTTCCGCATATGGTAAACAACAATTCAAATATTTTGAAGCTCATGGTAGAAATAACGTCGATGTAATTCTTGAAGTTGAAAGAAACCAAAAGAAATTACCGAAGTATAGTTTAGAATATGTTAGTAGTTTCTATCTTAATAAACATAAGGATGATTTAACACCAAGACAATTGTTTATGTCATATCAATGTTACATTGAATTATATGATTACGTCATGCAATTAAATGACGGATTGATTGAACAAAAAATAAGAATATATATTAAAAAAACTGTTCAACGTATATTAATTAATCGTTATTGTAGTGGCGTGATTAAAAAAATAAGAAATAAATTATTGAATGAAAATACAAAAAATGGTATCCAATTTAAAAATGGTATTAGAAGTTTGTTAACATTAATATGTGAATATAACGTTCAGGATTGTATTTTGCCTATAGAATTGTGCGATTTTTTTAAAATTCAAATTAGTATGGAAGAAACAGCAAATATTGTCAATGTACCAATGTCTTATCTCCATACTCGTGGTCAAGGTATTAAAGTATTTTCACAAGTTTATCGAGAAGCTCTGAATAACGATTATATTATACCATTTCGTAAAAGATTGGATAAAGATGATTATGAAGAATATATTGGTGCATTAGTAGCAAACGCAGTTCCCGGATTTTATAGAAATGTTGCATGTTTAGATTTTTCAAGTCTGTATCCATCAATTATGATTGCATTTAATATTTGTTATACTACACTTCTTAAAGATGACGATCCAACTCCTGATAGCGATTGTAATATTTTAGAATGGGATGATCATAGAGGATGCGAACATGATAAATCTGGAAATAAGGTAAAAAAAGAAATGATTTTATGTAAACACCATCGATATAGATTTAAAAAGATGAAAATGTTACCTGATGGTACTCGAATTAATGAAGGAATTATGCCTAGAATGGAAAGAAATTTATTAGCAAATCGTAAAATTGTTAAAAAAGAGATGGAAAAGAAAGAAGCAATGTATGATATGGCAAGCGGCTTTGCTACACCAGATCAAATAGAAGATTATAAAAAATGGGGATACCCTATTATTGAAAAAGGTAGTCTAAATTCTGATGAATTACACAAACTTCAAATGGAGGCTGCAGTATTAAATGCAAAACAGTTAGCAATTAAAATTGCTGCAAATAGTGGTTATGGTATTCTCGGTGCTCAAGGAGGTATGATTCCATTAGTAGAAGGTGCTGCAAGTATTACATATATGGGTAGAACATTGATTACAGAAACAAATAAATATTTAGTTGAAAATATTAAAGGTGATGAAAATGGTAAAGGGAAAGTAGAATTAGTATATGGTGATACAGATTCAACAATGGTATATTTTAAAAATCTGAATGTTAGCGAGTCATTTGATATGGCAGAAAAAGTAGTAAAAGATATTAGTCATCATCTTAAATGTATGATTATTGGTATTGATAGTAATGTTTGTGTTACATTAGTCGAAAATGGGAATATAGAATTAATTAATATTAGAAAATTTGATAGAAAAAAAATTAAATTATTAAATGACGATGATAAAGTAATAATATATACATACGATGCATTACCAATTAGTTTAACATTTGAAAATCTCTATGGTTTGTATTTATTATTAAGTAAAAAACGATATCTTGCCTATATTTTTAACAGAAAAGGTGAAAAAGGTAAATTTCAAAAGAAGGGTGTAGTATTAGCACGTAGAGATAATTCTCAATATTTAAGAGATTCTTATGAAGCTATTACAAAATCTATTCTTGATGGGAAAAGTAAGGATATAGTTTATAATATGTTATATGATAAAGTTCATATGCTATTTACAAGACAAATTCCCGATTCTCATTTAATTATTTATTTGGGTGTTAAAAGTGTTATAGATTATGCTCGTAATAAACAAGAAATAGTAAAAGCAAACGGTGATACGATTAAAGTATTTGTTGATGAAAATAGAAACACTTTTGATCCTATTGGACCATTAGATCCAAGATTAAAATATTCTAATATTCCACAAGTTTTATTATCATTAAAAATTTTAAGAAGAGGTGAAGAAGTTCCTGCTAATACGAGATTAGAATATGTTTATGTAGAAGATGAATTTGCAGAACATCAAGGTGATAAAGCAGAAGATTATACTTATTATCGCGAACATCGTAATGGATTAGTTGAAAATGGTATGAGACCTGATTTTCTTCATTATATTGAAAAACAATTAACAAATCCAATTACAGAATTATTTACTGTTATGTATCCTGGAGATATTATTCCTTATGAAACTATAGAAAATAAATTCGAAAGATTAGTTAGAAAACTTAATAATTTACAACGTAGTAGAATTATGGAATGTAATAAAATTTCTAAAGAAATATGTTACTATCAAAATTTTGCTGATTGTAAAGAAGGTGAGATTATTATTGATAATGAAGAAAATGATATGTATCTAGTTGGTAATAGTGTAATGTGTAATAAATGTAGAAATAGTAAATATTCTGGGATAAGTGGTGATATGTTTACTTGTTATAATCATAGATTTCCAGATCTTCCACGTGTTTATCATTATTCTAAATTTGATGCAAAAGTTGAATATATATTACAAAGTTGTAAAAAACACGATCAAGGCATTTTAAATGAAATCGATAGAAATACTAATAAAGAATTAGTCAATACATGTTTGGAATATAAAAGTAAAATAATTATTGATAATATTTATAGTAATCTTGGTATTAGAAAAAGAGCAGTTAAAAAACCACCACAAGCAGGAGAAAAATTGAAAGTAAAAACTAATGAAAGAGGTTGGACTAAAGTAGTATTTCTAGAAGATTATGTAGTTGATAATGAAAATATTTCTTTTGTTCCAGAAAATACATATGGAGAACTGAGAAATATTAAAGAAGATATTAATAGTAACCCTCGTAAAAAGAAATATTTATTTGATATAATTCTAAATGATGGTACTGAAATATTTGATGTACCCAGAAACGTATTTACAACATTTACATTAAGAGATGATAAATTAATGAAAAATATATTATTATATAGAAAATATTATAAGAATGTTGTTAACGAAGTGTATAATATATTTAATCCTTCATCAGCACGAATTATAGAAGATGTTATTGAAGATGACAGTATTTAGATTAATATATTTACTCAATGAGTAAATATTTAAAAATGAATTTTTATTAAATATTATTTTTTGGAAAAATGAATTTTTATTAAATATTATTTTTTGGAAAAATGAATTTTTATTAAATATTATTTTTGGAAAAATGTGGAATAGTAATGTATTTAGAAAAGTATATATTGGTATTGGAACGTCAACGGCATTTTTAGTATCGATAAAAACTTCTATTAATATGCTTGATGTCGACCCTGATTATTCAGGGAGTAACTCTAATCTTAATGCAGGTCCTGTATTATTTGGTTTTCTAAACGGAACTGTTAATGGCTTATTATGGCCTATTTCAATTCCTACTAATTTATATTTATATTTCAAAAAATAGATAATTAATTACTCAATGAGTAATTAAGATCCTTCATATTTTGAAAAAAAAACTAATCCGTTACTTCAATAAGATAAAATATTTTTGCTATGTATAACAAAAATGAAAAAATATATAAATCATCATTTTTTTAAATTTAAAATGTTAAAACCAGTAAAAGAAATTCGTATCACCCCATTAACTGCAGAACAAATTAAATGTTATGCAATCCCTATTTCATTACCTTATATTAATGATACAGTTAATACACCAGCTGATAAAAGACTTGGAAATATAATTGAAGGAAGTGTTGCATGTGAAACGTGTGGTGCTGATTATCAAGATTGCCCTGGACATTATGGTTATATAGAATTAGCTACACCAATTTATAATCCAAAATATTTTAAATATATTGAATTGATATTGAAATGTATTTGTTGGAATTGTAACGAATTATTGTATGAAACAAATGGTATCAAATTAAGTGAACTAAAAGAAAAATGTGAAAAACTTGGTGAATGTAGCCATTGTGGAATGACTAATGGTAAAGTTACATCTGATAAATCATATGATTTCTATAAAGAAAAAACAAAAAGTCTTACTAGAAAAGTAGATACAGAAGAAGTATATAATATTCTTAAAAATATTTCTAATGAAACGCTACTTAAGATGGGATTTAATAAAAATTTAACACCTTTATCAGCAGATGCTGAAAAATTATATTTGAAAAATAAGTTACCAAATTTAGATCATCCTCTTCAGTTTAGACCCGAAGCGTTGATGTTTTCTGCATTTCCAGTAATTCCATTACAAGCAAGACCTCATATTTTTGTGAATGGTGAAACTAAACCTGATGAACTTACGAATTTATATAGTAATATTATTAAAACAAATAATATATTAAAGCAAAAATTATTTCCAGAACAGATTATTGAAATAAAACCAAGAAAAGGTAAAACTTCAAAGAAAGAGATACCAGAATTAAAAGAAGCACTTAAGAAACATATTTATATATTAATTGATAATAAAAAAGCCCAAACTGCCGGAGAAAAAAATATCAGAGGTTTGTCTGATAGATTATGTCATAAAAAAGGTAGCATTCAATCAACTGTTGCTGGTAAACGTAAAGATTTTAGTGCAAGGGCTGTAATTGACAGTGCTGGTCCTGATCATGAAATTGACGAGATTGGCATTCCCAAAGATATGGCTAAAATTTTAACTACTCCGATAAATATTGTCAGTTGGAATAAGGATTATTATAATGAAAATTTGAAAAAAGATATTGTAGTTAATGTTAAAAGAGGTAATGATACAATAAATGTTAAAAAAAATCTTTCATTAAATAATGGAATATTTTCATACAAAGGTATTACAGGATTGAAAGAAGGAGATATTGTTGAAAGATGTCTTCAAGATGGAGATCCTGTTGTATTTAATAGACAGCCGTCTATTCGCGTTGAAAGTATGTTAGGAATGAAAGCAAAAATAGTTCCAGGTTACGCAATAAAACTTCCATTGCCATTAACTAGGGCTTTGAATGCTGATTTTGACGGAGATGAATGTAATATTCACGCACCACAATCATTAAGAGCTATGACAGAAATGTTAACAGTTATGCATGTATCAAATCATATTATTTCAAGACAATCAAATGGTCCAATTATCGGTCCTGTTCAAAATACATTGATTGGTATGTATATGATGACTAATATATTCGGTGGCAAATTAGAAAATGGAGGATATGAGGAATTTATAGACAGGAATGATTTTATGAATATTATAACATGTTCAAAAATAGATTTCGAAAGATATCAAGATTTTTGCAAACGAGCAAACAAGATATATCCTCAATATGTTATCAAAACAAAAATTAATAACACATCAAATAATAGATTTAATTTGCTTTCAAATAATAATAATAATTTAAATAATCAAGAATATTATGTTCTTGCAAGACAAATACCAACAAGAATTCTTGCAAGTATAGTATTTCCCGGAACTTTTACATGGAAGAAAAAAACCGAAACTAATGAAAATTATCCTATATTTATGGTAGAAAATGGTATAATTCTTCCAAATAGTGGACCGATGTGTAAAAAAATTAATGGTATCGGTAGAGGAAGTTGTATTCATGCATTATGGAAAAAACCTTACAATCCGAGAATATGTATGAAATTTATATCTGAATTGCAATTTATTGGCGTTCATTTTTTATGGAGAAGAGGATATAGCGTAGGTTTCAATGATTGTCTTCCTATTAAATATGATATTATTACTGATGCATTAAAAGAAGCATATAGTAAATGTAATATTATCCTTGAAAGTAGTAAAACGTATGAAGAGAAAGAATTAGAAATTAATAGTGCATTAAATAAGGCTATGGGATCTGCACCGTTATTAGCAAAAAATGGTATGAATAAAGGCGATATGAATTCGTTTGTTATTATGAACAAATCTGGTGCAAAAGGATCATTTGTTAATAATGGACAAATTTCTGGATTCGTAGGGCAGCAAAATCTTGATGGAAAAAGAATCCAAAAAAAATTAAATAACGGGAGAAGATGTTTACCACATTTTGATTTAGATGATGATTCTCCAGAAGCAAGAGGATTCGTAGGTCATTCATTTATTCATGGAATCCCACCTACAGAATTTTTCTTTCATTGTATGGGTGGAAGAAGAGGTATTATTGATACAGCAATTAAAACTGCATCAACTGGTTATTCACAGAAAAAAATGGGAAAGAAAATGGAAGACTGTATTCAAAAAATTGATGGAAGTATCAGAGATGTTAATGGTAATATTGTTCAATTTTTATATGGCGCCGACGGATTTAATGCAAAAGAATTAATTAGTTTACATTTCAAAGGTAATGAAATGCCTTTTTTTGTCGATGTTAACCAATTAGCTTCTTATTATAATGCTGTATATCCATCTATTTCTAACAAGAAAAAATTATCTAATGAAATTATTGATCGTATTTTAAAGTATATTGTTATTGGTATCCCACAAGTTCAAACAGATATTACAAAACAAGCATCGTTAAATATTAAAAAAATGTTAAAAAAGATGCTACTCGAAGTAGAATTAAATGATGAAGCTGTAGAAGATTTTATTGAATGTATCTATATATCATTTGAAGAAGCAAAAAGTCAATATGGTGAAGCAGTAGGATTGATTGCAGCCTGTTCGATAGGAGAACCTACTACACAGATGACTCTTAATACTTTTCAAAGTGCAGGACTTGGTGCAAAAGATGTTACAATGGGTGTACCACGATTAACAGAAATGTTAAATGTAACTAAAAAATTATCACATCAATCAACAACTATATATTTAGATTCGTCATTTAATTTTATTAGTAATATTAAAAGTTCAGTTATTAATAGTAATGCAACATATACTCAAAAACAATCATTTGAACAAGATGAATATGAATACATCAACGATTTTGCAAATTCATTAGTATATTTGAATTGCGAACATCTTATCGATACTTTTCATATGAAATATTTGAATTGTGAAATAGATGATAAAATCAAAAGCAGCGGTATCGATTTTTTTACATATGAAAATTATGAAAGAAAATGGTGGGTAGATTTTCATGAAAATCTATTTGGAAAAATGTTAATCGAGCCTAATAATTGGGTACTTGAAGTTAAATTTGATATGAATAAATTATATCATTATTCTGTTACATTACAAGATATTGCTAATGCTATTAATGAGCATTCTAAACAACCAAAGGGAAAAGTTATGGTATACGCATTACCCTCCCCATTAATATATGGAGTAATAGAAATATATACAAATTATAACGAGACTAAAACATATATTAAACAAAATCTTGAAAGTAATGATAATGAAAATAGAAGAGATTTCTTTGTCGACGGAGATATTAATTATTTTACTTGTAGAGATATAGTAATAGAATATATCAAAAATATTAATATCAGAGGTATCGAAGGTATAAATAAAGTATATTCAAAAAGAAATGAAGTTAAGAATGAATGGAATATTATTACAGATGGAAGTAATTTTCTAGAATTATTAATATTGAAAGGAGTAGATCAACATAGAACTATAAGTGATAATATTTATGAAATATATGAAATATTAGGTATTGAAGCTGTTAGAGAATTTTTAGTAAGAGAGTATAAAAAATTATTATGTTTTGACGGTACTTATATTAATAATAGACATATTGAATTATTAGTTGACACTCAAACTAGAAAAGGTGTTATTACTGCAGTAACTAGAGATGGTATTAGTGCAGATACAGATCCTATGACTAAAGTAATGTTTGAAAAACCTATAGATTATTTGGCAGAAGCTGCAGTATTTGGCGTCGTAGATCCGATGAGAAGTGTAAGTTCAAGCGTGATGATGGGTACATTTCCAAAAGTTGGTACTGGTGTTGTTGATATTATTGAAAAAGATAAACTACCGGCAAAGAATATGAAAATTTCATTAAAGTAAAATAATAAATAATTACTCAATGAGTAATTTTAACCTACTAAACTTATCAAAAATTTATGATTCTGATTTATTAATAACAAAAGTTCATGACGATTCAAAATTGAATCATTAATATATTTTAAGTTATTTAAATTTTTAAATAGATGTTCAGATGCTTGTTTAACAATATTTTCAATTTCATATACATTAGCTCTAGGTTCAATATATTTAACTAATAAATCATAATCTGAAAGTAATTCTCCATAATTTTTATACTTTATAAAATTTAAAACGAAAGATTTATGATTTATTCTGATATTTTCAAGAATAAAATCATCATATCTTTCTAATTGATATGATGAATAAATATTATTAACTCTGGGTGAAGGTGTAAAATATAAAGATACAGGATTCATAAAAATTTTACAACAAATAAAAAAAATATTTTTTCATTTTTAATAAATGAATCATAAACTTCTTGCTTTTTTTGCTATTCTTATGGCTGTAATCGGTAATGTATTATTTTTATTATCTATTAAATGGTCATCAGATCCTACTAGAAAACATAGTGTAACATATTATAATTATACTATGAAATACCCAGGAATTTTAATTAACTTAGTAGGAAGCTGTATGATATTATATATATTATTTTTCAAAGATATTTGCGTCGATTATAAAAGATTAAATGAATTATAGATTTAATATTAAAGAAAGATATAGATTAAATAAATTTTATAAGATGCCTATGAACTTTGATTTGGAAGCTATCCGAGCTAGATTTAATTGTGAAACTTATTTAGAGACGGGATTGTATGATACTAGATATGAAGCTATTAGTGTTCGTCAGGCTTTAAAATCTAATTTTACTAAGGTATATAGTGTAGAACTTTTAGATTGTTGGATTGAAGTCGCTCGAGCAAATGAGGTACTTATTCCACATTTAAATAGTGGTAGGTTAACCCTTATTAAGGATGATAGTACTAATTTAAAAAATCATCTTGTAGGGGATGATTTTTCTAAGAGAACTTTATTCTTTTTAGATGCTCATGTTGATAATGGAATGATTAGAAATTTTAAAACACAATGCCCTTTAGTACAGGAACTTGATGCAATTAAAAGTTTAAATAATCCTAATCATATTATTTTAATTGATGATGTTAGATGTATTAAGGATAAATATCCTTGGGGAGATGCTTCTCAGGGTGATTGTAATTGGTTAGATATGATTTTTAAGAAATTACTAGAAATTAATCCTAATTATATATTTAAATATCTTAATGGTCATATTGAAAATGATGTTCTTATGGCATTTCCTTCAGAATTTTAAAATAAAATAACAAAAATTATTTATATTCTTAATAAAAACACATAATATAAAAAATGTTATCACCCAGAAGTTTTCAAAAAGCCCTTAATAGTAAAGGATGCATGCAAGATTCTAGAGGAAGAGGATTAAGCAGAGAAACTACATGGACTAAAGAAGAACTTGTAGATATGGCCCATAAACACTTTGGTGTTCTTGTAAACTATGCAAGTTCTATGTCAAAACAAGATCTTTGTATGGCTCTTAAAGATGGAAGATTTCCTAAGGAAGCGTTTGGAGTTAGAAAGACGGCAGTAGCAAGATCTCGTTCTAAGACCCCTCCTGCTAAAAGAGGAAAATCTCCGGTTGCAAAACCTCTTCAAAGAAATATGGATAAGAAAGCGGCTGTTCGTATGCAATCTCCATCCCGTAAATCTTTATCCCCTTCTCGTGTATTAAATATGTCTCCAAAAAGATCGACATCTCCTTCTAAATTTAATACTAGAGGTTGTGTTGGTAAAGCAACTACAAAAAATGGTAATTGGACAAAAGATGAACTTGTTGAAATGATGGTAAAGAGATTTAATATCAAAAAATCAGATGCTGCTAAATATCCTAAGGATAAGCTATGTGAATTACTTGCTCTCCCTACACGGCCTCTTTTTACATCTAGATCTAAGTCTCCGGAAAAGTATGCACCCTTACATGCTCGAGGAGATAAGGAATCTTTAGGGGAAGAAAAATTTTCACCGGCTGAATCATCAGTATTTGACCCTTTCTATACATCCCTTAAATCTGATTCAGTACCAGAACTTTATAGATCTAGAGAAGATCTTATACAATTTTCTCCTAAATAATTATTCCTAAATAAAATACTCATTGAGTAAAAAATTATTCTTTATAAATATAAACAACAATGTCATTGGATGAATTTAGACAATTATTCCAAACTAAAAAATGTGAAGGAACTGCAAGGTCTGCAGACACGTGGACTAAAGATCAGCTTATAGAAATGGCTGTAAAATATTTTGGAGCATTTTATGAAAAATCTAGAAGTACTCCTAAAGAACTATTATGTCAATATCTAAGATCCGAATCATTTCCTTCAGAAATGATAAGTTCATCAAAGAAATCTAAAATAGAATCTATCAGGCCTTTTATACAACCTCAAGTATCATCAAGACCTATATCTCCTGGTAAACAACTACCAACTGTATTAATTGGAGGAGCCGTTGTAACAAAACCACCGACATCTCATGTTGCTAGTTCTTATCAAAAGCTTACTTATAATGATTTTTATAAAAAGAATTGTATAGGTAGAAAATCAGATACTGTATGGGGTGCAGACGAAGTCAAGGAAATGTTTATTAGTAAATTCCCTTCTGAAAAGAATGTTAGTAAATTAACTAAAGAAGAGATGTGTAAAAGGTTAACAATTGCATTACCACAACCATCTTCAAGTGTTCAACCTGTAAGTGTTGTTCAACCTGTAAGTGTTGTTCAGCCTGTAAGTGTTGTTCAGCCTGTAAGTGGTAAACTTACTTATAATGATTTCAAAAGAAAAGGCTGCGAAGGTAAAAAATCGTCAAAGAATGACGTTTGGGATGAACGCGAATTAAGAGAAATTTTTATGGATAGATATAATGGTCTGACAGAAACACAAGCAAAAAGATATACTAAAACGGAAATGTGTGAAATATTATCTGGTAAGAAAGATTTTTTTACTAAAGGTAATATAGATAGTACTGCTATTTTAAAAAGAGAAAAATCTTTATCATCAGGTAAAAAAGAACCTTCTCCTCTAAAGTTTGAGCTTCCAGAACTTCCAGAACTTCCAGAACGTTCAGAACTTCCATTGGAAATTGATTTAGTTTCTATAAAACCTCAATCTGGTAGGTCTCGTTCCCCTAAATCTATGGAATCTTCGTGGTCTGGTATATCTTCATCTCCTAAAAGGTCACCATCTCCTAAAAGGTCACCATCTCCTAAAAGTTCACCATCTCCTAAAAGTTCACCATCTCCTAAAAGTTCACCATCTCCTAAAAGTTCACCAAAGTTATCACCAAATACGCTAGAAAATTTAAAAGAGCTTGGTTTTTAATTAATTAATTTTTAAATTATTCAATGAATAATAAATGTCAGAATTTGATACAATTTTTAATCAAAAACCATGCAAAATATCAGATCCGAATGGGTGGAAAATTGAAGAATTAAAAGAACTTGCTTTTAAATATTTTAATATAGATAGAAATTATCTAAAAGATTTATCATATTTAAGTTTATGCAGATATTTAAAAAATCCTTCATTAATACCAGATGAATATAAAATTTCCAATATTGTTAAAAATGACAATGATAATATAATTGAATTGGTATCTGTTGCATCCACATCAAAACCTATAAATATTGATAAAGAAGAACTTATAATTGAAGATATAGATATAAATACAGATGAAATAATTCAAGAAGAAATAGAGGATGATACCACTCTCGATGATACAGAAGATGATCACCGCCTAGAACAAATATTGTCTTTTATAAAAACTGAAAATATAAATCTCACAGAAACTGTAGATGAATGTATTACAAATTGTAAATTACCATTAAAAAAATATCAAATAAATGCTGTTAATTTTATATCAAATAATAGAGGTATTATTGCTGCATGGGAAGTAGGTTCAGGAAAGACTATTTTTGCTATGACTTCTGCAATATGTTTTCTTAAAAAAAATCCTGATGGAATAGTTTTTATTTCAACTCCTAAATCTTTAGTTTCTAATTTTTTCTCTTCATTTTATAAATATTTTGGTGTACAAGAAACAAAAAATTTACCAGGATATGCAATAAAATTATTGAGTAAAATCAGTTATTTTACTCATGACGGATTAATCAATAAATTTAAAGACGAAATAAATCAAAGTCTAATTCGCGAAAAGAAAGACGAACTTAAATCGTTTCCTAAAAAATGTATGATAATAATAGATGAAGGACATAATTTTAGAACAAGAATAAAATATCATAAAGGTACTGACTCGATTACTACTGGAAAAAAAGCATATAATATGATTAAATTATGTCAAAAAGCGGAAAAAGTAATAATATTAACAGCTACTCCATTATATAATAGTCATTATGATGCAGTAAATTTAATATGTATGGCAAAAGGATTACCTTTTTTAAGATATAAAGATATTATAATTATTCATAATAATGAAAATATTGCTATAAATTTTTATATGAACGTATTCTCATTTCATAAAACATCTAAAATTGATAGACCTGGTTATCCTTCGTTGACAGAAAAAGATGTTAAAATTGTTATGTCTAAAGAATTTCAAAAAATATATACCAAATTTGAAATGGAAGTTTTTGAAAAGAACGATAATTTAAAAAATTTTAATGTAAAGTTTATATCTCGACCTTATATATTTTTAGTAGGGTTAAGAATATATACAAATAAATTTTTAGGAGATTGTCCTAAATGTGATGTTGCTATTAATATAACAGTCGATGCATTTAAAAAGAAAGAAAAAATAATTATTGCTTCTTCATATTTAAGTCATGGTGTATATCAAATATCAAAATTATTAAATCAAAAACGAATTCCTCATGGGATAATAACAGGAAAAACATCAAAAGAAGATAGAACTAAAATAGTTGAAGAATTTAATAAAGATAAAATTTATGTTATTATTATAAGTGCAAAAGCAGGAGGCGAAGGTTTAGATTTAAAAGGTTGTCGCCATGTAATATTATTTGAAAGTTTATGGAATTATTCTGGGGAAGATCAAATTATAGGAAGGGCATTTAGATTATCATCCCACGATCATTTACCTGAAAATCAAAGAACTGTCACAGTTCATAGATTAAGATTGACAAAAGACGAAAATTATATTCCTGAAGAATTATTATCATATGAATTTTCTAATCAGACGGAATATGTAAATGACGAATCTTTTGATAAAAAATCATATAACAAAGAACGTATAATATCTACTAATAAATTAAAATCTGCAGATGATGAATTATTATTATATATACAGGAAAAATATCATAATATAAGAAGATTTTATAAATTCTTATATAAGTTGTCAATTTCAGATGAAGATATTTATATATCGCCTATGAGAGAAGATATAGTTACTAAACATAAAGATTATTTAAAAAGATTAGAAACAATCTTTACAAAAGGAACTTAATTAATAAATTAAAGAAATTAATTTATTAATAAAATTTCAATTAAAAATGACTTCAATTAAAGGGCAAATTAAAAATACAATTATAGAATTTATATCAGATTTTGAAAATATAATTGACGGAGGTAATTTAAAAAATGATATCGGTATGGCTAATATATATTTTCATGGTTTAAGTGATACAGAAATTACTCAGCATGTTATCCAACATATTCTTCCTAAAAAATCTTATATTTCTGCTAGAGATATGAATTTTTTTAGACAAAATAAGAAGACTTTATTTGGTGATCTTCCTGAAAGAAGTGTTAACGAATTTGAAAAAGTATTATTTGATGGTAGTATTCCACAGGAAAATATTGACGTGATATGGGATTATTTTGATACGTTAGTAGCATTAGCAGAGAAAGCAAAAAAAGTAAATTAAAATTAATATTACTCAGCGAGTAATAATTATTTTTTCTACTAATAAATGAATAAAATAGTACTATTTTCATACGCGTCAGCATTTTTAATATTAGGATGTTTGATGCTATACATGTTTTTTCATATGAGAGGAGATGTTACAAAAATTAGAAATGATAGATTATCAAATATATTGTATATTATTACTGGTATACATTTTATTATTATTATGTTGTTTATATACGATACTATTCGCCAAGCAAGAAGAACTTTATCAACTAAAGAATTTGTTATTCCTGTAGTTATATTTTTATTATTTATTATTAATATATCTGTATCAAGTATTATATTTTCACAAATAAAAGATAAAGATTATACAAATGCTAAAACATTTTCAATGGTTGCAGGGATCGTAAATGTATCACTTGCTACCATTATTTTTGGTTCCTTAATTTTTGGTATGAAAAAACAGGTACAAAATAATACTGAAATGAAGAGTATCGATAAAAATTCTACTACAACCCCCGCAATTGTTACTACAACCCCCGCAATTGTTACTACAACCCCTGCAATTGTTACTACAACCCCTATGTCTGTTAAACCAGAACCTAATATATGCGGTCTAGGTTCAGTTTGTATTTCTACTAATGAATACGAAACATTAAAAAATAGAGTACAATTTAATGAAAAACAAGCTGAAATTTCTTTTAGAACTATGAATGATAGACCTACAATTAGACCTTCTATTCAATCTAGAAAACTATAATTGTAGTTAAAGATTTACTTTTTGATAAATTAAATTTAATAATGCCAAGATATTTAGGAGTTGGTGAAATGCCAGAACTTGCAGAACAAACAGGGGAGTACAGCTTTTCACAAGAAGAGCCAAATTCGAGATCGGAGATACAAAGTAGCGCGCAATCGCAACAATATTTACAAACACAACAGATGATGCAACAACGTAAAAAATTAATGGAAGTAGAAGAGATAGTTGAACCAATAGCTGAATATGAAATTCAACCTCAACCTACAATGTCGTTATCAGAAGAAATAGAACCTAGCTCTACAGGGACTATCGGAAATTTATCTCGAAGAAAAGAAGAAAATGATTATTCATGGATGATTGTTGTAGTAGCTGTTTTTGTTGTATTTATAGCATTATATATGAAAAAGTAAATTTAAATATTTGTATTAAAAATATAATAAATGGATAAATTATCAAATTTACCATTACCAAAGAAGAAAGTAAAATATAATGATGATGAATTAGAAGTTCATTCTAGATTATTTTCACCATCAGATCAAGAAGAAAATAATAAAATAAAATATCTATTAGGTGTATGTGCAGCATTATTTATTATTTTATCATTACCAATTACTGATAATTTTATAGATAGGTTACCATATGGTGAAAATAATATTGCAAAATTAGTGATAAAAACAGCAATATTTTGTTTAGTATTTTTTGTATTATATAATGTTTTATAAATATTACTCGATGAGTAATTGAAACTTTAGTATAAATTAAAAAAATCTTTATGAAATTTCTAAAAACATATTATCTATGAATTTTTCTTTAAATTCATAGATAGTTTTTAATTTTATATTTTTATCATTTAGAAATTCTTTATTAAAATTATTTAATAATGTATATTTATCAATATATGATTGTAAATCATTGATATTACAATCCAACATCCATGATAATATTTTATTAAGAAACATATTAAACATCGGTTCTTTATTTTCGTAATACATATCAAAAATAATTGTAAATAGATCTACCATGGGATGCCATTCGTTTACAATTATTTTTATATTATTATTATCTATTTTTGGAATTATAACTGGTTCTTCACATTTGCATGCAAATTCAAAATCAGAAAAATATACTTTATATATATTTTCAATATTTGACACTTTATAATTTTTAAGAAATATATTAGTCATATATAAATCATTATGTATAATTTTGTATTTTTCTAGAATGATTAGTATATTAACTATTTGAGTTAATATACTAATTTTTTCATTAAAATATAAAGAGTCAAATATATCTGTTAATGCACAATCATAATATTGCATTTCAAATGTAATATTATTTTCTTTTAAATCTACATTCTTTATATTAGTAAAATATTTTCGTTCTCTTTTATTGAAATTTTCAAAAATATAATTTATCATATAAACTTGATTTATTTCTGGAACGATAAGAATGCCTGATTTTTTGATAAGAATATTATTATTATAATTTTTATATGATGTAATATTTTTTGTAGTATTATCATTAAATTTTACATCTTTGATAACTTTTTTTTTATCAATTAATGTAATTTTTGTTGTTTCAGTTTCAAATAAAATTTCTTTCATATTTTTTAATTTTAAAAAGAAATGAAAAAAAATTCATTTTTTTTTAAATTCTTTTTACTCAATGAGTAATTATTATATCATTTATTCATCAACCTCCTCATCATCCTCAGCTTCTTCAACTTCTCCTTCATCCTCTTCTTCAATATCTGGCTGCTCTTCCTCTTCTTCCTCTTCAACTCCAAGTTGTTCAACATTTTCATCGTCTTCGATAACTTCTACTTTTTCAACTCTCTGAGGAACTGGTTTAGGAGGAGCAGGTTTTGCAATAGTTACGGTTGATACTTTGGCTACAGCAGGTGTTACTTTAGCGACCGGGGTTGGTGTTACTTTGGCTACAACAGGTGTTACTTTAGTTGCAACTGGAACTACTTTAGTTACAGTTGGTTTAGCTACAACAGCCTTAACGACGGTTGGTGCTACTTTAGCAACTGGCGCCGCAGAAATTTCAACCTCGTCTTCTTCGGATTGTTGTTCGAAACCGATATTGTTTGCTTCAAGGAAACGAATATGGGAGTCTTCAAGAGGAAGATGAGTATTATTATCTTCAGCAAGAACAGCATAAGCCTTATTTGTAGAATGATTAAACAAAATTCTATTTGAAAGATTAATGAACTGACCACTTCCAGCTGGCACTTCATGTAAGAACATTTCCTTAACTTTTTGAGCAGTAACTCGTTGAAGAACTGCTGGTACTGCAGTATTTGCGGTCTTTGCTTTTGCTGCAACAGTATTTACTGCAGTTGTAGCTTTAGGTGTTTCAGATTTTGCAGCTCTAGAAATTGCAGTTTTGTAATGACCACTTTTATCAGTACCGCAATACCAACATCCACTACCTTCAGGAAATTCATTACGTGCATTTTTTCCACATACTTCTTCAAGTTTTGTTTCTTTTTTAATTGTTACATGACAACATTTAGTATCAACAGGAGTTCTAGATTTAGAAGTGCTCGCTGTCGATGAAGGTTTTTGAGGGATAGAACCAGCAGGGGGTACAGCAGATTTTTGAGCTTCTTGAGCAATAGTTCTAACTTCTTCAACGGGAAGAGAATATGTAGCAGCAAAATGCTTAATAAATGATTCAACAAAGGAAGCACTCATTGTAAAATATGTAATTCAATAATAGATTTTTAAAAATTCAATTTTTATATTTTTTTTCATTTTTTTAATTAATTAATTAATTCCCAGATTTTCTATATATTTTATTATTTTTCATATAATTAATAAAATTATTTTCATATAATTAATAAAATTATTTTCATATAATTAATAAAATTATTTTTCATATAATTAATAAAATAATTTATTGAAAAATTATTTTACTTTTCATCTAATAAATATACAATATGAAATCTTTATCTGAAGAAAGCAAATTAAAATGGAAAGCGTCGGCTGTCGCGGGTGTTCTTTTCCTTGTATTATCATCACCCATGGCATATAGACTTACAGATACTCTTACTAAATATGTTGGTTTTAAGACTGCTGATGTTACCTACGGGTATGATGTAAAACCTAGAATGGCAGGAGTTCTTCTCCATGGACTCGTTTTTGGTGCAATTTCTCGAGGATTAATGGAAGTTAAACCAACTAAAG
This sequence comes from uncultured Oscillochloris sp., assembly GCA_964555675.1. Classification (GTDB taxonomy): domain Bacteria; phylum Chloroflexota; class Chloroflexia; order Chloroflexales; family Chloroflexaceae; genus CAIWXH01. Next base: position 200,675 of record CAZKTU010000001.1, read on the forward strand.
AATTTTCTTTTACTGGAATGCCAACTGCCAATCAAAAGAATCTCCATGCACTTTTAGCAACAGCTCTTTTTATGGTTGTTGGAAATCCTTTTACTTTTAAGCTTACTAGTAGATTAGCTACATCTGTAAGTACTAAGAGTAGTTCTGCCGTTGCAGGATGTGTTACAGTTGCGGGGCTTCTCATTCATACCCTTGTATTTATTCTTCTTACAAGAGCTGTAATGGAAATTAAATTTACAAAAGACCCATTTGATAAGCAATAAAATATTGATTACTCATTGAGTAATTTAATAATAAGAATCAAAAGATGAAGAACTGCTATCTTTTAACGATCTTTTTCTTTTCTTATTATTTTTAATTAAAATAGGTGGTATATTTTCTATTGTTTCTGTTGAAACATCCGTATTTTTCTTATTATTTGGTTGAGGTGTCCATATTCCTAATATCGCAGATATCATTGAGAAATAAACAGAATCCATATTTTGAACTTTATCATATTTAGAAAGAATTATCATTAATGAAGAAAATAATAATATAAATCCAGATACAAATGCTATCATTTTAAATTTAATTTCACTAAACTTAGTCATTTAATAATTTTATTTTTTGTTTTAATATATGTATAGTATTATATTCGATAAATAAAAAATGAAAAATTTAAATTATTGATCCTAATTTAAATTTTTCAATAGAAAATGAGTTCTGAAAACAAGATAATGTCAACGAATAGTTCCAATACTCTTGAAAAAGTTAACGAAAATTTACCTTATGATGAAACGCTTATTAATAATGATGATACATGGGCTGTTATTAAACATTTTTTTAATAATTATGATTTAATGAGACATCTTACAACATCGTATGATTATTTTATTCAATTCACAATTCCAAGGTTATTTCAAGAATTTAAAATAAATACTATATATCATCCTGATGTAAATATAGATAAAAAATACGTTGTTGAATTATATAACTATGTTATTGATCGACCTCAAGTATCTCCATATCAATGTCTTCATTCGAACGATACATATTGGTCAAGAATATTTATTGACATTAAAACTACACCTCCTCTTGGAGATCCTATTATTAATAAAAATGTTTATATCGGTAATATACCAGTTGTAGTATTTTCAAAATTATGTATGTTATATGAATATAAAAATGATAAAGCTAAGTTAGCAGAATTAAATGAAGATATATATGATACAGGTGGTTATTTTATTATATGTGCGAAAGATCAAGCTCATAAACGAATTATAGTTCCTCAAGAACGATCTACACCAAATAAGATATCAATATATACGAATAAAAAAGCTTCATCCACGAGAAAAATCACCACGGAAGTTAAAAAAACAGCAGTAGTATATGAGATATATGCAGAAATAAGATCTACATCTCCTAACGGTTTTAGAACAACTACTTGTTTGGTTGGTTATATTTCAAATATTATTACCGTTTTACTTCCATGGTATAAAGAAGATATTCCAATCGGAATTATTTTCAGAGCATTAGGTGTAGAAAAAGATGAAGAAATTATTGAATATATCTTAGGTAAGGATTGGAAAATATCTCATTCATATAAAATTTCTCTTATTCAACGATCTTTAGAATATTCATATGAAATATATACTCAAGAAGATTGCATTGAATATATTGGATCAAGAAGAGATCCGAAACCAAATACCGCTCATCTTTCAAATAAAGAATATGCAAAATATATTCTTGAAAACGATCTATTTTGCCATTTATATTTATCAACACAATTTGATACTACACGTGAAATTACACAAATACACTTTTTAGGGATTATGATTAATGAATTAATTAATGCATTATATATTAGAGATATTTTAAAAGAGACTAATGAATTAAAATATTGTACAGATAGAGATCATTATTCATCAAAAAGAATTATGGATCTAAATATTTTATTAGGTCAGCAATTTTATTCTTGTTTACAAAAAATAAGAAATGATTTAGAAGACGAATGTACAAGTGCTTTAAGTAAAGGAACAGGTGCAAATATTTTAAATACTATTAAACCATCGATTATTACAAAATCGATGATAGGAGCATTGGCAAATAATAAATGGAGTAGAACTACAGCAAATGGTGTTTCTCAGTTATTAGAAGAATTCAATTATGTATGCGGATTGCAATTTAAATGCAAACAAACGCCGCCTATAGTTGCAGAAGGATCTAATACGGTTGAACCAAGAGATTTACACCCTTCTCATTATTTAAAAACTTGTCCTTCTGAAACGCCAGAAGGAGAGAAAGCCGGATTATTAAAAAATAAATCTTTAGCATCGTTAATAACATTTGATTCTGATCCATTAATTATATTTAATATATTGAAAATGAGTAATCTTATTACATATTTAAGAATAAAAGAAAAAGGATATTGTAACATTTTTATTAATAGTGATTTAGTATGTTCAACAAATTCACCACAAGCATTAATTTCTTTCATAAAAAATATTAGAAGATCAGGTGGTATGTCACCAGAAGTATCTATTACTTATTTTATTCATAAATCGGAAATAAGAATTTTATGTGATTATGGTAGATTATGTTATCCTGCTATGATAGTAGAAAATAGAAAATTAAAAATTACAAAAGATATAATTCTTAGTTTAGTAAAAAGAGAAATTGATTGGAACTATCTTTCAAGTAATGGTTATGTTGAATTAATTGATACAGATGAAGAAGAAAATATATTATTAGCAGATTTTCCTGAAAATATTTTAAAGAAAAATTATACTCATTGTGAATTACATCCATCTTTAGCTTATGGTATTGGTGCATCTACTGTTCCTTTTCTTGATCACGATCAATCTCCAAGAGTAAGTTATCAAGCAGCAATGGGAAGACAAGCTATAGGTATTCCAGTATTAAATTATAGACAACTTATGACTGGTGGAAAAGTTTATGTACTTCAAACTGTTCAACAAGCATTAGCTGCTTCAAGAGTATCTACAATATTAAAAATGGACGAGATGCCTTGTAGTCAAAATGCTACTATTTTTATTATGCCAAGACCTTATAATGAAGAAGATTCTATTGAATTAAGTGAATCTGCAGTTCAAAGAGGATTTATGTGTGTAGATATATATGAAAACTTCTATGCAGAACTTAGAGGTGCAGAAAAATTTGCAAAACCTAAAAAAATGTCAACGGGGTTATCAAATAAAAAAAATTTTAGTAAATTATGTGATGAAACTATAATCGAAGAAAATGGAATATCTAAAAAAATTTGTGGCGGGTATGTTAAGGTAGGAGAAAAAGTAGAGAAGGGTGATGTATTAATATGTAAAGTAGTAATAGATGAAAAAGAGGATAAAGAGTATTTACATATTACAGAATATACCGGAGTAAGTAGTGGAAGAGTAGATAGAGTTGAAATGGGTCTTAGTGCTGATGGAAAAAAATATATCAGAATGAATATTGTTCAATTCCGTGAACCTATGGTCGGAGATAAATTTTCTGCACGCCATGGACAAAAAGGAACTATTGGTATGATTTGGAAACATGAAGACTTGCCATTTAATATGAGAACAGGAGAAACGCCTGATGTTATATTAAATAGTTTAGCATTCCCAAGTCGTATGACTATTGCAATGTTTATAGAAATGATCTTAGGTACAAGAGTATGTTCAAAATTATTAGATGGATTAACAGTTGATGATGTTAAAAAAGTATATGCAAATATTAATGTTTCAAATACGTTTTTAAATAGTGATGCTCCAGTTGATGCTACGGCATTTAAGAAAATAGATAAAAGTATGGAAGAAGATATTAAGATAGAATTAAAAAGATATGGCATATTTAACCTTGGTGATGAATATATTTGTGATGGAATAACTGGAAAAGTTTATAAATCTTTAATTTTTGTTGGTCAATGCTGCTATCAAAGACTTAAACATATGGCACAACCAAAGATGCATGCACGTGCGAGAGGTGGTAGAAATATGATTTCTCGACAACCAGACGAAGGAAAGAAAAGAGGCGGAGGTTTAAAGATTGGCGTTCAAGAAAGAGATGTATTATTAGCACATGGTGCAAGCGGGACGCTTAATAATAGTATGTTAGATTTAAGTGATAAATATTTCATGTGGGTATGTAAATTATGTGGTTTATCAGCAATTGTTAATGAAACTTTGAAAACTAGAGAATGTAGAGTATGTCTAGTTAGCGGTGATAATATAGTTAAAATTAAAATTCCTTACGGTACTAAAAGTGTTATGCAGCAATTTAGCGGTATGAATATGTTTAGTAGATATATCCCTGAAAATAAGTAAATAATAAATTTTACTCATTGAGTAAATAATGATTAATATCTAATTTTATTATATATTATCAGCGGCAAACATAACTAAAGAATCTCTCGATCTATTTCCTTCATATTCTATAAATTCTTCTTGAGATTTATACCATCTTATAGTTGGTGTACCTGAAATATTTTTAAATAATTTCATATTTTCAGAATAAACATCAATTTCATAAACATTAACGCCTTTATTAGATAATTCTTCTTTGGCAGAATTCCAATCGGATTTCATTCCTTCACACGGAGGGCAACCATTCTTGTAAACTAAAACAAAACATGGATAGTTTATTTCAGAATTTGTATCATCTTTACATGGTATAAATACATATAAAAGATATATTATAACAATAAGAAGAAAAATTAAAATTAATATTAGCGAATATGTCATATTACACAGTTCCATTTATTAAATATAATATAAATTTTAATATTAACATTTTTTTTTCAATAAATAATATTTCATATTTAATAAAATGAGTTTGATATCTGGCGGAAATTATTCATTTAATAGTTCTATTAAACAAAATAATGTATATGAAAGTTTTGTTGTAAATACAACACCAAAAGAATTTTCAAGGATAAATGGTCCTCAAGAAATAACTATAGAAAGAGCTGGATTTTGGTGTAGTTTTGTATTATTAGCATACGAACCATCAAAAAATAATAATAATGTTAAAATTACGAGTAATTATATATTATTAGATTCGTTACAAAATACTAAAAGATGTATCGTAACAAAAATAGATCCTTTAACAAGTAATACATTAAAAATAAATTGTTTTCAAGTAGTAGAAACAGGTGCCGGTGCTGTATATACTTATATAATTAGAATGTCGCCTGTTGAAAATATTAAACCAACTATTAATGTTACTGTGGGTGTGGAAAATATTATTTTACGTATAAATTATTCAACTCTTCATGCAGATAGAATAGTATCTTCATTTAATTATGATTCAACATTTAATAATTTCATATATAGAAATTTAATGAAAATATATGGTTATTTTACTATTAGAATTATAAACCCTGATATGACAAAATCTGTATTAATATTTAATGGTGGTAATGGTGGATATCCTGGTATAGATATTAGTCAAACATATTGTTTATTAGAAAGTTTATTAGATGCAACAATATCTAATACAGTATATAATTTACAAATATTATCATTTACTATTACTACACCTAGCGGTTATATGTATGATATTATTTTATCAAATTATGACAATCCTATATCGATAAAATTAAACATAGGTAGTGTATTATTGGGAGGAGCAGAATCTGTTACTTTTGATATTATCAGAAATATAAATAAAGATTATTAAAATTTTATTTTTTAATAATAATAAAATGTCATTAAATCAGATAGTTACGGATATTCTTCAAAATGTAGATAGAGGTAATATATCTCCTAGAAATTTGCTTGATACTCTATTTTATAGATTTGGAATAAATAATTTTTATAAAGAACCTCTGCCTATATTTGATAATTTGGTAGTTAATACCGAAATGGACCCTCAAATTAAAGAAAGATATTTTAATTTTGTTATACAATGTCTTGAGAATAACATAATTTTTACTAATGAAATATCATTATATATGAATGATAAGCGTTCTTCTCGAAGAGATCTTCTAGATAGTATATCTGGAAGAGCATTTAATTTTCAATCTCGTATAGAACTTTACTTTAGATTTGTATTAGATAATAAAGAAACTATGGATGGTCAAACATATTCTTTTATTAAAAGAATATTACCATATGTCAATTTAGATGCAAATTCTTATAGTTTTGCAGAATTAATAAAATATAAGTTACAAAAATTTAATCAGTTTGAATTTACACAATTTTTTATAGATTTATTTAATAATGGATTTAATTTAAATAAGCCATTATATAATATTTGTTATACTTTTTGTGGTTTTTATGCAGAGTATGATGAAGATAATAATATATATACAGACTATCTAAAAAGAAATTCAATAGTAGATCATCCGTCATGGTATATATGTTATAAATCTTCTATAAAAACGTACATTCGTTCAAATAAATATAATTATACTTATAGTTGGGGTGATAAAAATTTTGATTATAATTTTGATATTACTGATGCATATAATTTGAAATTAGACGATAGTTTTATTAATAGTTTTTTAGAAAATTTAGATAGAATATGGTTACAATATCCTGGTTGTATTAATACTTTAGATACTCAACATAAGAGATTAGATCAGAAAAATTTACTTGTAATAGGTTCAGATAAAGGTAACTATTGTTTTAACGAACATGATTTTTCTGATAAAATTAATCCTTATACTAAAAAACCATATACAACTATGGAACTTTCTAATATTGAATATTTTAAAAATAGATCTAAATCTGGTAAAAAAGCCAAGCGAAATGTTGATGATTTATCATCAATGTTTGGAAATGTAGGTTTAGATGATTCATATAACTATTCTAAAAAGAAAAATAGAAGAAATATAGATTATGAAGATATTGATGAAGATTAAGTTTAATAATTACTCAATGAGTAATTATAAATAAGAATACCTTGATGAAGAAATTTGATATTTATTAGTATTTACAGACGGTTTAGATTTATAAAATTGAATCCATTCACCAGAATCTCTATCCATAGATCTCATATCTGTAGATTGTAAAGGAATGTTATTTTTTATATTATTATTAATAGTTGGATAATTAGGTAAATGTTCTATAGAATGAAGATAATATAATTCTGGTATAGGTTTTGATAATTTAAAAGAATTATCTACTTTTTTATAATCTTTGATACACATACCGTATTCATCATTCTTATTAAATCCAACAGGGCATGGATCTGATGGGTGAACTAGTTTAAAATTCCATCCTTTTTTATGATTTATTAATTGTGGTATAACAGATGGATGTAATGGTGGAAATTCTTTTATAGAAGAATAAGGTTTAAAATCTGGATGAATAAAATCTTTTTTATATGTTTTTGGTATTTCAGATTTATAATAACTTTGATCTAATAAAGGCATTTATTAAAAAATGAATTATTATTTTATTAAAAAAATAAAATAAAATGTCTGAGATATATTTTATAGATGATGAGTTATTAAATTATGAAAATAAAATAGTAAAACCAAAAGAATATTGGCATGCTATAATACATACAAAAAATGGGGATAATTTTACAAAAACAGGAGATTTAAATGCTATTATAGCAAGTATTAATGAGTTTAAGTCTGATTTTAAAAAAGATATATTAAATATTACGATTAATAGATGTTAATGTTCATTTATTACTCAACGAGTAATCAATTTCTTCCAGTAGAACCAAATCCTCCATCTCCTCTATCAGTATCACTTAATATATTTTTACATTCTATTTTTGGAAGTAATATTCTCTCAACTATCAATTGTGCGATTCTATCTCCTTTTTTAATAGTAAAATTATTTTCACCAAAATTAATTAATACAACACTAATAGGTCCTCTATAGTCACAATCTACAACACCAGCTCCTACGTCTATTCCATGATGCAATGCTAAACTAGAACGAGGTGCTATTCTTAAATAATAAGAACCATATGCTTCATCACAATTAAAATGTAATAATTCACAACTAATATCGATGGGAACTAACTTTCTTTTCCCTGGTTCTATAATAATATCATCACATCTAGAATATGCAAGATCATATCCCGCGCTATATTTACTACCTTGAACTGGAGCTATGGCTTCAGGTGTTAATTTTTTAATATATAATGTTGGTAAGTGAAATATAATACATGTATTATTAGATTTTTGTATCCGAGTGTCATTATTCATTTTAAAAATCTAATTTTTAATATTAAAAATTAGATTTTTAAAATGAATAATTATCTAATTAAAATTAGGCTAGTCTGTTTTTGGACTACACCAGAACAAGTATGTAAAGATTGGTCGAAAATGTCTCAAGATGGAAAAGGAAGATGGAATAATATACAAATAGTCCCAGAAGAATCAGGATCTGATTATACTGCTATTATTAACTATCCTAACTGTGCTGTTAACGTTCCTAAAGATAATATTATTTTATATCATATGGAACCATTAAATTTTACACAACGTTTAGGAGAATTAGCCGATCCTCCATTAAAAGTATTTAAATCTTTACAAATTCATAAATATACTCATAATAATATAGAATGGCATATATCTTCATCATATCAAGATTTAATTAATAATAAAGTTGATCTAACAAAAAAATTTAATAATGAAATATCTGCTGTATTATCATCACAATATTCCAATATCGGTCATCAACTTCGTATTAAATTTGCAAAATATATGGAAGATAATGGATTAATTATTCATCATTTTGGTAAAGGTGGAAATCCATTCAATTTTAAAAATCATTTTGGAGAACTTCCTTATATGCATAAAGATTCTGCGCAATTTCCTTATAAATATACATTTAATGCTGAAAATAATTCAGAAAAGAATTATTTTACTGAGAAGATAATTGATGCAATTTTAAGTGAAACATTGTGTTTCTATTGGGGTTGTCCAAATATTTCTGACTGGATAGATCCTAGAGCCTATATTATTTTAGACTTCAATAATTTCGAAGATTCTTTACGTATAGTAAAAGATGCAATAGAGAATAATGAATGGGAAAAAAGATTAAATTTCATTAAAGAAGCAAAAGTAAAAATATTGAATGAACTACAGTTTTTCCCAACATTAGAAAAAATTGTGAATTCTCATTAATTAATATTTACTCGATGAGTAAATAAAACTATTATTTTGTAGGTGTAATGCCTGTATCTCTGAGCATATTAATAATACTTAAAGCTCCGTTATAATTCGATTCAAGATCATTTGGTTTATATACGTCTAAAATTTTAATAACAGCAATAAAAATTTCTTTTTCCATGTTTTTGAAATGATCAGTCATTTCAATAATATTTTGCTTTGTATTTATTGCAGGATCTGATCTAAATTTCTTTTTTATAATAGATTCGATAAGATTATTTAATATTTTGACATCATTGGATATATTTTTAATTTCTGATGAAATGCTAATAGATTTATTAATTATTTCAGTCATTGACAATTAAAACAAAAATGAATTTAAATTTCTTTTAAAAGAAATTTAAATTCATTTTTGTTTAAAACATTAAAGAATGACTGAAATTGCACAAAAATATAATTTACTTTTACTTGGCAGTACGGAAGTAGGTAAAACTTGTTTTTTACAAAAAGTAAAAAACGGTATTTTTATTGAAAAATATGACCCAACAAATAAAATTGAAAAATGTGTAATAAATGTAAAAAATGAAAATGGTGAAAATATCGAATTTTCTATAACTGAAATAGCAGGTCAACAGAGATTTGGAAAGTTTGACCCTTCTAATTTTTATGAAGGAACAGACTGTATGATCGTATTATTTGATTTTACAGCGATGATTTCATTCGAACTTATAAATATATATTGTGACAATGTTTACAATTTTTTAGGAAAAAAAATTCCTACTATTATTTGTGGCAATAAAAATGATATTCAACTTCGATTAGGTAGTAAAAATAAATTTTTAAAGGGTATAAACTTTTTAGAGATATCAGCAAAAAAAGATGATTATCAAACTTTAATCCAACCTTTTCTAATTTTATCTGAACAAATTAAATCGCAAAATAAATAATATTAACATTATCATGCAATGCATGATAAATCATTTCTATTCATATATAAAAATGAATTTAAAAATTTTAAAAAAGAAAGAAAAATATTTTTCTTTAAAATATGTCATTTATACTTTCAGGATCAAATTTATCATCTGAATTTCAACACCATCTAAATAATGTTTGTCATATTAGACCAAAAGCTTCTCAATATAACGAGGATCCATCTCCTGTGCCTTGTTTTAATGTAGATATAAATAATAATCAAGTATACATTCCTTTAGCATTATGGAAAGATTTTTATGAAACGTTTCCTAATATTGGCGAAGAGCATATTTCAACAAATTTTATATCAAGAAAAATTCCATATACTATCGAAACAGATCCAAAACATTATAGAGATCAAAATGTTGTATTTAATGATGCTTATGAATATTTAATAAAAGACGGTTTTGTTTTTCTTGCATTACCGACCGGATTTGGAAAGACAGGAATGGGAATGATGTTATCATCCATTCTAAATACTAAAGTTGCAGTACTTTGTCATTATGATCTTGTAAATAAACAATGGGTAGAAGAATTTGTAAATAATAGTTCTGCAAAAGTTCAACATGTAAAATCTGATTCTGCAAATGTTAACGCTTTAGATCCAAACGCCGATGTCTACATTTTTGGCGTAAAAAAAGTATGTAGTTTTTCACGAGAACAATTGAAAGGAATAGGCTGTATCATTGTCGACGAAGCTCATATTGCAACAATTACATTATTCACAAAAGCCCTTTTATTATTTACACCTAAATATTTAATTGGATTGAGTGCTACACCAAAAAGAGTCGACGGGATGGATAAAGTATTTAAATTATATTTTGGTGATAATATTATTATTAGAAAAGAAGTTAAACCATTTACAGTATATAAAGTATTAACACCATTTAAACCAGAAATAGATTATATGTATGTTTCTGGGAAGATGACATTAAATTGGAATAAAGTAGTTTCATCTATATCTGATATAGACGAACGTCACAATCTTGCACTATCATTGGTTCAATCTCATCCAAATGATTTTATTATGATATTAAGTGATAGAGTATCACAATCTGAAGCTATTTTTAATAAATTAAAAGAGAAAAACGAACATTGTACATTGATTGTTGGAACTATTAAAACATGGGATAAAGATGCAAGAGTATTAGTTGCAGGTATGAAAAAAGCAGGTGTAGGTTTTAATGATCCTCGTTTGACAATGTTAATCTTAATGAGTGATACTAAACACGTAGAACAATTTGAAGGAAGATTAAGAACAAATAATTGTAAAATTTATGATTTAGTTGATGATTTCACGACTTTTGAAAATCATTGGAAATTAAGACAAAAATGGTATATTGAAAGAGGTGCTACTATAGAATTTTTAGATTTAAGAATAGGAAATTCAAATAATATTAAAAAAGATAAAGAAAAAATTGTTAATATAAGATTAGGTGGAAGATAATTTACTCAATGAGTAAAATAATAATCAATAATTTTTATATTATTATATTTACAAACAAATATAATTATTTATTTTGTATATGGAACACCACATGCAGTCAGCCAATTTAATACTGTTGGTTGATCTTTATAATAATCAGGTGAAAAATGAGCTTCGCAATTTCCATCGCCTCCTTTATTACAACATTTAGGATTATCTACAGAATTTCTATAACAAAATGTAGGATTCGATTTTAATGCATACCATGGCGGGCCAAAAGTAATACCCTGAATAGTACAACTAATATGTTCCGGGGGTATGGGTGTACCGGAACCAGCAGGTATAGGTGTATCTGCTGGTATAGGATCCGATTTTTTAAATGCAAAATAGAATGGTATACTACAAAGAGCCATCAAGATAAATCCAAAAAATACTAATAACCAATTAACACTATCACCGTATGCAAATCCAAATACGAAAATAAAAAGCCCTATTATAAGAAGAGTAACGGCTGTTATTATTAAATTTCTTTTAGAAATAGCCATTTATATTATTCAAAATTAAATTATTTTTACTTAATAAGTAATATTTAGATTGAATAATTATGTTCTTAAATCTCCCAAATGAGTACCATCTGTAATACATCTCCCGCTATTATGATCCCATTTACACCCTTTACAATCACAGCAAGATTTATGTGTTACACAACTATCATCGCAAACCCATCTTCTTTTATTATCCCATGTATTACTCTGAGCATGTAAATAACATATTTGTCCATGTGATTCCCAGCTACAAGCTTGCCCTTCGGGTTCTTCATCAGCTAAAATACCTCTATTTCTTCCTTTACCGCATTCTTTAGCAGGTCCAGGTTTAATTTTATTGGGTATAGGACCATCAATACCTGTTGTTAAACATGTTCCACTATTACTATCCCACTGTCCATCACCGCTTTCACAGCATTCTTTAATTTCTGCACAATTATCATCGCAAACCCATCTATTAGTTCCATCATTTGCTTTTCTAACATGTAAAAAACATGTTTTTCCTTTCGATAACCATTTACACGCTTTTCCCACTTCATCTAATGATGATACACCTTTATTCTGCCCAGATGTACAGTCTGTTGAATGAGGTGAATATCCTCGTTGACATTTAGGATTTTCGCTGCAACTATCATCACATTGCCATATATTTTGCCCGTTAGGACCTGTTCTTGCATGTAAATAACAACTTTCACCATTAGAAACATATTCACAAGCAGAACCTTCTGATTTATCAGTAGGATTTCCTACATTATCTCCAACTTGGCACGGTCTAGATGCTATCTTACCACATAATGTTTTTAATATAGGTTGTCTACAGAACCAACTTTTAAATTTCCAAATTAAAATTACTATAGCAGAAATTATTATTATAGGTATTAATATTTCTATCACAGTAATAATACCCATTTATTATTTTAAAATAATATAATTTATTTGTAATTTTATTAATAAATGAATACAGATAGAAAAAATCTTATCATAATAAGCGCTTCATTGATAGGATTTGGTTTACTTTTATTTATTATTGGGGTGTCATTAGATAAAAAAAGTGTATCTCTTATTATAACAGGATTGTTGCTATTATCTTTAGGAGGTCTAACAACTTTTGCTGCAATTAAAAGCGGTCAACCATCCGATGGAGGAAATTCGTCGGACGGAGATCAACCATCAAGTAGCGATCCTAACATACTTCATCCAGATCAAACTTATAAGTGTTCTATAAAAGGAATGACGATAGCTTCGCCATGGTTTATGAAAACACCAGGTGATACTAAATGTTATAGACCAAGTTTTGGAATGACTAAATGTTGCAATTTGAATACTGAAGGCAATTGTGTTGCTAATTTCGATCCATCTTATAAAGATCAAAAAACTATAGTTGATTGGGCTGATGCATGCGGAATTGATTACACTATTGATACGCCAGATGGTACTGTTGATGCGTCTCAACCTCTTCCTCCGCCTCCTCCTCAGCCTATTAAACCTTCACCCCCTCCTTCTCAATTATATCAATGTCCTCCTGGGTATACTGGAAAATCAACGTTGGGATGTACGGCTCAATGGTCAACATCGTGTGATCAAGCTTGTGCAAATAAAAATTGTACAGATTATGGAGGTAGATTTTTACCATTAGATTACGGATCTAATCCTTATACATGTGCACCTAAATGCCCGGAACCTTTTACGGGGTATATAAATAATGGTCAATGTTCATCAGAAAATGTTATAATGCCAGATTTTTATCAAACTGCTTGTACCAACAATAAAGGGATGTTTTCTCAATCTGTTAAAAGTTTAAACCCACCTTCTGTTGAAGTAACATGTAGTTGGTAATTGAACTTATTATTACTCAATGAGTAAATAAATAAATTATTCATAATCTCGAATTGCTATTCCTCTTGGCTCTCTTGGTACTTCTCCACTTACAAACGATTTATCTTTATATCTTACTGTTAACATTTTACCAACTAAAGAATCTGAATTATCAAACCATTCTCTTCTTTGTTCTACACTTCCAGTAGGTTTAGCTTTAAAGATTCTTCCTTCATCTGTTTTGCATACCCATGAAAAATTTTCTCTTGCAACCCCCGGATCATATTCTACACCAATAATTTCAAATTCTTTATCTTCAAAATATTTATATTTTCTCATACTTTTAGATCTTTTACCATTTTCATATAACATATCTCTACTTCTTAAAACTACACCTTCGAAATTATCTCTTGCATAATGATCATGTAGATCGTCTACTTCTTTCAAAGAATAAACTAGACGGGTTGGTACTTTAACAAATGTATGCGTTTGATCATCATTTTTAATATTTAGATAATTAAAAATATCATCTCGAATTTTAAAACGTTGATCTTGATTTAACTTTCCTGTAGGATCTGCAATATCAAATACCCAAGCTTGAATTTGGTCTTCAAGAGGAGAAGCTTTTGTCCTAGATACGTTACAAATACTTGTAATTGCACCAAAAGCAGCTTCGAATACTAATTCATTATCTTCCCCTTTCGATAAAGGTAGATATTCTACTTTTCTTTTTCCATTGGGATCTGGTTTTCCTGAATATACTTGTTTAGCAAAAATTTTATGAGCATATAACTCTACATCTAAAATAACATCAGGAAATTTCTGAAAGATAGGAATAGATGCTTCTCTTAAATGTTTAAAATGACCGAATTGTTTACCTTGTCTAGTTGTCAAAACAACATATCCCCCGACAAAAGAAATATGAGCTCTGATACCATTTAATTTTGGTTGAACATATATTCCTTTTTCGAAATTAATATATTTTCTTACTTTAGGAATATCATCCCAAACATCTGCATGCATGGGTTTAAAATCTGTTTCATATCCCTCAATTTTATAATTTGGAAGAAGTTTATAATTATCATCATCTATCTCAATAAATGTGGCATTTATAAGAGTTTTTGATGTAGAAGCTTTAATAGGTTCATTTCTAACGACAGTTGATAACCCTGTATTAACGTTTCCAGTTTTCTTCTTTTCATTCATTACTCTTTCCATCATGTTTTTTCCTTCAGTATCATCATCTGAAGGAAAATATGCTTTATCTAATTGTTTAATCCAATCCCTTTCTGCTTCTCTCATAGCTTGCTCTTCAGATGTAGTTGCATTCTTTTTACCAATATTTTTTGCTTCAAAAACTCTTGGCTCTGTAATAATTTTTTTACCACTAACAGTTCCATACTCTTTAAATACCGCATTATTAACTACCCAGATTCTCCACATTCTTTCTTTACCGGATTTATCAATCGAATAAAGAGTAGGCAAATTATATTCTGTCATTTAAAAAATATATCTTTTATAGAATATTTTTATTGATTTAAATAAATTTTTATATTTTTCATTTTTAAAAATAAAAAATATTTTATTTTTCTATTGAAGGAAAATTAGATATCAAATGTTTCGTTATAGATTTACATTTACTTGTAATAATGCAGATTTTCTCATGAATTTTTCAGATGAAGATTTATCACATTTTATTTATAATCTAATACATTTATATTCTGAAGATATTAAATATGGAATATCCAAAGAAAACGCTAAATATATAATATGTTCAATTGAAAACCCTATAACAGAGATAGATTATCCTAATGAATTACAATATATACTAAATAAAAATCAAAAATTGATATTTTATGATTATTCATTAATTAAGATAGAATATTTAGGTTCTGATAAAAATATTGCCAAAATAGATTTCTCATTTAAATTTTGTAAATCTTCTGATGATAAAAATAGGTTTTATAAACAATTAACAGAAATAATTAATAAAGATAACATCAATCATGAATTATATGTTGACATTATTCATCAATTATTTATTATGAATGAATATGATATACAGATTAAAAATATAATACTTTTAAAAAATTGCGAAATTCAAAATAATATTTTAAAATATACTACAAATATAATAATTGAATTAAATGAATGTTATATTACAGAATTTATCAAATATTATTCTAATTGTAATGTATTTAATAATTTTTTATATTATGATTTTGACATGAGATATAATATTAAAGATATAAATAAATTTTATATCGATGATTTTAAAATTAATGATACTTTAATATTAAAGTAAAAATGGAAAATATTTTACTCATCGAGTAAAAATAAATGTCAAATAGATATCGTATTATTTTTGAATCTGAAGTAAAAAAATGGTTTGTTAAAGAATATGACAATGAAAGTTATATTCAACTTATATATCATATCATGTATTCATATCCAGAGGAATTTATTGATTATAATAAAATAGATACAAACTCTGTTTTATTAAAAGATTTATCTGTTAATAATGATCTATATTATAGTTATCTTATCTTTGATATTAAAGGGGAAATAAAAGAGAGCATATTTAATATTACAGATACTCCTATAAATAATGATAAACTTTTAAAAAATGTTATTCTCAATTGTGTAAAAATTAAAAATATAAGTTTATTAGGAGATGCGTCGGTTATCCAAAATAAAGATATTAATACAAAATTAACTTTTGATATTAATACAATTTTTAAATATAATAAGAAAATTCTAAATATAGTAAGAAAATATTTTACTGATTCAGGATTTGTTGTCTATATAAATACTTTAAATCTGATTGATGATTATATCTATATAAATATAGATATTCATAAAGTCGATATACAAGAATTTGATATATTTTATGATAACGGAAGTTATCTAAATAAATATATTCAATCTGAATTATATTAATTTACTCGATGAGTAATTATACATAAAATATATCATGATTATGTCCAAATGATGTATTTGTTTTAAATATTTCTGATAGTATAATACCACAATATTCTCGAAAATCAAATATTTTTTGTGTATGATCTCCATCATAAAATATATCCGTAGTCACGACAAATTCAATAATATTAGAATTCATAGGAATATTATGTTTATTAAAATTGATATATAATATATTGTAATTAATATTTTGATATTTATTTCTAATAAAATATTCAAAGTCTAAAAATTCTTGAAAAAGATTATCATCAAATTCTTTATTTCTATGTTTTGAGTTAAAATAATATTCGTCCTGTACATAAATAAAATATATTTTTTTGTTAGAATTCAACATATGTTGAATTCTAATAATTCTTCTTTTTAAATCTTCTATCCCAACATCAATATTATGATTAAAATGAATAAATTTAATGTCATATGCATTATAATTTATACCGTTTTTGATATCCGGGATAAAATTGTCAAAATTATTTTCTAACACCGATCGTATTTTATTAGGAGTTAATGGATATAACCAGTCAAATGGTAATGATAATTTTCGGATATTAGCATATTTACATGCTAATGCAGCACCACATTGATATCCGATTGGTATTACATTAACATCTTTTATATCTAATTCAACATTATTAGGATTATTTATGACATGTGAAAACATTTATTATTCTATTATTAAATTTAATATAAATTTACTCAATGAGTAATTACATATACATAAAATTATGATATTGGCTAATATTATTTTGAGGTTTATGTTGAATATATGATTCATAACCAGTTTTCAAATCTTCAAGTGTTAATATTTTTTTCTCATTATTAGCATCAATATTATTACTAATTGCATTACTAAATAATCTTCTTGAATATGAGTTTTTACAATGATTAATATAAACTTCAATATCACCTCCAAAATGAGGGAAATTTGACATCTTATCATTAAAAAAATTATTATTAATTTTGGTATCCAAATTCCACCCTATTCGGTGTGATAAACATTTCATGACTTCAAATAATTCTTCTGGGGAATATTTATCAATAACAAATTTCCAAGGAAAACGTCTTTTTAATCCCGGATTGATACTAAAAAATCCTTCTTCTAATTCCTTTTCATATCCGGCAATTATACAGACAAATTCATGTTTATGTTCGGATAAGTGAGCATTTAACATATTAATAATAGTTTTTGAAAATGTATCAGGATCATTTCCACCTCCAAGAGCATATGCTTCGTCAATAAATAATACCCCTCCCTTTGCTTTATCGAGTAGTTCCTGTGTTTTTGGTTCCGTATGACCAACAAATTTACCAATAAAATCTGATTTTTTAGCACAAATTACATTGTTTGTAGGGATATATCCTAAATGACAATAAATATTTGCTAAAATATGGGCAACGGTAGTTTTACCCACCCCGGGAGGACCACATAAAATTGTATGAAGATTATCAGTCGATTTCAATGATGTATCATATAAATCTTGAACACAATATAGTACCAAATCTATAATATTTTCTTTAAGTTTTTTCATACCGATCATTTGATTAAGTTCTTGAAGAAACGGTGCAAGTAACCATAATCTTTCTTGATTAATAAACGCATTGTTAAAATTATTTTTTCCAATATTATATCCCAAATTAATTAAAAAATCTAAATCTATTTTATTATTATTATTTACGACCGATCTAACATCTGTATTTTGTTGTAACCAATTATTTAAATTAATAAGCTTAATATTTGAACTTTTATCTACTTTATTTTCTTTAAAGAAAAAAGGTAACATCATCTTTTTAATAGTTTTAATATTTTTAAAACTAATTTAATCGAGTAATTCCCATTCTACTTCCAACTTGAATTATCATTGTAGCTGCAACTGCACCATCTCGACTACATTCTACCGCGATCGTATCTCCGCTATTAAATTGACCTTGATAAGATAATGCTAATGTATTTATTGCTGTAGTGCTAGATCCTGGCTGATTCGTCATTCTTGCTAAAATGGTCCCAGGGCCTGGAGACGGACTTAATACTAAACCGAATTCTCTTCTAACACCCGTATTTGCGGATTGAGTATATAACAAATTTACATCAAAATGATATACACCGGTTGCAGGTATTGTTAATATTCCAGTATTATAATCTAAAGGAGAAGAGGAGAATGTTGAATATGCGGTCCCTGAATTTGTTATACTTGTCCCGGTCCATCCTGTTAAAATAGCAGATGAATATGGAATTAATCCAGTTCCTGTACCTGTAAAAGTTTTAGCTGTACCAATTATAGTATGTAAGCTATCTAAAGTTGACCACGTTGGTACTCCATCAGACGATACTTTTAAATATTGATTTGTAGTTCCGATAGGTAATCTTTCTAAAAAATTATCAACACCTCCTGTTTGACAATATATCATATCACCACGTGTTGTGGTAATAAAATCTTGAATTCTTATATTATTTGTTCCTGTAGCATTAAATTTCAGAGCACCGGTCACGCCGGTTTGTTTTACAAATTCAAGAGGTGCAGATAAAGGATAATAACCAGACATATTTATTATTTTTAAAAGTAATTATTTAACATATATTAAAAAATGAAAATTATAGAATAACTTGTAAAAATAAAAATGACAACTAAAGAAAAAGCAATTAATGCTCAAGATAATCATCAAATTAAAGAAGAATCAACTATAAAATCGTATGAAATTTTTAAAGTATTAGATGATAAAAATAGCGAACAAATATGTAGTAAAATATTTACCATAAATAAAAAAGCATATCTACAACAATTTAAACAAAAACAATTTAAACAAAAACGATTAAATTTTATTACGAAAATTAAACTAACTAGCAATGAAAATATAACACACGTTGTTATTTCATTTGGTGGTTTATCTCCTAAAATATGGTTTGAAGTAAAAGATAATGAAATATCATCAATCTTAGAAAACGATCCATTATTATTACCCAGTGATTGTGATATAAGTCTAGAAATGTATAATAATGAATCACTTTTAGATGGTGAATTGTTAATTACATCCAAAATATATGATACAATATATACTAATTTATATAAAAATGGTGATTTTAGAATATCTAAATTAGTTTATAATCCTATAAATTCTAATTATAATGTATTTATATTATTTTCAGAATTACAGATAGGACGTTGGAATCCATATTGTGGAGGTATATTATTTTGTGAATAAGTACTCGTTGAGTAATAAATATTTTAAACATCTGTAGGAAATTCTACAAATGTAGAATTGACAGTATTATTCGAAACAAAAGCCTCAACTACAACGGTAATTTGTCTTGGTAGAGTAGCATGTCTGTCGATATATAAAGTATATTCATAAGGATTAAATGCTGATACATCATATGAAAATTCGCCTACTGCATCATCGACGGCTTCGTCGAAACTTTGGACTAACGTGGAACTTGTTGCTCTTCGTATAATATATATTTTAGATCTAAAATGTTTTAAATTATCTGATTCTGTTATATTTTCATCTGTAAATGCAAATGCGTTAATAGAAAGTAAATGACCGCTTACTGTACCATCTAAACCTGGAGTAAATTTAAATATCGGAATAGTTCCGGTTCCAGAATTAATTATTTTTACATTTGACCCTTTAATATGTCCTGGTGCCGATTTTATAGTACCGGTTGTTTCATAATAATCATTACTCATTTATTTTAATCTAATATTATTTAATATTATTTTTCATCAGATAAGAATAATATAATTGCGATAAATGCAAATATCAATCCTATGTATGATTTAGTTCCGATATGTTCTTTCAATATAAATAAACCGATAAATGTAACCATTATATCACTCCATAAATCCCATGTTAAATTTAATGTTGTCATGCTTGAATAGTTTAATCCTAAATAAAAAAATATTGGTATCAATGAATATAGCACCATTGTAATAAAAATATAATTAAAATTTTTTTCTCCTGTTTGAATAGATTTAATTATTGGTAAAGAAATTACATCTACTAATGCTAAAAGAGCTCCAAATAATAAACCAGCTACCTTCATTTATTAATTAGAACTTTTATTTTTTGAAATAAAATCACTCGTTGAGTGATTAATAATTAAAATATTATATCATGTTTAGTAAATTTATATATACTTTTTGTATAAATTAATTCGTTGATTACATTACGAACACCTTTTCTAATAGTTTTAACGTAATATACATAATTATAATATTGTTTTTGAAAATCTAAAGGGAATATATTCATTTTATTGTATAGATATTTAAGAAGATCAAAATAACAAAGATACAATATTTCTTTTGCTATTTTTTCGTAATTTTTCTTTTTGAAAATAAATAATTGATCTTTATTAATATAATCTCCTTTATAATAGAAAGTTTTTAATGCTTTTGTAAACATAAGATTATCATCAACGTCAGATAAAGTAGAATAATCTAATTCTTCAATATATTCTTTAACCATTTTATTCATAAATTCAAGAGTAAATATTCTTATTATATATTTAGGATTAATATTAGAATAGTCATATGTGTCCATTTGAAAATAATTAGCTAGTAATTTTAAAATCTATAAGAAAGTAAAATTAAAATTCATTTTCACTCAATGAGTGAAAAATATTGACTATTTTATTATTCTTTTTTCGGTGTTTCCCATTCGATCGTAATTTTAATATTATCTGGAAGGCATCCATCTGCTACAAAAGCTTGTTTATTAATATAAATTGAATTCATATTAATTAACGTACCTTCTGTTTTAAAAACTCTCGTATTTTTTGTATCTTTTTCAAGAGGAGCATTTATCGTAAAGACTGGCATGATTATTCAAACAAATTTTAAAAAGATTAAAACTTGAATAATTTTTCATTTTTCACTCAATGAGTGGTATTTAATATTAATTTATTCATCTTCTTCAATTTCCTCGACTTCTGTCTGAGTGAATCGAGAAAATTCTTCCCCGAATAATTCTAAAAGCTTAGGAGCAGCAGAATCATCAAAGTATTTGAAATTTGAAACATTTGCAAGTGCAATTTCATCAAATGAAAGAGGTGTAATATCTTCAATTGATTCAAGCTGCGTAGGATCTTCAAGGTCGCATTTTCCGATCGTTGCATACTTCTTTTTGTTATTTTCCATATAATTGGCAATAACAAAATTGCATTCATCTGTGAGGTTCAAATAAAGATTGCTGTTTTTTGTTTGTGCAACAACTTTCTTTTTGGGTTGAATAGAAGAAACAGAAGAAGTACTTGCTGATGATGAAGCACCATTCATTTTGATATCAACTTTGTGAAGCATTGATTCTTTTTTCTTACCAGAGTTTGTCCATGCTGCAGATAAAAGAGGGGCCATTCTTCCTACATCATATGTTTTTCCTGTTGTAGGATCAATGTATTCAGGTCTAAGACCTTCTCTTGCAGCTGCATATTCTTCTTTACAAAACAATTGATAATCGTTCAATTGTTTTGTTTCAGCTTGAACACCAGTAGATTCAACATTGACGGCAATTCCATTATTTCTAAGATAATTGACAACGTCATGGAAATGAACCTTCGAAAAAGTTCTCGAATCATCTTTCTTCATATGTTTCATGCCAAGAGTCGGAAACGAAGCTTTCATCAACTTGTAATGAGCTTCCATTTCAGGAGAATTAGCTCCGGGACCTTTGATAGCAGAAGACTTTGCATCCTTTTTACCTGGATGTTCAATCACGGTAAGAGAAGCATAAGTTTGAGGAGTGTTCAAAGATTGAGGTTTCGAAACTTGAATCGAAGATGATGCAATAATGCTTCTATTTTCTCCTCTGAAAAAAGAAAGAATAGAGTTTTTAATTGCACCCGAAGAGCTAGTATCATGCGAAATGATATAGTTGGTCAAAGCATCGGCAAACAGATCGATAGAAGACATAAATGGATAATAAATGGATAATAAATGGAATGATAATTCAAAACAAAAATTTGAAAAATCTCTATTTTATATTTTTTTTCATTTTTTAACTTTTGAATAATAAGTTATCTAAAAAAAATAGTTTACCAACAAATAACATACGCATGTTTTATATAAATCCACGTATTAGAATTATATTATATACATATATTATATTAATAGCATGAATGTAAAATATTTCACTCGGTGAGTGGTTTGGTGAGAGAGAATTATTTTTTTTTGTTATTTGAATATTAGATTCCAAGAATTTGTCTCATAAGTGAAGAGTCTGGGGTTGCCGATACTTTTTTCGTGGTAGTACCGAGGTAGCTATCAGACATAACGTTTTTCGAATTGCAAATCGAAAGAACTCTGCTTTCAACAGTTTCATTGTTATTGAGATAGTATGCAGTAACCTCTTTAGACTGACCCATTCGAAATGATCGCCCGATAGCCTGTTTGTGTACTGCGTCATTCCACCAAGGTTCAACAAGAATGACTTTTGACGCCTCAGTGATATTCAATCCTTCAGAACCAACTTTATATGGTAGAAGAAGAACACGAAATGAGCTATCTGTTCGGAATGATTGAAGATATGCAGTTCGAAGAGGACCTTTGACAGACCCGTCGATTTGAATACTTTTGATATTATTAGCATCAAGAGCATGTCTGATAAGTTCGAGGGCGCTTACGAATGTTGAAAAGATAATCACCTTTTCAGTCGAAGGAAATGACATCACAAGTCTGACTATATTCTGAATTCGAGAACTCTTCGATCCTGCTGTACTTGATCGATCGAGAATCCATTTTGAAAAGTCAGGATGTTCAACCATCAACTTCTGGATATCATCTTTATTGTCACCCATAGTTAGGATATGAGGTGCAATACAGCATTGTCTTAATCTTAAGAACCAAGTCAAGACATTATGGAAGCTGCCACCGCCGATGAATTCGAGATATGCCGTCTTCGTCCTAGTAAAAATGATATCATACAAGAGTTTTTCTTGCGGATTCATAAATTTCTGAGTCTGGATGACATTGGTCAAATCAGGAAGTTTAATCCCGACATCTTCATAGTTAGACGTGAAGATAACAGTATCACACAACTTGTCAGATATGTTGATAGATGTACCAGATCGTTTCCATTCAATAGGACGAAGGATTTTGGTGTATCCAAGAAATCGAAACTGAGCAAAAATGTCAGTATCATAATTTCGGATTGGAGTACCAGATAGACAATGCTTGTAATGGCCATAGAGCGCCATAACAGACTCGAATATTTTGGTCTTCGGGTTTGCAAAAGTTTGAGATTCATCGCAAATGACTCTTTCGAACGGTATGTAATACAACGAAGAGATTCCTCGTGCATATTGTCGTCGAACCGGATGCATACATTGAACCTGTGTGCGTTCAATGATGTAATCAACTTTTCCTTTCATAAGAGTATGTTCATCACCAAGGACAGTAATATCCTCGAGAATGTTTTTATCATACCTCATTGCAGACTTCAATACATCATATGTTGTAATGATGATATCATAGTTCTGTTCAAGATACTCAGGCGACATGAGATCAATACGATTGCCGAGATGATCTTTATGAAAGTAAAGACATCTTGCTGCAACATCCGAATGGAAGAATTTCTCGATACAGCTTGACATCCATTCTGCCGAAACAGTCTTACTGGCAACGATCAAAGATGGTCTCTTAATTCCATTCTTCGGTGGAGTCGTTAAACATAAGATTGCTGCAGGGAGGGACTTACCAAGACCCATTGTCAGGCTGACAATACCACCACGCATACCATGATAAGGTTTTTTTTCAAGACCTCTCATGAATTTCAATGCTTCAATTTGATGAGGATACAGTTCATATCCATCCTTGAGCATTACACCATAAGTATCATAAATAGATAAAATGATGTCTTTTGCTTTGGGGTGAGTAGCAAGACGAAGAACATCACCAAATGATTCTTCATCGAGAATTTCTTTGGTAAGAGTTCCATTGTTAGCATGAGCTAACAATTCGGGGTTGATAGACGAGTAATCTTCGGAATTTAATTCGATGATATCTTCTTCATAGTCAAAGACGACTTCGTTTTCTGCATCAAATACCACTTCGTTAGAAATAATAGTTGACTTTGAAATTGTTGCGCTTGATGTGGAAGCGATCGGTTCTTCATCTTCATCGATGATTTCAATATATGAAAGAGATGACATTATGAATAGATATGGTGAATCTTGTTCGTGTTTTTAAGTGAAAAAATTTAACTTTAACAAAAAAGAATATTTTTTTCATTTTTAAACGACTGAAAATTTTACAACACGGTGTGTTGTGTTTTTCGGTCTACCAACCATATATTTCAACGATTGATAGCCTTTTTTTTTGATTTTGTAGTTTTTTTTGATTTTGTAGTTTTTTTTTGATTTTGTAGTTTTTTTTTGATTTTGTAGTTTTTTTTTGATTTTGTA
>CAZKTU010000001.1:225961-229619 GCA_964555675.1 uncultured Oscillochloris sp.
GTTTTTTTTTAATTTTGAGGATTGTTAAGCATGTTTGCAATTTCTGTTTTTTCTCTGATGACCTTCTTCTTCTTTTTCTTGTTTTTATCACCATATATTTCTGCAATCAAATCATAATCTTTCAGATTTTCGAGTTCTCCGTCTTTGTATTCAAAATGAGCACGCTTGAATGCCTCTTCGAGTGAAATATCAGGATCTGCATTGAGAACAATATGGACTCTTCTGCAAAGAACAACGTACGCCTTTTCATCTTCGGTCTTTTCAGGAATAGGAGGAGTAACAAGATTGAGTTCATAAACCTTATTCATATCTTCAACAAGAGTTTCTGGAATAATCCATTTACATACTCTTGCATTAACATGATTAACTGGAAAGTTATAAGGCGTCAATGCTTCATTATATACCAACATTGTAAACATTGCTGCATATTTATGAACACACGATGGATCTCTTGAATCTGGTTCTGTTTGAGAACGAGAATATCTTGCTTCTTTTTCTTCAGTTGTAAGAAGAGGAAAGTTGTTATGAGATCTTGCTGCATCTTCTTTTGCAATAGAGTTTGACATGCAAAGATTGTTCTTCCTGAAAAGAAACTCTCTTGGTGTTAGACGAGTATTACGCTTTTCCCGGTCGATGAGTTTATTGAAAAAATCGCAGTCATCTCCATACATGATTCCAACCCATAGTTTCACAAATTGTTCACTACAAGCAAACCATTGCTTATAGTATAATGTGTTATACTTGGGATCTCTTGCGGGGATCCCACAAATCCAAGTGTTGGTATGAGGGACAAGAGTAGTTCCTGTGTTGTCAGTAAACTGAAATCTGATAGTATCAAATGCGAAACAGCATTCACTTCGAATTTGAATAGGTTCATTATTGAACTTATCATTCTTGAATGAACTAAACTTATTCGTGGAAAGTCTCCAATTTTTGGAGTGGAACTCAAGATGATTAGAAATCCATGTTGAATTTTTACCTTCAATCATTTCGATGTAATCATTGGGGTTCGTTGTTGGAGAGATTTTGACTGGCTGTTTTTCATCAGAAACAAAATACAGAATATGATCAATCTGATCTTGAGGTCTAACGAATCCATCATTGGGGGATCTGTAGACCCTTCTCAAGACAAGGCTTGAAATCATATCTCTTAATGCAGAGACGGTGATTTTTGGAGCGGTATTGGTTGTTGACATTTCAAATAAAGTGATCGTTCGCTTGGATTGATTTTCTTTATACGCTTTTTTATTTCTTTAACTCAAACATATTTTTTTTCATTTTTACTCTTTTGATTTTCACTCATTGAGTGGTATTTAAAAATATTAATAAAGAGATGAAGATATTTCAATATCATCATTATTCAAAAGCCTTTTTATAAAATATGAGAACGGTTTTTCATAATTATAATTAGACTTCACAGAAATATCATAATATTTCATGTTTTTATCATGATGAAATGATATATTATCATTTTTTACTTTTCTATTTTTTATATCAACCTTATTACCACAAAGAACAATAGGAATATCATTCTTACAATATCTTTTAAGAATATTGTATTCTCTTTCAAGAGAATAATATGTGAGTCTCGAGGTTACATCAAACATAATAATTGCACAATCAATATCGCTTAAAATCGAAAAATCTGTTGTAAATTCTTGACCGGGTTTATCTATGCAATTGAATATTATATTCTCACCTAAATTCGTATTAAAATTGATATTATTAGAATTATCAATGCCTATTGTAGGATTATACTGTTTAATAAATTCAGCATTTGTATGCCTTTTAATAAATGAAGTTTTACCTACACCTCCAGATCCTATAATTGCAACTTTAAAAATATGAGAAACTGTCATAATTTACTGAAAAATTTAAATAAAGTTTTAAAATAAATATTTTTTTCATTTTTCACTCGTTGAGTGTTAACAATTTTAAACCATTGATAGAATTTTAATACAATGCTCCGAACCATCATATCTATAATAAATATCATTCTTTTCATCATAATATTCATATTCATCAATACCATCAACAATAATTAATACATCTTCGGTTGTTGGTTGTTTAATTGTAGTTGTTAGTACTTCTAACCATGATATATCATCAAATAATTCACCAATTTGAACAACATATTTAACACCGAACTTGCTAACTTTCATTTCAAAAAACTTTTTAAAAAGTTTAAAAAATAAATATTTTTCATTTTTAAGTTATGTCACTCAACGAGTGACCTTTTCAGGGTTTTTTGGTCCTTTTCAGGGTTTTTTTTTGTTTTTCTACTTTTTTTTGGTCCTTTTCAGGGTTTTTTTGTTTTTTACTTTTTTTGGTCCTTTTCAGGGTTTTTTGTTTTTTACTTTTTTCAGAGTTTTATTTATTTCTATTCTTCAGTTTCTTCTTCAGCTTCTTCTTCAGCTTCTTCTTCAGCTTCTTCTTCAGCTTCTTCTTCGGCTTCTTCTTCTTCAGCGGCGTGAACAACCTTTTTCTCAACGCTTTCTTCCACTTCTTCTTCCACTTCTTCTTCAAAAACTCCTTTTACAGCTTCATAACACTCGAAAGATTTCAATGTTTCATATGTTTCAGAAGTAACATAAGTAAGCTTTGAACTAATAGTTTTCAATTCATTGATATCTTCATCAGCGAGGGCGACGATATCTTCAGAAGTGTTGATACTACCATTAGAGTTATCTTTACCGATGATTGTATATTTTGATTTTTCAGAAGGATTGGAAACGCCAATAAATTCATGATCTTCATCTTTGAAGTGATAGACGAATTTCTGAACGCCGACAATGCCTGTATCAAATCGTTTCAAAGTTATTTTTGACTGAACAATGGGAGCAGTTGAAGTTGAAGCAATTGCTGGTGTGATAGATTTGACAGGCATCATAATTGACGGTTTGACTTGAAGTACAGACTGAGTAGTATTCACCGATTGAAGGACGGATGATAAATTCGTAGAGGGATTTGTCATTACGGACGCACCCGATTCAACAAATTGGATATTTTGTTGAACCAGATAATTACGAACAGTATCATAGTGATTCTTGTTAAAGATCACACAATTCCCGTTTTTGGACATATGTTTGATTCCGATATCACTAATTGCTGCTTTCAAAGCTTTATAATGATTTTGCATAGAAGCAGAGTAGTATCCTTCACCAGAGATTGACGAAGACTTGTTGGTTGATTTGGCACCATGATCTTTTGTAAGAGTCAATACTGGCGTGTTAGCATTGGTGACAGTGTTAACTCGAGATGAAGGAATGGAAATGTTCAATACTGAAGGTCTGGCAACAGGATTGGAAGTAGACGAAGTGAAAAACCGAGTAATAGCTGCTTCGATGGCATCGACATCTTTTGATGAAAGTGATGCGATTTCAACTGCTAAGTTTCGAATGATACTCATACTGACGGGTCGGAAGGGTAAGCTTGGTTGGTAACTGTTTCTCTGGGAAAATGTTTTGGAAGGCCTCAAAAATTATTTTTTTTTCATTTTTAGGTCCATGAAAAATTTTTCATATTGAAAATAAAATATTTTTTCATTTTTACTTTACTGCCCCGGTATACACCCGGCTAAAACCTCACATATGGTTTTTTCATTTTTTATCCTAACAAACATATTTCATATTGAAAATAAAATATTTTTTCATTTTTA
>CAZKTU010000002.1:0-26619 GCA_964555675.1 uncultured Oscillochloris sp.
CATTAGAGCATTTACTCTAAGGTGAGTATAGAGTAAATGCTCTAATTCGTCAAGTGCGACTTTTGGCCGAGACGAGTCTCAGGCATGCTTCAGAACCTGCGGTTTGCGCTTGACCGTTACTCGGAGCGCTGAACAGGGACTAGCTGAACACCTGCACCTCTTCGACGTCTGGTCATTGGTGGTGTGCCCTTGAGGTGTTATTTTGGGGCGCTGAGAGCGGGTGCGGGAGGGCCTGGTCCTCCCGCACCCGCTCCTTACCACCCGCAGGGTGGCGCCTAATACTTGTAGGCTTCCTTCAGCAGCGGGAATTCGGCCGGAAGCGTATTGCCAGTGAGCCAGGTGTCCCACAGCTTGCTCAGGTCGCGCCCGGCGATCCGCTCGGCGACGGCGATGAAGTCCGCGGTGACGACCGGTTTGTCCTTGTGCTCCTCGTAGAAGGTGCGCAGGATGCTGAAGAAGGCCTCGTCGCCGACCTCCATGCGCAGGTTGTGCAGCACCAGGGCGCCGCCCGAGTAGGTCGTCATGAAGAGTAGGGGGAGGGGCGTGTCGAGGGGCGGGTACACCTGCCCCTGCTCGATCAGGGGCAGCCCCGGCACCTGGCCCGAAGCCTGGCCGTAGCCGAGCTGCTTTTCGTACTGCTGCTTGATGTGGTCGTTGTAGGCCTCGACGCCTTGGGTCTTCTCGAGCCAGAGGGCCTCGGCGTACTTGGCGAAGCCCTCGTGCAGCCAGAGCTCGCTCCAGTCGGCGACGGTGACCGTGTTACCAAACCAGTGATGGATCACTTCGTGGGCGATGACGAGCTCGCCCTCGCCCTGCACTGTTTCGGCGCCGAAGATCGAGAGGGTCTGGGTCTCGAGGCCCGAGTCGAAGCCCGGCACCACGAGCGAGCCGTACACGTCGAAGGGGTATGGGCCCAGCAGCTGCTCGAAGAAGACCAGCATCTCGCCGGTCACATTGAAGCTATCGATCAGGGCCTGGTCGGCGCCCTGCGGGAAGTAGTCGCGGATGGGCAGGCCATTGGGCGCCGTGCTCTCGCGCAGCTCGAACGGGCCGATGGCGACCAGCGCGAGCTCGCTGGCCATCGGCTGGGCCATCTCCCAGACGTAGGTCTTCGTATCAGCGTCGACCGGGATAACTTCCTGCAGCACGCCATTGGCGGCGACCAGGTTGGGGTCATCGGCGGTGATGCGGAAGGTGTAGGTGGCCTTGTCGCTGGGGTGGTTGTTCGAGGGGAACCAGGCCATCGCGCCGTCGGGCTGGCCCACGGCCGCAAAGTAGCCGGGGCTCCACTCCTTCCAGCCGAGCGTGACCTGTTGGAGGGCCAGGCCAGGGTCCGGGTAAAGCTGTGGCTGCCCGGCGTAGGTGACGGCGACGCTGAAGGGCGCCCCGGCGGTGATTGGCGTGGCCGGGGTGACCGTCAGCTCCTGCCCGTTGCGGCTGAAGGTGGCCGCTGCGCCGTCGACGGTCACCGCGCTGATGTCCAGGCCCAAAAAGTCGAGGTTGAAGCTCGCCAGCGCGTCGCTCGCCAGGGCCTCGATCGTGGTCGTGCCGGCGATCGTGCTCGGGTCAGGCGCCGCCGTCAGCTCGATCGTGTAGTGCTGCACATCGTAGCCCCTGTTCCCCGCAAGCGGGTAGTAGGGGTCGCCCAGGCCCGCTGCCGCGGGCACTGCGGTGGGCGCGACGGTGGGCGCCTCAGTCGGGGCGGCGGTGGGCGCATCGGTCGGGGCGACGGTGGGCGCATCGGTGGGTGCTGCGGTCGGGGCGACCGTGGGCATCGCGGTGGGCGCCGCGGCGGCCTCGGTGGGGGCGGGCGCGGCGGTCGGTGTCGCAGTCTGGCTACCGCATGCTACCAATAGCATGGCGAGCACAAGGAAGAGCGGGGCTAGAGCCTTGTTGCACAAGGGAACTGTGTTCATAAAACCCTCCTTCAGCCCCTATCTGCCCGCCTGCGTACGCGCAGGCTGCGCCTTGACTGCCGATGACTGGCCAGCCGCGAAGTAGCGGTAGGCCAGGAAGGCGGCGAGGCCCCAGACCACCGAGGTCACAAGGCTGCCCTCGGGGCCGAAGCTGCCGCCGCTCAGGAAGCGCGAGGCGTCCTCGGTCGGCCCCAGGTGGAAGAACCCGGTGGCGTAGGCGTTGCCGCTCACCGGCACCCCGAAGACATTGCCCTGAAACCAGTTCCAGCCCGTGTGGATGCCGCAGACCATCCACAGTGACCCCTGCCGCAGCGCGATGAAGCTCGCAAAGAACGAGTACAGCAGGATGTTGAGGATCGCCACCGGCTCGCTCAGGCCCGCGCTTACAAAATGCAGCCCGGTAAAGATCAGCGCGGGCACGAGCAGGGCCAGCCAGCCCGGGAGCTGGAGCCCGCCTGTCTGGACCAGATACCCGCGCGTGAGGATCTCCTCGCTCGAGGCCTGCACGACCCAGACGAGCACCAGCAGTAGGACCGGCAGCAGCGCCGCCAGCCCGCCGCTGCCACCGGCAGGGACTTCGACCTGCCGATACAGGCCGAGCAAAAGCATGAGCACCACCGAGAGCGTCAGCATCCCGCTGCCGATCGCCAGGCCGATAGTGAAGCGCCTGATCGCGTCGACGCCGCGGAAGCCCAGCGAGCTGAACGCCCGGACCTCCTTGAAGCGCAGCCAGGCCCAGAGCGCCAGAACGCCCAGGGCGTTGGTCACAATCTCGCCAATCTGGGCGGTGATCGAGCCCGGCGTAGGGGTGACGAACAGCCCGTAGATGGTCATTCCGACGACCTGGGCACCAAGGATGCAGACGACCGGGACGAAGATCGACGCCAGCCACCAGCTAGTGGGGCGCTTCGCTTCTGTAGCCATCTCGACCAGGGCCGACTCGCGCAGGGAATTGATCTTCATCTTCCTTAATCCTCACTAGCGTAAACCGAAGCGGGTTATTGCCCCATCAGGTAGGTGCGGAACCAGATCAGCTGCTCCTGGACACCGTAGATCTCGTAGGGGGCTACAAGCTGGGACGGCGAATCCGCTACGCCGTGGCCGGCGTCCGTGAACTTCAGCAGCTTGGCCGGCACGCCGTTGTTGATCACCTTGTTCATGAAGTTTTCCATCACGGTGACGGGGAGGAAGTCGGCGGTGCCGTGGAAGGCCAGCAGCGGGGTGCGCACCCGGTCGACGTTGTAGGCCGGCGAGTCGCGGCGGTACTCATCCAGGGCGACCTGGGGCGGCAGGCCCTGCATCCAGGGCGCCAGCGCGGCGTAGCCGCGGTTCCACTCGGAGATCAGATCGATCAGCGAGCACTGCGTGTGGGCCGCGTCATAAGTGCTCGGGTGGCGCGTGATACTCTGGGTGGTGAAGTAGCCGCCGTACGAGCAGCCGACGATGCCGACCTTATTCGCCCAACCCCGCGCCCGCAGCTGGGCCACGATCTCGGCCTGGGCGTCGATGTCGATCTGGCCGAAGTTGTTGCCATCGACCAGCGCCTCGAAGCGCTCGGGTCCGATCCCGTAGCGCCCGTACAGCGGCACGATCAGTAGGCCGAAGCCAAAGTGGGGCAGGAGCGAGAATGGTGACTCGACCTTGGTGGACCAGCGATTGGGGATGGCGAAGGTCGGGCCGCCCTCCTGGTAGACGATGATCGGCAGGTTCTTCGGCGGGAAGGGCGCATCGCCCGGCATGACCAGCACGCCCGTGTGGGTGGTGCCGTCGCGCAGGGTAAAGGAGACCGGCTGCTGCTTGAGGTTCGTGCGCTCGGTCAGCGCCGCATTCGTCCAGGTGAGGCGCTGGAGCGCGCTGCCGTCCCAGTTTATGCTGTAGAAGTCGGGCGCCTCGCTCACCGAGCTGTAGCTAAAGAGCAGCCGGCGCGAGCTGTTGGTGGGCGTGAGTGTCTGGTAGGTGCCGGCGCGGGTGGCCAGGTCGCGCAGCTCGCCTGAGCGCAGGTTGTAGTACCAGGGCCGCCGGTCGAGCCGGTACTGGCTCTGGATGATCACCTCGTCGGGCGAGACGAAGAACGCCTGAAGCTCGACATCTGAAAGCTCGATCCGTTCCAGGCGCTGGATCTCTTGCAGCTCGCGGTTGTAGAAGCGCACGCTTGAGCCCGAGCGGAACTGCTTCTGGTACAGTGGATAGCGCCGGCCGACGAGGCGGCCCGGCTGATCCACCTTCACCAGCAGGGTCTGGTTGTCGGTGCTCCAGCTCACATCGGTGTAGACCACGCCGTCGCCGTCGACGGCCCGCAGGGTCTGGAGTTGGCCGCTGCCGAAGTCGAGGGTGATCAGTTTGTTGGTGGCGAAGTACGGGTTCTCGGCCGGGGGCAGATTGCCCGTCACGTCGCGGTAGATCAACTCGGAGACCAACGCGCCGTCGTATCGCTCGCGGGTCGTCGCAGGGTAGCCCTCGATGAAGGTGATCGCGAACAGGTTGCCGTCCTGGCTGAAGGCGGCGTTTTCGACGCGCGCGCCGGGAGTGAGGTTCGCGACCACCCTGGTCGTGCCCGTTGCACTGTCGCGCACGTACAGGCTCGTGAAGCTGGTAATGATGTTGGTAGTGATTTCGTCAAGGGGGTTAAACATCTGTGCCAGCTCGACGAGTGCGCTTGCCGCCGCGGTCGTGGAACCGTCTACGGCAGGCTCCGTCGCGTAGAGCACCCGGCGTCCGTCAGGCGACACAAAGACCGGGAAACCGCCCGCGGCGTCGAGAGGGATTGCTTTGCTGGCGCCGCTGCGGCGGTCGCTGGTGATCAGGTAGGGTGTAAGTGTTGTCGGGTCGAACACATAATGGCCGAGCAGGTCGCCGCTCTGCCAGAAGTAGTTCGAGAGCGTCAGCACGCCGGGGAACGCCTTGAGCGGGACAGTGCTCCCATCGCTCAGATTAAAGAAGAGCGGCCCCGGCGCCGCTACCAGCACCGTCTGGTCGTCGGGGCTCACCGGGCTCAGAATGCGGTGCACGCTGCCCGGCACGCTGAAGACCAGCTCACGAATCTTCGCGACCTCCTCGGCGGGCAGCAGGTGGGGGATCGGCCCCTTTGTGCCGTCAACCAGGTAGATGTTATTGCCCTCGTCCGTCACCGCCGGGTTCCCGCCTTGGGCCAGCGCCGGCACGCTCGTCGACGTCAGGGCCACGACAAGTGCGAGCAGCGCGAGCGTGAGTGTTCTTCGTCTCATGGGTTTCTCCACCAGCCTGGCATACATAGAGTGACCGGAGTTCCATCTATCTGTGCGCGGGCGAGCCCTCGCCGTTGATCTTTCGCCCCGCGACGAAGCGTTTGGACGAGACCGGGTTCGCTCAACAAAATACCTCCTACATTCGTAGGAGGCCAGGCCCGGCCTGATGTGGCGTGAGCGCCTTGTGTCAGCCAGGACAAGGCATGCGGCTGCCTCCAGTGGTGCGCACTGCGATGCCTGAACGCGGACGCGACAAAACATCCCGCGAGGCCTGGTAGGACTATGAGTGGACGAAGAACAGTCTGCTGGTCAGTCTATACGCTGGCAGCGCACGGCGCTATCACAGAAAAATGTGATATAGTGATCAAAAGTTAATCAACCATTTTACATAACTACCATGATTACACGCAGCCTCCTGGCCCAGCCTGCACCTCCGCTCGTATGCGTCGATCGGGAGCGGTTGTATCAGCAGCTTGGTCGCTGGCGGGAGCTGCGGGCGCTGATTGTGCATGCTCCGGCTGGGTACGGCAAGTCAACCCTGGTCAGCCGATGGATTACCCTTGGCGGCGATCAGCTTCAGGCGGCCTGGATCTCGCTCGACGAGAGCGCCGACGCCCCCAACCTCTTTCTGAGCCAGATCGCTGCCGCGCTTGACCCCCTGATCGACGGACTCTCTGCTGCCGTCCAGCCGCTCCTCGAGGATGCGCACCCCGATCCGGAGCGGGTGTTGGGCCAGCTGCTGCTGACAGTCAGCGCACACAGGCCAGGTGCGCCGCCCGGCGTGGGACAGATACTGCTGGTCTTTGACGACCTGCACCGGGTGACAGCGCCGGCGGCGCTCGCGCTGCTGCGGCGGATCGTCGAGGCCGGGCCGCCGAACCTGCACCTGATCCTGATCAGCCGCGAGGTGCCCGACCTGCCCCTGGCCCGGCTCTACGCCCATGGGCAGATCGGCGAGCTTGCCGTCGACGAGCTACGCTTCACGGCCGAGGAGCTGCGCGACTACCTTGTGCCGCGCGGGTTTCCAACCATTAGTAGTGCCGATCTGGCCGAGATCGAGCGCCGCAGCGCGGGCTGGATTACCGCGCTCCAGATCATCACCATTGGCAGGCGCAGTCAGGACGATATCGGCGACCTGATCGCCGCCCTGTCGGCCGATAGCCGCTGGCTGTCCGCCTACCTCGCCCAAGAAGTGCTGGCCCGGCAACCTGAGCCGATCCGGCGCCTCCTGCTCTACAGCTCCATCCTGGACTCGTTCAACGCGGCGCTCTGCGCGGCGCTCTGCGGGCTGGACGACGCGGAGCAGCTCCTCAATCAGATCAACAAGGCAAACCTCTTTCTGATCGGGCTGGACAACCACAATGAGTGGTTCCGCTACCACCATCTCTTTCAGGAGTGGCTCCAGCAGCGCCTGATCGCCTCTGAGGGGCTACCCTTCGCGCAGGAGCTGCATCGGCGCGCGGCCCAATGGTACGCCCAGACCACCAACCTCCCCGCCGGGATCCGGCATTTCCTGGCCGCCGGCGACGACGTGGCTGCAGCGAGGTTGGTGACAACGCGACTGCCGGCGCTGATCATCCGCGATCCCTACTATGCGCAGAGCTTGCTCGAGCTGCTGCCGGCCGTCCGCCGGGCCTCCGATCCGGCCCTGATGCTGCTGCGCTGCCGGCTAGAGTGCATCTTCGATAACCGGGAGCTGCTGACCTATGTCGAGCAGACCGACCGGACGATTGACGCCGCCCCCGCGAGCGAACAGGAGCGCGCCAGGTTTCGCGCCGAGGTGCTCCTCTGGCGCACGATCGCGCACTTCTTGCAGGGCGACCTCGCGCTGTCTATGGCGAGCCTAGAGCGTTTGCGCGCCGACTCCACCGCGCTGGACGAATTCGCCTCCGCTGCACGCGAGTTCATCACGATGCATATCTACAGCACGGAAGGCCGCCATGTCGAGGCGAAGGGCTATGCCGAGCGGGCGCTGACAATCGCCACGCGCGAGCAGTACACGGCGATGATTATTTCGATCCGGCGTGAGCTGGCCAAGTACGCCTTTCGGAGGGGGAAAGGCGCCGAGGTGAAGCGCCAGATGCAGCTCATCCTCGACGAGAAGCATAGCGGGCCATTTGTCGCCCGCGAGTTGCTGCTCGCCTACATGGAGGCGATCCAGTATAGCTACTGGCAGAGCGACGCTGCGCAGGCCCGGCAGTACTATCGCGAGGGCGAACAGCTGGCCCGGCGGCTTCAGGATGAGCACCTGCTCGTCTCGATCATCGGACTCGGGAGACGCTACTGTAACACTCCCGACGACCACAGCCCGGCCGCACATCACGACGACGTTCTTGTGCTGACCGAGGGCCGCCGGCACATGGTCGCCCTTCAGATGGATCTGCTGCTGCGTGTGCAGCGGGTCGACGAGGCGTGGCGCTTGGCCGAGACCCTCGGTATCGACCTTCAGAGCGACCCGTCGCTGAAGGCGCACTTCCTGCTCCTCAGCTTCATCCAGGCGTACATCGCGCGTGGCGTCAACCTGGCCGCCCTGAGCCCACTGCTCAAACGGGCGCTGCACTGGTGCAGCCAGAGTGGCGACCGCTTTACTGAGCTCCGCCTGCTGACACTGCGCGCATGGCAACAGCTCAAGCTCAACCGTCAGCGGGATGCGCTCGCCACGTTGAATCATGCCGTGCGGCTGGTGGTCGAGACGGGCTACACCCAGGTCATCCGCGAGATCCCCGAGCTCCTACCGCTGCTCGACCAGGGAGCGGGGGCGGTGCTGCGCGTGCGAGATGACGCGGGCGCCGGCGCCTCTCCCTCGGCCGAGGTCACACTGACGCATCAGGAGCGCAACGTGCTCAGCCTGCTCGCACAAGATTACCGCTACGAGCGGATCGCCCAGGAGCTGACGGTCAGCATCAATACGGTGCAGACCCATATCCGCAATCTCTACGCGAAGCTGGGCGTGAACCGGCGGGCACAGGCGATCGCCCGGGCGCGCGATCTGGGGCTGCTCTAGAAATCTGCCGCAGGCGATGAGCCGGCTGCGATAGAGGGCGCTTAGGCATCCTCGCAGCGTGCAGCGGCACCGTAACTAGGTTACAAAGCTCGTCTTAGCTGTCGGACGCGATGATGAACGGCTCGAGCAGCTGCAGCATCAGAGCGACGCCATGCTCCATCTGGGCGGCGTCGACCGCCTGCCCGCTCACCTCGACGCTGGCCAGCCAGAACTCGCTGATCAGCCAGCAGAGCTCGGCCAGGCGCTGCACGGCCTCGGGCGAGCCGGGCGAACGCAGCACGCCCGCGCTCACGAACAGGCCGATCAGCTCGTGGAAGCCGGCGAAGCCGCGGGCGCGCACCTCGACCCAGCGCCGCTGCAGCTGATCGTCGCGCCGCAGCAGGGCGATCAGCTCGCGGTACATAAAGCGGTAGTCCCAGCTCATCTCGAAGGTGATGCGCACAAAGCCCTTGAGATCGGCCAGGGTCGGCAGCTGGTCGGGGGGCAGCGCATAGAGCGCGTCGGCCCGCGCGAACTGCTGCTCGAAGAGCGCGCGAATAATCTCTTCCTTATTGCGGAAGTGATAATAGAGGTTGCCCGGGCTCATGCCCAGCGCCTCGGCGATGTGGTTGGTCGAGACGGCGGCAGTGCCGCTCTCGTTGAACAGGCGCAGGGCGGTGGCGAGGATACGCTCGGGGGTTTTCATCCCACTCCTCATGGCTAGCATGCGACGCCAACCCTGAGCATAGAGTGAATACTCTAAAAAGTCAAGCCTCCTGGAGCTCGCTGTGCTCCTCGGCGGCGCCGGCCAGGGCCGCGCCCCGCGCCGCCCGCCGCAGCCAGAGCCATGCCAGGGCCCCACAGCCCAGGCAGATGCCCGCCAGCGCCAGCATTGCCGCCGAAATCGCCGCGCTGCGGGCATCACGATAGGCGCTCAGCAGCCCGAGGCTGATCAGCGCGTCGGGGCTCTGGGCCAGCTCGTCGGCCGTGACCCGCGCCTGCAAGAGTATCTCGAGGGTCTCGAGGGCCTCGAATTGTTGCTCAGGCGTGAGCCCCAGGCCTTCGAGCCTGAGGCTGAAGCTGGCCATGCCGCTCACTTCGACGATGGCGGCCAGGACCACCCCGGACACCGCGCTCCCGAACAGCCCGGCGGCCCGATTGATCCCCGCGCTGAGGCCCGAGAGGTCGGCCGGCAGCACGCTGAAGAAGAAGTGGGTCCAGGCGGTCGAGGCCATGAGGAAGCCGCAGCCGAAGAGCACGAGCATTGGCACGAGGAACAGATAGGGCAGGTTCGGGCGCGCCAGCGAGGTCAGCAGGGCGGCCAGGCCCATCGCCCCGAGCCCGACCGCGACCACGACGTGGCGCGGTTGCGTGAGGGCGAAGCGCCCGACCAGGCGCAGGGTGAAGATATTGCCGAGCACCATTGGCGCGAGGGCCAGGCCTGCGATGAAGCCGGAGTACTGCTGCACCGTGAAGAAGAACTGGTACATCTGCAGCACATAGCCGCTGATCGCGAAGCTAAGGACCGCCGTCACCAGCAGCATCATCAAAATAAAATTCCGCGGCACATAGCCCTCGGCCTCGAACACCCCGTGCAGCTTCCAGCGGCGCGACCAGAAGACAGTTGCCAGAACGGCGACGCTACAGACCAGCAGGGCCGCGATGGTGATCGGGTTGAACATGCTGCCGTTGACGCGGGCGGTGATAATGCCGAAGACCAGCAGCAGCAGCACGAGGGTCCAGATTGCCGTGGCGATGGCCTCGCTCAGCCCCACCCCGCCGGCGGCCTTGCTCTCGGGCAGATAGCGCCGGGCCAGTATGATCCCGATCAGGCCGGCCATGATCGGCAGGACCAGGGCCCAGCGCCAGCCGAAGTGATACTCAAGAGGGATGCCCAGCAGGCTGGCCAGGATGCCGAGCGAGGTGACGAAGGCATAGATCAGCAGCGCGATCTTGCGCTCATCATTGTTGAAGGTCAGCCTGACCACCGCCAGGGCCAGAGGGAAGGCCAGGGCGCCGAGGATGCCGGTCAGCCCGCGCATAACCGTGAGCGAGGGCAGGCTCCACGCGGCCAGGGAGAGGATGTTGGCCAGGGTAGAGCCCACTGCGCCGATCATGAAGATGCGACGCCGCCCGAACATATCGCCCAGCAGCCCGCCGAGCAGCTGGAAGGCGATGAAGAGGACGACGCCCATATTGGAGAGGAAACGATACTCGCGCCAGGCCGTCCCGAAGGCCGAGGTCGGAATGTCGGGCCCGATGATCCACAGATGGGGCTCGGACAGCTGGGCGAAGACCACGGTGCAGCACGCCGCGAGGATCCACCAGCGCTGTGGGGTGTGACTCTTCTCGATGACCATAGGTGTCTTGGGGCGCGGGCCCGTAGGGGGTTGGCGGGGCGCGGGGAGGGCCTGGGCGGGGCGTGGGGAGGGCTGGCCCTCCCCGAAAAACCTTCCGCGTTGTTCGGACGGAGCCTACGTGCCGATACCGAAGATGAGCGCGAGCACCCCGGGCACGACCACCAGCAGCGAGACGGCGATGATCAGCCAGCGGCGCAGGCGATCCGAGATGCCGGGGGTAGCTTCGAGCGCGGCGATCACAATACCGGCCAACAGCAGAGCGTACAGGACGTAGAGACGCATTGCGGACTCCTACATACTCAGGGCCCGGACGAACAGATGCTCGCCCGGGCCCTACTATACCATAGTGATTGAGGCCGGCCTTACGAGCTTGTCGGACTGACTAAATGCCGGTCTGCGGGAAGTAGCCCGGCCCGAGCGGGATGTTGAGCAAGAACCAGATCGAGAGCAGGATCAACCAGGTGACCGCGATCGCAATCGTGTACGGCACCATGAGCGCGATGATCGTGCCGATGCCGGCTTTTTTCTGGTAGCGCTGGGCGGTGAGCAGGATGAAGGGCAGGTAGACCATCAGCGGCGTGATCGGGTTGACCGGCGCGTCGCCGACGCGATAGGCCGCCAGCACCGACTGCGGGGCCACGCCGAGCCTGATGAACAGCGGCACGAAGATCGGGGCGAAGATCGCCCACTTCGGCACCGAGCCCGGCATGATGAAGTCGAGCAGGATGATCACAAGCGTCATCAGGATCAGCAGCGGCAGCGGGCCGATCGCCAGCGTCTCGAGGATGCCGGCCAGGTTGACGGCGATCACGGTGGGCAGATTGGAGTAGTTGAAGAAGGCGATGAACTGGCTGATCGCCAGGAACATCAGCACCATGCCGCCGAGCGCGCTGAACTGCTTGGTGGCCATCCTGATCACGTCGGCGCTGCCCTTGATCGTACCGACCGCGCGGCCGAAGGCGATCCCCGAGATCAGGAAGAACAGCGTGATGATGAACAGCAGGCTGTCCATCAGGGGCGAGTTGCCGCCGACCTGCCCGTCTGGGCGGCGCAACGGGGCGCCGGGGATGAGGGTCAGCAGCAGCACCAGCCCGAGCACCGCCAGGAAGCCCCAGAGCGCCGCGCGCAGGCCCTTGGCCTCGAGCTCGGGCGAGATCTCTTGCTCGGTGGTCGCCGCGTTGCTGTCGCCCTCCGCGGGGTCCCAGGTGCCGAGGCGCGGCGCGATGATCCGGTTCGTCACAACCGTGGCGACGATCGCCATCACGATCGACGATCCGGCGTTCCAGAACAGGTTGGCCCCCAGCGTGATCGGCTGCCCGCCGGCCAGCCCGATCGCCTCATTGGTGATCTCGGTCAGCATCGCGTCGGTCGGCGCGGGGACGATATTGACGGTGAAGATCGCCGCCACGCCGGCGTAGGCTGCGGCCAGGCCGACGAGTGGATGTTTGCCGATGCTGGCGAAGGCGGCGGCGGCCAGCGGGATCAAGATGAGGTAGCCGGCGTCGGAGGCGATCGACGAGATCACGCCGACGAAGACGATGATGAAGGTCAGCCAGCCCGCCGGGGCGACCGCGACGAGCTTGCGGATCAGCGCGCCCATCAGCCCGGCCTGCTCGGCCACGCCGGCGCCGAGCAGCGCGACGAAGGTGACGCCGAGCACCGTGAAGCCGGAGAAGTTCGGCAGGAAGGAGGTGAAAATATGGCGGATGCCCTCAGCCGTCAGCAGGCTGCGGATCGCGAAGGTCTGCTCCGAAACGATCACCTCGGGAATCTCGACGAACTCGCCGGTGGTTGGGTTGTAGGGCACGACCGAGCCGCCGAGCGCCTCGCGCAGCTGGCCGAGCTGGTCTTTCGGCACCGCCGTAATGACGGTATCGGTCACACTGACGCCCATCAGGTAGAGAATATGTGAGAGAACGATGACGCCGACGATGAGGTAGAGGAACATCATCACCGGGTGAGGCACTTTGTTGCCGACCCGCTCGATCCAGTCGAAGATGCCACCCTGCTTGGCCGGCTCCGCATCGGAAACAGTTGTAGCCATGAACCCCTCCAGATTGGTGCAAACCCGCTTACTGTGTATAGCCTCGTAGGAACTCGGTGAGCAGGCGCACGCCCACGCCCGTGCCGCCGGGTGAGTCATATGGCTTCGCAGGTTTCTCGGCGAAGGCCGTGCCCGCGATATCGAGGTGGACGAAGGGGTAGTCGCCGGTGAAGGCCGCCAGGAAGGCCCCCGCGGTGATCGAGCCGGCCGCCCGGCCGCCGATATTCTTCAGGTCGGCGATGCTGCTCACGATCATCTCGTGGTACTCCTCCCAGAGCGGCAGCTGCCAGACCCGCTCGTGGCTGGTCTCGCCGGCCCTGCTGAGCCGGTCGGCCAGCTCCTGGTTGGTGCCCATCATGCCGATCGCATGCGAGCCGAGGGCGACGATGATCGCCCCGGTCAGGGTCGAGGCCTCGACGATCGCCGTCGGCTTGTAGCGCTGGGCATAGAAGAGCCCGTCGGCCAGCACGATGCGGCCCTCGGCGTCGGTGTTCAGCACCTCGACCGTCTTGCCGCTCAGGGTCGTGATCACATCGTCGGGCCTGAAGGCCGTGCCGCTGGGCATGTTCTCGGCCGACGGCACAATCGCCACCACGTGCAGCGGCAGCTTCAGCTCGGCCACGGCGCGCATCGCCCCGATCACCGCGGCCGCCCCGCCCATGTCCGACTTCATGGTCATCATGGCGTCGGCCGGCTTGAGCGAGAGACCGCCCGAGTCGAAGGTCAGCCCCTTGCCGACCAGGCAGATCGTCGGCGCGCCCTCGCTGGCCGCCCCGTGCTCCATCACAATGAAGCGCGGCTCGTTGGCCGAGCCCTGGCCCACGGCCAGCACCCCGCCGAAGCCCTGCTCGGTGAGCTGGGCCTTGTCGAGCACCGTGACCTGCAGGCCGAGCTCGCCCAGGGCCACGGCCTGCTCGGCCAGGCCTGCGGGCGTGAGCGAGCCGCCGGGCAGGTTGACCAGGTCGCGGGCCAGGCGCACGCCGCGCCCGATCGCCTGCCCCGCATCGACCCCGGCCTGCACTTGGGCCTCGTCGTCGGCGACCACCACACTCGCCCGCTCGACGGCGAAGCGCTGCTCGTCGCTGAGCCCGGTCTTGAAGCGGTTGAAGCTATAGGCGCCCAGCTCGAGCCCCTCGGCCAGAGCCTGGCCGGCCGCCGCGGGCTCGACCGGCAGCGCGCCGGCGACGCCGAGGCTGAAGGCCGCCACCTGCAGGGCCTGGGCCTCGCGCACCGCGGTGGCCGCCGCCCGGCGCAGGCCTTCGGCGCTGGCCTTGTCGCGCTTGCCGAGGCCGAGCAGCAGCAGGCGGCGCGGCGCGACCGCTCCGCGCGGATAGATCAGCCGACTCTGTTTCGCCTTGCCGCGAAAGTCGCCGGGCTCGAGCAACTCGCCCAACTCGGCCGGCAGCGGCTCGTCCTCGAAGGCCGCCAGCACCGCCAGGTCGCTCGCCTCGCCCAGCAGCGCGCCGCTGCGTACTACGATCTCCATAAACTCTCCTCTACAGCGCCCAGCCGAGCATCGCTCGCGCGGGTCGCGTTCGACGCCGCCCATCGCTAATCGGCGCGGCTCCACAGCTCGGCGAGCTTGACACACATCTCGGTGGCGCGGACCATATCCTGCAGGCTGATCCACTCGAGGGGGCCGTGGATCTCCTGCATGCCGGTGAAGACATTCGGGGTCGGGACGCCCATCTCGGTCAGGCGCGAGCCATCGGTGCCGCCGCGGGTCGGGATCGAGAAGGGCTCGACGCCCACCAGGCGACAGGCCTCGCGGGCCAGCTCGACCGGGCGCATGTCGTTCTCGAGCCAGTAGCGCATATTGCGATACTGGGGTGTGATCGTGCAGGTGATCTGCGCGCGCGGCTCGGTGGCCTGCACGGTGGCGCAGATCTGTTTGAGCAGCTCGCCCTGGGCCTCCAGCTTATCGCGCTCGAAGTCGCGCAGGGCCAGCTGCAGCGTGGCCTCGGCCGCATTGCCGCTGAAGGTATGGACGAGGATGAAGCCCTCGCGGCCCGCCGTGGTCTCGGGGGTCAGCGTGGCCTTGGGCAGGATGTCGATGATCTTGGCGGCCAGGTGCAGCGCATTGACCAGCTTGTCCTTGGCCCAGCCGGGGTGGATGGACACGCCCTGGACCTTGATCGTCGCGGCGTCGGCCGAGAAAGTCTCGTAGACGATCTCGCCCAGGGCGGC
The DNA here is from genome assembly GCA_964555675.1 of uncultured Oscillochloris sp. Taxonomy (GTDB): domain Bacteria; phylum Chloroflexota; class Chloroflexia; order Chloroflexales; family Chloroflexaceae; genus CAIWXH01. Next base: position 14,715 of record CAZKTU010000002.1, read on the forward strand.
CCCGTCGAGGGTGTAGGCGAAGTCGGCCTTCAGGTCTTTGGGCAGGTCGGCGTGCACCCCGCGACCGATCTCCTCGTCGGGGGTGAAGCAGACCCGGATCGGGCCGTGGGGGATGGCGGGGTTGGCCAGCAGGTGGCGCGCCGTCGCCATGATAATCGCGACGCCGGCCTTGTCGTCGGCGCCCAGCAGGGTGGTGCCGCTGGCGGTGATGATATCGTCGCCTACCTTCTTGGCCAGGTAGGGGTAGACACTGGGCGAGAGCACCAGGTCGGGGGCGTCGGGGAAGGTGATGTCGTCGCCCGCGTAGTTGCGGTGCACGATCGGCTTGACGCCCGCGCCGCTGTACTGCTGGGCCGTGTCGACGTGGGCGAGCAGCGCGATCGTCGGCGTGGGGCCGGGCGCCGTCGCGGGGATGGTCGCCAGGACCGCGCCATAGCTGGTCAGCTGCACGTCCTGTGCGCCGATCGCCTGCAGCTCGTCAACGAGCAGGTTGAGCAGGTCGAACTGACGCGCGGTGCTCGGCGAGCCCGCGGCGGCGGCGTCGCTGGTCGTATCGATCTGGGCATAACGCACGAAGCGCTCTTCGAGCTCGTGTGCAAACGATGCACTCATTGCCGGCCCTTCCCCCTAGAACAGGTCGCCTGGCGCTACAGCTGCGCCAGCTCCTCGAGGTAGACGATCGCCGTCTCGATGCCCTTGTGGAACATCTCGACGCTATAGGACTCGTTGGGCGCGTGCAGGCCGTCGTCGTCCAGCCCGTAGCCCATCATCACCACCGGGATCTTCATCAGGTTGTAGAAGTCGGCGACCACCGGGATGCTGCCGCCGCCGCGCGTGAAGACCGGGGTCGCGCCCCAGCCCCGCTCGTAGGCCCGCGCCGCGGCCTGCATCTCGGGCAGCTCGAACGAGATCAGGGCCGGCTCGCCCGTGGTCAGCAGGCGCACCTCGACCTGCACCGTGGGCGGGGTGATGGCCTCGATATAGCTCTTCAGCTGCTCGAAGATCGTGTGCGGGTTCTGGTTGCCCACCAGGCGCGAGCTGAGCTTGGCGCCGGCCTTGGCCGGGATGATCGTCTTCGGGCCGGGGCCGCTCCAGCCGCTCCACATGCCGTTGATGTCGAGGGTCGGGCGGGCCGAGACCCGCTCGCGGACGGTGTAGCGCTCGTCGCCCCAGACCGCCGGCACGCCGGTGGCCTGCTTGAACTGCTCTTCGCTGAGCGGGTTCTTGGCGATCATCTCGCGCTCGGCGGGGGTCAGCTCGACCACATCGTCGTAGAAGCCGGGTACGGCGATCGTGCCGTCGGGGTTGTAGAGCTTGCCGAGGATCTCGACCAGGGCCAGGGCCGGGTTGTGGGTCGCCCCGCCCCAGAAGCCGCTGTGCAGGTCGTCGGTGGGGCCCTGGACCTCGACCTCGATATAGGTCATGCCGCGCAGGCTATGGGTGATCGCCGGCTCTTCGATCGTGCGCATCGACGAGTCGCTGATCACACACACGTCCGACTTCAGCAGGTCGAGATGGGCCTCGAGGAAGGGCCGCAGGTTCGGCGACGAGACCTCCTCTTCGCCCTCGAGCAGGAACTTGACGTTGACCGGCGCGGAGCCCGAGGTCTTCAGGTACGCCTCGAGGGCCTTGACGTGGATGAAGAGCTGGCCCTTGTCGTCGGTCGCGCCGCGGGCGTAGATCCGCCCATCCTGCTCGACCGGCTCGAAGGGGTTGGTCGTCCAGCCATCGGCCAGCTCGGCGGGCACCACATCGTAGTGGCCGTAGACCAGCACGGTCGGCTTGTCGGGGCCGGCGCCCATCCACTCGCCATAGACCACGGGGTGGCCGGCGGTCTCCATCACCTGAACCTTCGCGAGGCCGAGCTCGCTCATATGCGCGGCCAGCCACTCGGCCATGCGCCGCACCTCTGGGGCGTAGGCCGGGTCGCCGCTGAGGCTGGGAATGCGCAGCATCTCGAACAGCTCGCTGCGGAAACGTTCGGTCTCGGCGCGCGAGTAGGCGCGTGCGGCGTCGCTCGACGGGGCCATAGCTCTTCTCCCTCTGCTGCGAGTACGGTCGTCTTCGTAGTCGAATTCTCAGGCCTTCTTGCGCCGGCCCTTAGGCGCCGGCTCGGGCTTGCCGCTCGGCACCTCACCGGGGTCGTAGTTCGGCAGGTTACTGGCCGGGATGATCGCCAGCAGCGCGATCCCGGCCAGGGCCAGGAACGAGAGTCTGAGGGCCTGGAGCCGGGCCTGCTCGTTGATCCGCACCGCCTCGGCCACCTGCTCGGGCGTAGCCGAGGTTGCGCTGAGCGTCTGTTCGAGCTGGTCGTTGCTGACGAAGTCGATCGCGTCCAGGTTGACCTCCTGGATCAGCGGCGGCGGCAGGGCCGGGTTGTCCGCGATGCTGCGGGTCACATTCTGGCTGAGGATGCCGATCGCCAGGGCCGCGATCACCGCCGTGCCGACTGCGGTCGAGAGGTTATTCACCGTCCCGCGCAGCGCGCCCACATCGCCGGCCAGCTCCTTGGGCGAGGCCGAGACCAGCACCGTGAAGACCAGGGTCAGCAGCGAGCCCTCGCCCAGGCCCAGGATGATCAAGCTCAGGATGACCATCGGCGTGCCCCAGTCGTTCGAGACCGTGAAGGAGAGCAGGGTCAGGCCGGCGGCCACCACGCAGAAGCCGATCCAGCCGATCTGCCGCGCCGAGAGCCGGCCGAACAGCCGCACGATGAAGGCCGTGCCGGTGAAGATCGCCAGCGAGTAGGGGATGACCGAGACCGCCGTCTGGAGCCCGCTGCGCCCCTGCACAATCTGGATGTAGAGCGGGATCAGGAAGTTCACCGCCGGGCCGAGGCCGCCGATGATCATCAGGCAGAAGGTCGCCGCGCGCTCTTTCGACGAGTCGAGCACCTCCAACGCAATCAGCGTCGGCTTGCCGGTCAGCTCGCGCATCTGCGACCAGCTGAAGAAGGCCTGGGCGAGGACGATCCCGATCACGATCAGGAACGGCGCCGGCGATAAGCCCAAGAGGTCGAAGGGTGCGCCGGGCCGCGCCAGCAGCAGCCCCCAACTGTTGAGAAAGTTGAAGCCGAAGCTGATCAGCATAATCGCGGCCGCCGCCAGGATCGCGCCCGGCCAGTCGATCCCGATCCCGCGCTGGCGCTCCACCGGCTTCAGCCGGAAGCTCAGCAGGAAGACCGCGATCGCCAGGAAGACCAAAAGGCCGAAAGGCACGCGCCAGCTCAGCAAGCTACCGAGGGTGCCCACGATCAAAAAGGCCGCCACCCCGGCCGAGGCTTGCGCCGCGCCCAGCAGGCCAAGGGCCTGGGCCTGCTGCGAGCCCTTGTAGTGGGTGGCGATCAGCACGACCAGGCTCGGCACCACGATCGCCGCCGCCAGACCGGCCACGCCCTGCACCTGCACCAGCATGCTCGCGCTGGTGCTGAAGGCGATCCCGGCCATGGCCGCGCCAAAGAGCAGCACCCCGATCTGAAAGATCAGCCGGGAGCCTACAAGCTTGCCGATCTTTGCGCCGAGCATGACGAAGCCGGCGACGACCAGCGAGTAGACCACCAGCGCTGTGCTGACCGTCGAAGGGGTGGTGTTGAACTCCTCGACGATGTCGCCGATCGAGACCGGCAGCGCGCTGACGTTGAACGCCATCAGAATCTGGGCGAGGGCGATGACGATCATCGGCAACCAGGAGGCCTGAGCCTCGGCGCCAGCCCGGCCTGTTGCAACTGACTGTGTAGCCATGTGGGTTCCCTGTAAGGCGCGGGCCCCGAAGATGTGGGAGGGGTGCGGGGATGGCCTGGCCCTCCCCGCACACACCCTCGCTACCGGTTAGAGGAGCTCGGACGGAGTCTTACGCCTCGCCGAAGTACTCGTTCAGCTTGGCCTCTTGCTCGTGCGACAGGTTGCTGGCGATCAGCTCGAACTGCTGCCCCTTGAAGGCCTCGAGCACCTTGTCGACCACCGCGCCGGTGCTCATCAGGAAGAGCGCCGAGCTGCCCGGGGTCACTTTGCCCTGCACCTCTTTGATGAACTTGTCGTCGATGCCGACGTCGGCGAACGAGCCGCTGAGCGCGCCCATGCCCGCGCCAATCGCCAGGCCGACGAAGGGGATGAAGAAGAGCAGGCCGAAGAGCATGCCCCAGAAGGCCCCGCTCAGGGCGCCGGCCCCGGCCAGGTTGTAGAGCTGGCGGGTCTTGGGCTTCTTCTTGCCCTCCTCCCAGATGACCGTCGCCGCGTCGAGGATGGTGATCAGCTTCTGCTTCTGGAGGCTCTCGAGAGTGCTCAGCACTTCGTCGGCACCGCTGGTGGACGGAAACTTGAAGACGGTCAGGGTTGCCATGGTCTCTCACTCCTTAGGCTAGGGGACACACGCCACAACCCCTGCGGGTGGCGCCCGCTGCGCGCGAAGCCGCTGCGACAAGGGTTTGGCCCCGCGCGCACGGCGTCACAGGGGTAGCTGTAGACTAACTGCTCTGGCTCTTGTTTGCATCGCGCAATGTAGAGTATTTCGGGTGTCTCTGTCAAATCGCCCCATAGCACAAAATGTAGCAGCCTTGCCTCGCTCCCGTGACAGGCGGCCCGAATTGGCTTATACTAAAACTATCCCTTGCGCCAGTCAGCCAACTCCGCGCTTTCGCGCGAGACAATGTTCAGCCTCCTGGCGCGCCGGGCAGCCAGTGGCGGGGCGTCCGCTCTGCTACCCCTGCCGCGCTACCCCGCAGCCTGTGTGTGCGCTCTTGCGAACGCGCCGCCCCGTCCGAATCAACGGCAGGAGGCCTGATGTGGCGGGAAATCCTCAGAGTTTGCTGGTACCGACGAAGCTGACGCCGCCGCAGACGCGGGCGAGCTGGGTGCGCCGCGAGCGGCTGCTGGCCCAGCTGGGCGCGCGAGGCGAGGCCCCGCTGACCCTGGTGGTGGCCCCGGCCGGCTTCGGCAAGTCGACCCTGGTGTCCCAGTGGCTGAGCGACCGGGCGGGGGCGGGGCGCGGCCTGGCCTGGCTGACCCTGGACGAGCACGACCAGGATGCGGGGCGCTTCCTGGCCTATGTGGCGGGGGCGGTCAGCCGGGCGGCGCCCGCGGCCCTGGAGACCACCGCGCCCCTGCTGGCCGCGCCCGAGCCTCCGCCGCCTTATATCGTGCTGCAGGCCCTGCTGGTTGACCTGAGCGCCCTGGCCGAGGGCCTGACGCTGGTGCTCGACGACTACCACATGGTGCAGGCCGAGCCGGTGCACCAGGCGGTGGGCTATCTGCTGCGGCACCTGCCGCCGAGCTGCCGGCTGGTGCTGCTGAGCCGGAGCGACCCGCCGCTGCCCCTGGCGCGGCTGCGGGCAGAGGGGCAACTGGCCGAGGTGCGGGCGGCAGCGCTGCGCTTCACGCTCGAGGAGAGCGAGGCGCTGCTGGCGGGGCTGCTGGGCGGGCGGCCCGACGCCGCGCGCGTGAGCGCCCTGCACGAGCAGACCGAGGGCTGGGCCATCGCTCTGCAGCTCGCCGCCCTCGCCCAGCAGGAGACGCCGCTCAGCGAGCACGCCCGCGGCAGGGCGACGCGCCAGATCACCGAGTACCTGGCGGACGAGGTGTTCGACCAGCAGCCCGCGGCGCTCCAGCAGGCTCTGCTGGCCCTGGCGGTGCCCGAGCGCTTCTGCGCGGGGTTGTGCGCGGCGCTGCTGGGGACGCCGGGCGAACTGCCGCGGGCCGAGCGCCTGCTGGAGCAGCTGCTGCGGGCGAACCTGTTCCTGCTGGCCCTTGACGAGCAGGGCTACTGGTACCGTTTCCACCACCTGTTCCGCGACATGCTGCTGCGGCGGCTGCGGCTGTCGGCGGGTCAGGCGGGTGTGGCCGAGCTGCAAGGGCGGGCGGCGCGCTGGCTTGAGGAGGCGGGGCTGGGCGAGGAGGCGGTGCGGCTCTATCTGGCCGCGGGCGACGAAGAGGCCGCCGGCGCCCTCGTCGAGCGCCAGCTGCTGCCCGAACTCGGCAGAGATGTCGCCAGTGCGCCGCCGGGCTACTGGCTGCGCCTGCTGCCCGCCGAGCTGATTAGTCGCCGCCCGGGCCTGGCCCTGATTGTGGCCCGCCTGACGCTCTTCAGCTTCGACCTGGCCGATCTGCAGGCCAGCCTCGAGCAGGTCGAGCGGCTGCTCGCCGAGGCCGGCGCGGCCAGCGGCGCCCCGACCTGGCCCAGCTTCCAGGCCGACCTCGCCGCGCTGCGGGTCGTCCTCTGCTGCTGGCAAGGTCGCTATGCCGAGACGGTCAGCCATATGCGCACCGCCCTGGCCCTCGGGCCTACCCGGGCGCTCACGGTCCAGGCCCTGCTGCAGCTCGGGCGCGCGTATGTCGGCAGCGGGGCCTACGCCGAGGGCGTGCGCATTATCGAGGCCGGTCAGCCTGAGATCGGCGCGGCCCTGGGCGATCAGCACGCGCTCTTCAAGTACAGCTGTCTGATCAGCATGCACCAGCTCGCCGGCGAACTCGCCGCCCAGGCCCGCGATGCGCGACGCTTGGCCGACGAGGTGGTGGCCTGCTCCGGCGGCGACCTGTGGGTGGGCTACGCCGCCTCGAGCCTTGGCCTGGTCGCCTACGAGCGCTCGGATCTCGCGGCCGCCGCCGTCCACTTTGGGGCCCTGGTGAAGCGCAAGTATCGGGTGAGCTACCCGGGCTATCTGGGCGGCGTGATCGGGCTGGCCCTGGTCGCCACGGCCCGCGGCGCCTTCGGCGAGGCCGAGGCCATGGTCGCCGAAGCGATGGCCTTCGCCGAAGAGGTCGGCGGGGCCTTTCTGCACCACCAGGCCCTGGGCTGCGCCGTGCGCCTGGCCCTGGCTCGCGGCGATGTGGCCCTCGCTGTGCGCTTCGCCGAGGCGATCGGGCGCGATATGCATCTGGGGTTCACCCTGGCCCTCGAGGCCCCGCGCCTGAGCCGGGCTCGCGCCCTGATCGCGGCCGGCGATCAGCCGAGCCTGACTATGGCCGAGACGCTGCTGGAGAGCTGTCTGACCGAGGTCGAGGCCCTGCATCACGTCCGCCTGTTAATCGCGGCCCTGGCGGTGCAGGCCCTGCTGCTCCAGGCCCAGGGCCGGCCGGCCGAGGCCCTGGCGGCCCTCGAGCGCTCTGTCTCTCTGGCCGCGCCGCGGGGCTTTGTGCGGACCTTCCTCGACCTGGGGCCGGCCCTCGCGCCGCTGCTGCGGGCCCTGGCCGCCCGTGGGGTGGATACGAGCCGCCTCGAAGCCGTGACCGACGCCGATGCGGCGCCGCCCCTTCAGGAGTTGGCCGTGGGCGCGCCGTTGCAGCCGCGCCTCGCTGCGCTGCTGACGCCGCGCGAGTACGAGATCCTGGGGCTGCTGGCCGAACGCTGGTCGGATAAAGAGATCGCCGAGCGGCTGGTGATCGCGCCCAACACGGTGCGCAAGCACACCAGCACGATCTACGACAAGCTCGGGGTGCGCACGCGGCGCGAGGCCGTCGATGCGGCTCAGTCCCTCGGCCTTCTGCCTGGCCTGTCCGCGCCTGACCGCAGCCTGCGCTGAGCGTTGATGCTCGCCGCAGCGGTAGAACATAGCCACAGTACTGCAAATTGTGTGATGCGCCACGCCGCCCGCCTTGCTAAAATCGCTCGGAGGCGCCAGTGCCGAGCGTAAAGCTGCTCACATGGGGCGGAAGATGGTAGACAGAACGGGAGCGACACGGCCGTTGAACGGTGACGGCGCGGGGTCCTATATCATTGTGGTCCAGGGCAAGCTCGAACAGCACTGGGAGCCTGAGCTTCGCATGCGGCTGTCCTGTGCCGAGACCGAGCAGGGGATCGTCAGCACCCTAACCGGCCAGCTCCCCGACCAGTCGGCACTCCTCGGCATCCTGAGCAGGCTGGCCATGTGGGGCTACCTGATTCTGAGCGTCAACTGCGATTTTAGACGCGCTCAGGGCGAGACAAGCCTGTCTCAGCTGCCCTGAGCCCACTGGCCCCTGCTTCGGTTCGCCTTGTAGCCCCGAGGGCTCACATCGCTCGCGGCCCGACGGCACGAGGCCGCGGGCTTGGGCCGCGTTGGGGCGGGGTGCTGCTCGAATAGCTCAAGCGCCGCAAGGTAACGCCTTTTTGGATTGCCAGTATAGGCAGGCGAAATACTTCATTTTGTATGTCGTCGTAACGGTCTCGCCGCGTTACCCTTACGTCGTCGCCATGGGTTCTCTCATAAGGGGTGTTATGCAAGCGGTACCTGAAATCCGTCTCGTCATTGTAGACGCTCAGGCTATCTTTCGGGCAGGCATCAGGCAGATCTGCTCGGGGTACGCCGACGTCACGGTGGCCGGCGAAGCGAGCCGGTGCGGAGACGCCCTCAGCCTCTGCGAGCGGCTCCGCCCCGACCTGCTGCTGATCGACGGCGCATTGCCGGGGGCCCTGAGCCTGATCGCCCAGCTGCGCGAGCACCAGCGCGCCATGAGCATCGTAATCCTGGTCGAGCGCCTCGACGAGGCGATGCTGCGCCGGGCCCTTCAGCTCGGCGTCCTCGGCTTCCTGCTCAAGCAGATCGAGGCCTTCGATCTGATCCAGGCTCTGCGCAGCGCCGCGGCCGGGCTGCTGACCCTGAGCGAAGAGGCGGCCAGCAGCGGCCTTGGCCGTGCGGATCAGCTCGAGGCCGAGCAGGACCAGCTCTCGGAGCGTGAGCAGGTGGTCCTGTCGCTGCTGCTGAATGGCCTCTCGAACAAAGATATTGCCGGCAGGCTGCGGGTCAGCCGGGCGACGGTCAAGTTTCACCTGCGGAACATCTATAGCAAGCTCGGGGTCTGCTCGCGCACCGAGGCCCTCGCCGTTGTCTACGGACAGCGCCCGGCCTCGCTGCCGCGACCGGGCGAACTCTCCGAGCTGCAGCGTCGTCGCGCCCTCGCCGTGGCAGTGTAGCGCGGGCGCCTTCGAAGGGGCAGGCAGATCATGGCGGCACGCTCAACCTCACGGGCCAGGCTGCGTTCGGCCAATGGCCCTGGCCCCCTCGGGCAGTTGCTCGACCCCATCGACCGCCTGTCCGTGACAATCTATAGTGTCCTGGTGATGCTCACCTTCACCCTGGCCTTCCGGATCTTCAAGCTGGGCGGCGACCCCAACCAGGTGATCTCGGACGAGTATATCAACGACCTGCTGGTCGCCTCTGTGGGCGCCACCCTGGCCTGGGGCCTGATCGACGCAGTGATGTACGTGCTGATGGAGGTGTTTCAGCGCGGCGAGCGCCATCGCTTGCTCGAGCAGATCCAGGCCGCCGAGAGCGAGCAAGAGGGCGTCGAGGTTCTGGCCGAAGAGCTGGACTATGTTCTCGAGCCGATCGCCGGCGACAACCAGCGCCAGACCCTCTATCGCACCGCCTTCAAGCAGCTGCGCGCGGGCCGGCCCAAGCCCGTGGGCGTGAGGGGCGAGGACTTCGCCGGGGCCCTCGGCTGTGTGCTGGTCTCGGTGCTCGCCGTGCTGCCCTCTCTGGCGCCGCTGCTCTTGCTGCGGGGCGACTACGCCCTCGCGATCAGGCTCTCGAACGTGGTCTCGTTTGTGGTACTCTTTGGCGCCGGCTATAGCTGGGGGAGGTATACCGGCGCAAGCCCCTGGAAGACCGGGCTGATCCTGGTCCTCGTCGGTGCCCTGCTGGTTGCGATCGCCATTCCCCTGGGCGGATAGTTCTCACCGTGTGATGCGCCGCGTACGCGAGCCAGGCGAGCGCATAGTCCCGACCTAACGAAGGAGCAGACCCATGCAGCGATCGCCCGGCCCGCGGCCCCGCCTCCTGATCCGGCGCCTCGCCGCCGCAGCGCTCATTCTCGTGACCCTTGCCACGGCTACGCTTGCCCTCGGCGAGGGCAGTGGCACGATCTACCGCGGGACTGACCCAACGCGCTTCCGCACGCACCTCGAGTGGCGCACCGGCACCTACGGCGGCGGCGACTCGCTCGACTTCGCGCTGCGCAGGCGCACGCTGCTGAAGCTCTATGCCCGTCAGGGCGAGAGCATCCTGCTCGGCTCGAGCGGTATCGGCGTCGGCGCGGGCCCCGACCTCGGCGACGTGCGGGTCCTCATCCCCGGCCAGGTCACTGGCGTGATCGGGCAAGAGAGCATCCCGGCCCTCGCCGGCGCGCCCGCGCAGGGTGTGTACAGCAACGGTTTCAGCTGTCGCGAGCAGCGTATTGCTGCGGGCGACGGGCGCGGCCGGATCGCCAGCAATGTTCAGGAGCTGGCCGGACCCCTGCCTAACGCCGGCGGCTACAACCCCTGCGTCTACGTCGCGCCGGTCACCGGCATCTACGACGTCATCTTTATGGGTCCCTCGGGGTTCACCACGAACGACGAACCCCAGGTCAGCGGGCAGATCAACTCTACGGCCGCCGACTTCGGCCCCCAGCAGCTCTCGAGCGTGACTGCCTGGGACGCCACGGTGCGCGATGGCGGCGGGGCCACGCAGAGCGGGCGCCTCTTCGCCTACTACTATGCCGCAAACACCGGCGGCGGCGCGCGGCCCCTCGGCGGCCAGGCCTTCGTGGTCACCGATACCGGCTTCCGCTACAGGATCTTCTTCGACGGCGACCCCTTCGGCTTTGTCTTCTACGCCAACCAGGTCGGCTTCCAGGATAGCGACGGCACCCCCCTCTACCGCAACCTGGTGGCCGACCCGACCGCCAGCTTCCAGCAGCAGAACGAGCTGAATCAGCTCCAGGGCGGGGTCGCGCTGCGCCCGCCGACCTACCCGATCTTTATCAGCGAGCCCGACCCCCTCGTCCTCGACGCCCTCGGCATCCCGCGCCAGCCGGTTGCGCCGGCGATCTCGGGCTTCACCTTCACCGGCCCCGCCGGCGGCAGCAGCACCGGCGTCTCCGAGGGCGGGACGTTCAGGATGACCACCACCCAGCCGGGCATCTACTTTATTGTCGTGAGTCGCGACGGGGTCAACTTTGACCCGACCCTGCCCGAAAACCGCGTGCTGCGCGGCGTCGCCACGAGCGCCGGCCCGATCACCAGGGCCTGGGATGGGCGCGATAACACGGGCCAGCCCTTCCCCGAGGGCTCTTTCTCGGCGGGGGCGATTATTCAGGGCGGCGAGGTCCACTTCCCCTTCCTCGACGTCGAGAACAATCTGCGCGGCGGCCCCGTGATCGAGCTGATCAACGCCCCCGACACCAGCGGCGACAGTGTCGGCGACTGCCCGCCCTGGAATGGCGGCTGCTTCGGCGCCTTCTATGACGACCGGGGCTACCGCACCTCCGACGGCACCCTGGTCGGCACCGCCGTCAACGGCAACCTCTGCGCGGGCAACCCGGCCAACCCGCGCGGCTTCGGTAACCCGCCCCTGATCGCGGCCAGCGACCCCGTGCGCGGCTTCGATACACGCACCGACCAGCGTAGATTCGGCTTCTCCTTCGATGCAAACCCCGGCTCGGTCTGCCTGCCCAACGGCGGCTTCGGCGACAAGAAGGGCCTCGACCTCTGGACCTACTACCCGAGCAACGCCCTGCTGACCCCCGTGGATATCACGGGGCCGACTGCGGTCACCCTGCGCAGCCTGACGGCTGTTCGCACCGCCGAGCAAGTAGTCGTGAGCTGGGAGACGGGCGTCGAGATCGGCACCCGCGGCTTCCACATCCTGCGCAGCCCGACCGGGGCCATCGAGGACGCGGTGCGCGTGACCGCCGCCCTCATTCCCGCCCAGGGCAGCCCGTCCGAGGGCGCGAGCTACAGCTGGGCCTACGGCGGGGCCTCCGACGCCGCGGCCGACGAGCGCTACTGGCTCGAAGAGGTCGAGCTGAGTGGGGCGACTCTGCGCTACGGGCCGGTGCGGCCCACGCCGACGACGGCCGATGATCGCTTCAAGATCGCTCTGCCGCTGGTGGCGCGCTAGTACTCCGTCCGAGCTATTTTGACGGGTTGCGTAGCCCTTTGCGGGGAGGCCTGG
>CAZKTU010000002.1:26719-29033 GCA_964555675.1 uncultured Oscillochloris sp.
GTACTCCGTCCGAGCTATTTTGACGGGTTGCGTAGCCCTTTGCGGGGAGGCCTGGCCTCCCCGCGCCGCTCTTGATGCCGCTAAATGAGTTCGGACGTAGTCTTGGGGTGACGCTCTAATTCAGAGGCTGGTGAGAGTGATCTGGGGCGTAGCTATGCTGCGCCCCATTGTTGATCTGCGACGAGCGAGTAGCCCGTCTGCGATGACAGATTTATCATCGAATTCAGGGGTTCATCAGCTCGGGGAGTATGTTATGATCGGGAGGCAGCGGACCCCTCAATTGAATTCGGCAATGCTGTATGATCCAGCCAGTCGCCGCTCGCCTGCTGCTCCTGTTCGCCGTGTTCTCGCTGGCGAGCTGCGGGGCGGCTGAGCCGGGCGCTCAGGCCTCAACGCCCGCCAGTGCCCCGACCCGCCCGCCTGAGCCGACGCTCGCCCTGCTTCCGACCAGCCTGCCTCCTGCTGCGCCCGCTGCGCCAGAGACGCCCACAGCTCTGCCCGGGCCGACTAGCGCTGCGCCGACTAGTGCGCCGACGCCACGGGCGCCGAGCGGGCCGACCGGCGGTGCGCGTCACCTCGTCGCCGCCCTCGACGGCACGCTGTTGCTGCGCCGCCCCGGCTGGCCGTCCTTCGTGCCGATCGGCTTTGGGACGCTTCTCGCTGCAGGCGATACGCTCACCCTGACCAGCGGCGAGGCCACGATCCTCTGTACAGACCTGAGCAGTGTGGTCTTGCCTGCAGGGGCCGAGCTGGTGCTCGAGCTCGACCTTTGCGTCCCCGGCGGGGTTCCTCGCATCGGCGTACCCGACGGGCTAGTCAAGGCGCTGCGCGGGCGCAACCCCGAGCTGCCCTTCGTGATCAGCCCGCGCGCCACCGCTCTGCGCGATCCGCTGCCGCTCATACGCTGGAATGACACTGGCAGCCCGCCATACGATGTGCTGGTCACGGCCGAGGGCCACGAGTGGCGCGTCGAGGACGTGCCGAGCACCAGCGTACGCTACGACGGCAGGCGACCCCTCGCGCAGGGGGGTGTCTACCTGGTCGTCGTCACCGACAGCGCTGGCCAGACCTCGCTGACCGAGCAGCTTCCCGGTTTGGGCTTCTGGCTGCTCGCGGAGGGGCCCGCCGCCGAGGTGGCCGCCGAGCTGGCGCAGCTCGAGGCTGCCGCCCTGCCCCCGCCAGGGGCCGCCTATGGCCGCTTCTGGCTGCTGGCCGGCCGCGACTTGCGCGCCGAGGCGGCTGCCGAGCTCGAGGCCTTAATCGCCGCGGGTCAGGGCGGGGCCGCCGCGCCACTCGCCCTCGGAGACCTCTACCGGCGTCAGGGGCTGACCCTGTTGGCCGAGCGGGTGTATCGCCAGGCGGTGGCGCTAGCCGAGGCCGCCGACGACCAGCCCATGCTTGCCGCCGCCGAGGCGGGCCTCGGCGAGGTGCTCTACCAGCTCGGCGACGCGAGCGCCGTCACTAGCCTGACCGCGGCCCGCGACCGCTTCGAGCGTCTCGGCGACGCGGCGCGTATCGCCGAGCTCGACGATCTGCTCGCCGACATCCAGTAGCTCGAGCGCACCAGCTCCAGGGAGTTGCCAATGTCCTCGCCTATGCGTAAGCTTCTCGCCGCCCTGATCCTCGTCGCCGTTCTGGGCTTTGGCCTCGCTCCCGCCCCGATCGCGCGGGCGGCCGCCCCGCTTGCCCAGGGCGCGACGGCCGCCGCCTGCGACAACATTTTGCTTTCAACCCAGCTCTCTGGGCGAACCGTCGATGCTGCCGACGAGCTCGATCTGGCCCTGGCGGCGCTGCAGGCGGCGCCCGATCCCGACCTCGAAGAGCTCGGCAAATGCGCGCTCTATAGCGGGATCCTCTACCAGGGCGCCGGTGATTTCAGTACAGCCCTGGAGGCTTATACGATCGCCCGCGATGCCTTCGTGCAGATCGACGACGTACAGATGACCTGGACTGCCCGCTATGGGCGCGCGGCGATCCTCATGGCCAGAGGCCGCGCCGACGACGCACTTGCCGAGCTCGAGGCCGCCCTCGCCCTGACCCGTCAGGAAGCCTGCTGGCTTCCCCAGGATATCAAGCCGATCGCCGAGGCCGTGACCCTGAATAACATCGGCGCAGTTCTAGCGATCACGGATCAGTTCGAGACCGCCGATGAGCAGGTCGCCGCAGCGCTGACGATGCTTGAGGAACAGGCTGCAAAAGCGCCAGTAGCAGAAGACAGCGCCAGGGCCGGGTTGCTCGATCAGCTGGTCGGCGGGACGCAGCCCGGCGATCAGGGCGCCGACGAGGGTGCCGCCCTCGCTGAGCTCTTGGGTCA
>CAZKTU010000002.1:29133-36451 GCA_964555675.1 uncultured Oscillochloris sp.
CGATCAGGGCACCGACGAGGGCCAGGGTCTCGACGGCGCCATCCCGCCCGAGGCTCTGGGCGAACTGCTTGGCGGGCTACTTGGCGCAGCCAGTGGGCCCTGCGCGGGCGCTCAGGGATTTGGCGGCATCATCACCACGATGCTGCTCGGCGGCCGTATCGGGCCTCAGCTGGCCACGATCCTGGCCCCGGTGGCTCTGAACAACCGCGGCGAGATCGCGCGTCGCTCGGGCGATCTCACCCGCGCCGAGGCCCTGCTGAGCGAGGCTCTCGCGCGGCTCGACGCCGGCGAGGGCGCGGGGGGCGCTTTTACCGCTGCGCCATCGGCGGTAATGGCGGCCGCCGTCGAGAACAATCTGGGGATGGTGGCCTATGATCGCGAAGCCTACTCCGAGGCGCTGGAGCGCTTCGAGAGCGCCGAGGGCCGCCTGCGGGCCCTCGGTCAGCGCCGTAGCTTGCCCTCGATCCTCACCCAGCTCGGCTATACCGAGCAGTTGCTCGGCAATGGCGAGGCCGCGGCCGCTCATTACGCTGAGGCAATGGCTATTCTCGACCAGGTTCAGGCGATCGACGACGGTGGCGCTGCTCAGGTCGCGGTCGGCGCAGGCATGGGCGGCCCTACCACCGCCGCAAGCCTGGGCGGCAGCCTCGCGCCCTTTGCCGATGTCTATAACCTGGCCGCCGGACTAGCCTTCAGCCGTGGCGACATCGCCGAGGCCTTTGCGATCACCGAGCGTGGTCGCGCGCGCCTTTTCCTCGATACGCTGCGCGCCGCCTCGCTGCGCGCCGACGATCCTACCGCGGCCGCCTTACTCGACCGCGAGCGCAAGGCCGCCTTCCTCCTTGCCGCCACCGCCGACCAGGTAGTGCAGGCCGAAGCCCTCACACCGCCCAACCCGCAGCTCGAGCAGACCTCTCGGGGGCAACTGGCTCGGGCCGAGGCTCGCTACGCCGCGGTGCTCACTGAGCTCGGTGCGGCCGACGAGCGTCTGAAGGCCCTGGTGACCACCGCCGAGGATGCGCTGAGCCTGGCGCAGACCCAGCAGGAGCTGCAGCCCGATACGACCCTTGTCTCCTACTATCAGTTCGATCCCCGTACGCCCGGCCTCCAGGGTGCGATCGCCTTCGTCATCACCCGCGACGACGTTACCGCCGTAGCCCTGCCTGAGGCCACCCCCGCTGCTATCGGCGACGCCCTCGAGCGCCTGCGGAGTCAGGGCTGGTCGTCGCTCGAGACGCTCCATCCTCAGGCCCTGGTCGATCTGCACCGCATGCTGGTGGCCGACCTGGAGCTCAGAACGCCACTGGTGGGGATCATCCCGCATCAGACCCTGCACAAGGTGCCCTTCGCGGCCCTGAGCGATGGGGCCAGCTACTTTGGAGGGCGCTACACGCTCTTCCAGCTCCCCTCGGCCAGCGCGCTGCCGGCGATCCGCGCCAATGGCGGCGACGGCGTAGGCCCAACTGCGGCGCTCATCTTCGGTAATCCCGTCCCCGGGCTTGCGGGGCTGGGCGGCCTGCGCGCGGCCGCAGACGAGGCTGCCGCCGTGGCGGCGACTCTCGGACAGCAGGAGTGGACGGGCCGCGAGGCCAGCGAGCTCAGGCTGCGTGACCAGGCTGCCGCCTCGACGGTGCTGCATCTGGCCGCCCACGGCGTCTACAGCGCAACCAGCCCCCTCGACAGCGCGATCTATCTGACCCCTGGCAGCGGCGAAGACGGCGCCCTCACCGCCGGCGAGGTGCTGACCCTCGACCTGCGGCAGAGCGAGTTGGTAACCCTCAGCGCCTGCGAAAGCAATCTGGGCGAGCTCTCGGGCGGCGATGAGCTGCTGGGTCTGACGCGGGCCTTCTTCACCGCAGGCGCCCCCGCCGTGATCAGCACGCTCTGGCTGGTCGATGACCAGGCCACAAGCCAGCTCATGGCCGCATTCTACCGGGCCTGGCAGCGCGACGGTGTGGGCCGCGCCGAGGCGCTGCGCATGGCCCAGGAAGAGCTGCGCCAGAGCGAGGACTATGCCAACCCCTACTATTGGGCGGCCTTCACCCTGAGCGGCGACCCCAGCGCCGGCGCTGCCCGCTTCGCTCTGCCCGAGCCGACAGCTACGCCCGCCCCGCCGACAGCCACGCCGGCACCAACCCTCGCCCCGCCGACAGCCACGCCGGCACCAACCTTCGCCCCGCCGACAGCCACGCCCGCGCCCGCCGGCGGTGTCGCGCCGCCCGCCGACGGTCAGAGCGCCCCCACTCCGGTCGCACCCGGCCCCGGTGCGGCCCTGTGCGGCTTCGCCCTCGTGCTGCCTGTTGGCTTCGCCGCTGCCCTCTGGCGTCGCATTGGGCGGCGCAGGCGATGAGCGGTAGTCTGATCATCACGGTGCAGGTCGGCCACCCCCAGAGCGGTTACCCGCTCACAGCCGACCTCTCCATCCCCGGCCAGCGGCTCCAGCGCACCGCTGGCCTGCTGCAGTTGGCCCTCGACGAGCTGACCGCCCTGGACTCAGACCCCGCCGCCTACGGAACGGCCCTTGGGCGGGCGCTCTTCCGCGAGCGTATTCGCGACGGCTTCGTGCGCGCCCTGCCCCAGGCAGGGCAGTCACTGCGAATCCTGCTCACCGTCCAGGATCCCCTGCTTCGCTCGCTGCGCTGGGATCGCCTGCACGCCCCCCTTGGCGACGCGGATCTCTGGCGTCCCCTCGCCGGCCGACCGGGGCTGACCTACGCCGCCTACGTGCCGAGCTCGGCCCTTGACTATTTCCCGCGAATCGGTCCGCAAGACCTGCGGGCTCTTGTGGTGGTCAGCAGCCCGCGCGACCTGGAGAGCTACCGGCTCAAGCCCTTCGACGTGGCGGCGGCCGTCGGCGCGGCGCGGGCCGGGCTCGAGCCCATACCCAGCGTGGTGCTCGAGCGGCCAGGGCTCAAGGCGCTGGTTACGACTCTGCGCAGCAACACTTACCCGATCCTACACCTGGTCTGCCACGGGCGTCAGGTCAGCGGCGGGCCGGCGATCTATCTGGGGCGCGACGACAACCCCGACGCTGCGGCGCCGATTACGGCCGCGGCCCTGATCGCAGCTCTCAGCCCACTGGCCGAGCTCCAACGCCTGCCTCACCTGATCTTCCTGGCCGCCTGCGAGAGCGCCGCCGCGAGCACCAGCCTCGATGGCCTCGCCCAGGAGTTGGTGCGCAGTCTGGGGATCCCGGCAGTGATCGCCATGGCCGGCCCGATCTCGGTCGCGAGCGCCGAACTGCTGAGCCGCAGCTTCT
The DNA here is from genome assembly GCA_964555675.1 of uncultured Oscillochloris sp. Taxonomy (GTDB): domain Bacteria; phylum Chloroflexota; class Chloroflexia; order Chloroflexales; family Chloroflexaceae; genus CAIWXH01. The sequence goes on from CAZKTU010000002.1 coordinate 32,393, forward strand.
ACCAGCAGCTGCGCGAGTACCGGCATCCCGACCTGGCCCTAAGCGCCGCGCTGATCGACCTTGCCGGACGCGCTGATGCCGGTGTGCCCATCTGTCTCACCTGTGACCCCGAGCGGCCGCTTGTCTCGCGGCCGCTCGAGCGCGACCTGCGCGCCGACGAACTCGCGCTCGCTGTGTCGAAGCTCGAGCAGCAAGTCGTAGCGCGAGCGCCCGCCTTGCTCGGGGAAGTACAGCGCCAGGCGCAAGCGCTGCGCAGCTATGGCACAGACCCGGTTGCGCTCAGGCAGCCGCTCGCACAGCAGACCTTTGCGGCGCTCAACCAGCTGAGCGACGAACTGCTCGGGCTCAGCCTCAACGAGCTTGTCGACGCAGCGCCCGAGCTGCCCGATAGCGAGCGCTGCCCCTTTCCAGGGCTGGAGCCGTTCCGGGACGACGGGCGCGACTTCTTCTTCGGGCGCGAGCAAGAGCTCGCCAGGCTCGTGCCGCGCATGCAGGCCGCGATCCGGGTGAATGAGGCGCACCTTCTGGCCATTGGCGGGCCGAGTGGCGCGGGCAAGTCATCACTGGCCCATGCCGGGATCGTCCCGGCCTTGCGGGATAGCTTCGACGGGCTCGAGGTGCGCAGCCTTCGCCCGGGCCTCGACCCGCCGGCCGCCCTTGCGACAGCGCTCGCCGGCCTTGCCGGCGGCCCCGCCCTGCTGATCGTAGACCAGGGCGAAGAGCTCTTTACGCTCTGCGATGACGAGGGGCGTCGTCGCGCCTTTGCCGAGGCGCTCGCTGCGGTCGGGGTGCCGACCATCCTTGCCTTTCGCGATGATTACCGCGCCGACCTCTGTCGTTACCCCACGCTGGAGCCCTGGCTCTCTGGCCCGCGGCTCGAACTGATCAACCCCCTGACCCCGGCGCAGCTGCGCTCGGTGGTCGAGCTCCAGGCCCGGGCGGCCTTTCTGCAGCTCGAGGATCGACTGGGCGAACGAATTTTCGCCGATGTCGCGGCCGAGCGCTGGCCGATGCCGCTGCTGCAGCATACCTTGCGCGCTCTCTGGGAGGGCCGCCGCGGTCGCTGGCTGCGCCTCGCCGACTACGAAGCGATCGGGGGCATCGCCAAGGCGATCGCGCGTACCGCCGATGGCCTGTACAACCTGAGCAGCCACGCCGACCAGGCGTTGATCGAGCGCGTCGTGGTCGAGTTGGTCAACTTCGATCCTACGGCCGCGAGCAGCCCTTCCATGTCTCTTCAACGGCGGCGCCTGACTCGCGCCGAGCTGCTGACCCGCGTCCCCACGGCCGAAAGGGTCATCCACTCGCTCGACGCAGCGCGCCTGATCGTCGCCCACGAGAATGCCTACGAGCTAGCCCACGAAGTCCTGCTGCGCGCATGGCCGAAGGTGGAAGCGTGGGTCAACGCCGGCCAGGAGCTGCGGCGGCGGCGCAACCGCCTCACCGAAGCGGCCGCCGTCTGGAAGGCGGGTGGCGGGCAGAATGCACACCTGTATCGGGGCGTCCAGCTGGCCGAGGCGCTCGAGCTGCGCGCTTCCGGCACGCTCACTTCCGCCGAGCTCATCTTCATCAGGGCCAGCGAGCGCTACGCCCGGCGGGGGCTGCTCCTTGCCTGGAGCCTGGTCGCAGTCTTTGCGCTGCTCGCGGGGCTGGTCGGCGTGATGAGCATCATTTCAATGCAGCGGGCCGAGCGTATCCGCGATCTGGCCCTTGTCTCGGGCGCACGGGCAGCCCTGAGCGCGGGCGAGCGCGAGCGCGCCCTGGCGCTCGCGTTGGCGGCCGGGCAGACCGGGGTCACTGGCCCTGAGCTCGAGGCGACTCTGGCCGACGCCGCCTACCAGCCGGGTACGTTCAGGCGCATCCCATCGCCGTCGGGCCAGCTCCGCGCCGCCGCTCTGAGCCCTGATGGCCGCAGCGTGCTGCTCGCTGAGGGTGACGGGCTGATCAGCCAGTGGAACCTCGCAGAGAGTGAGCTGCAGCAGCAGCTGCGGGTCACAGGCGATGGCGTCGCCACGCTCGCCTTCGTCGACGGCGGGCGTATCCTGACCGGCGGTGATGACGGCGCCGTGCGCCTCTGGAATCTGGCCTCGGGGCAACCGCTAGCCGTGATGCGTGGCCACCGGGCGATTGTGCTCGCCGTTGCCGCCCTTCCCGATGGGCAGCGGGCCCTCTCGGCCGCCGATGACCGCACGCTACGTCTCTGGGAGCTCGCTGGCGGGCGCGAGTTGCTGACGCTGAGCGGGCATCAGGGTGCGGTCAGGGCGATCGCCGTGAGCCCTGATGGGACCATGGCTCTGAGCGGCGGGGACGACGGCGTGCGCCTCTGGGAGCTTGCCGGCGGGCGCGAGCTCTGGTTTCAGCCCGCGCCTGGGGTCGCGGACGTCGCCATTGTCGCGGTCGAAGGGCGTCGCGAGGCCCTCGCCGCTGTCGCTGGGGCGATCGTGCGCTGGAAGCTGGAGGACGGCAGCCAGATCGGCGTCTTGCCGGTCGGCGATCAGCCCGTCAGCCGGCTTGCGGTCAGCACGGCGGGCGATCGGCTGGCCGCCGCCGCCAGTGACGGACGCATTGCCGTGTGGGACCTCGCCAACCAACAGCTGATCGTCAATCTGCGCGAAGCCCCTCAGGGCCAGCAGGTCGTGGCCCTTGCTTTTGGGCCTGATGGCCGCAGCCTGTTCTCGGCCGACGGGCGCGAGGCCGCCGTAAGACTCTGGGATCTCGAGGAGCACCCTGCCCTGAGCGGGCCGACCCTCGCTGCCGAACTATTCGCGCCACTGCCGGGCGCCGCAGGTGCGCTGCTCGTAAGTGATGGCATGCTCCAGGAGCTTGATGCCACGCTCGGCGCGCCACGCGGTGGGGTCAGGCTGGCCGGCGGCGTAACCTCGCCTGGTCAACTCCGGGCAGCCGCCGGCGTAGCGCTGCTGGTGGACGGCGCGCCCCCCTTTAGTCGGCTGCGTGTGTTCGCGCGGGATACAGGTGCGGTTCTGCTGGAGTATCGGGCCGCTTCTAGCCCGATCATCAGCGCCGACCTCAGTCCTGACGGTGCCCGGGTCGCGATCGCCGAGGGCGAGCGCGTGCTGCTGCTCAGGGTCGCCGATGGCGGCCTCTTGGCCGAGTTACCCGGCCTGCAGGGCGCTGATCTCGTCTTCAGCCCCGCGGGCGACAGCATCGCTGTGGGCGACAATACAGGCCAGGTCTATCTGCTCGACGGCGTCGACCTCCACGAGCGCTCGCGCAGCAGCGCCATGACCGAGGCGGCTATTCGTTTGGCCTTTGCGCACGATGGGCGCCGCCTGGCGATCGGCGGCGCGCGGGGAGCCCTTGTCGTGCTCGATCGCTCGGCTGGTGCCGAGCTAACACAGCTGGCTGGCCACGCCGCAGGCATTGAGGCCCTGGCCTTCAGTGCCGATGGGCGTCTGCTGGCCGTAGGCTCGAGCGATAGTGCCGCGAGTATCTGGGATGTGGCCAGCGGGGTTCGGCTCCGGCGCTTTGTCGGGTCGCGTGCAACCGTGCGCTCGGTGAGCTTCTCGCCCGATGGGCGGACCCTCTTGAGCCTGGCGTATGGTGAGCCGGTGCGGCGCTGGCGTGTTGATCCGTTGCCCGAGCTGCTAGCCTGGGTGGAGGATCGGCGCTATGTGCCCGCGCTCTCGTGCGCTGAGCGCGAAACCATTAGCGGCGAGCCCTGCGCGACGCCCTGATGGCCCTCCGGTACCTCCCGCGAGAAAGCCAACCGTTTGCTCGGTCGTCGGCCTGTAGTAGGGGCGCAGTGTGCTGCGCCCCGACATCCATGCTCGGCTGTCGTCTGGGGCCCGTCGCCAGGATCGGGGAGGCTTCCGTCGAGCTGTACTAGCTAGCCAGCGAAGCGGTGACCTCGGGCGCCTGCTCGCTCGTCGCTTGCACCACGACGAGCACCGACCCGCCGGTCACGCGTGTCGCGGCCTCGCGCGCGGCTTCGTCGCTCAGCCCCGCCGCCCGCAGCTCGTGCTCGAGCTGGCGCATGAGCCCGGCGCTGCGCTCGGTCTGCGCGAAGGTGCCGACGTGGTCGCGCTCGGGCGTGTGCTG
>CAZKTU010000002.1:36551-86283 GCA_964555675.1 uncultured Oscillochloris sp.
GCGCTCGGGCGTGTGCTGGTGGGGGCCGCTGTCGGCGAAGCTGCCGACGTGGTCGGCCGCGGCGCTCGCAGGCGCGGGGGCGACGTGGACGGTGACGGCCGTCGGCGCGACGCCGCTCGCCGTAACGCGGTCGACGGCCCGGCGAGCCTGCTCGAGATCGCCGAAGAAGCCGAAAATGGGCTGCTGCATAACCCTGCTGCCTTTCGTATAACGCCGCTCTGCTCAAGCCTATGGCTGACAGTCTCGGCGGGCGGCACGATTGTTACAGCGGCCCCGGCTCAGTCGGCCGTTTGCTCGATCGGCTTCAGGGCCGGCCCCTCCTGGTCGAGGATCGAGACCGCGGTCGGGTCGTCGCTGCGGCCCACCCAGTAATGGTGGGGCTGCACCGTGCGCGCGCTGCGCACCTCGATGCCGTCGAGCTCGGCGGTGTCCGTCCCGCTGACCAGCACGAGGTTGGGGGCTGCGGCGAAGCGCTTGTTATAGGCGGCGACCGCGTCCTGAATCTTTTCGGTGACCGTGTGGGCTACGTTCGGATCGTACCAGACAAGAAAAAGCATTCGTCCCTCCTCACGGCGCCCGAGCTCGAGCGGTGCGGGATTGTCGCGGCGAATCGTATCGGGCTCGCATCCGGGGAGGATCATGAGGGGGGGCTGAGAGGTCGGGCCTCTGGTAGCTCGCAGCATAACACAGTTTAACGACCGCCGGGGCTTTCACGACCCCTGTCCGGCGTTACACCTGGAGATTGCTCGCCCCGTGCCAGGCCCACCTGTGGTATAGTGGGCTACCACTCACAGCGCGCCGGCGCCTCGCTGCGCCGCCCCCCGCGCAATCATGTCCGGCCCTTTCGCCCCAACACCTGCCTGACACCCAGGTCTCCGTGAGCGCAGGCCCCCCTGCCTCGCGAGCATAGGCGTGCGTCCCCGTCGGTTGCTCGACCGGCCGGGGGCGAGGCGTCTTTGACCATGGCCTCAGATAGGACTGCCACCGAAAGTGAGGTCCGATGAGCGACCAGACAGCGCCCTCTCTCAACAAGATCGCCGTGATTGGCAACCACCTGCCACGTCAGTGCGGCATCGCCACCTACACCACCGACCTCGTCGCCGCCCTCGCCGCTTCGGCGCCGCAGGCCGAGGTCTTCGCCCTGGCCATGAATGACACCCCGGCCGGCTACGCCTACCCCGCCCAGGTGCGCTTCGCCCTCGATCAGCACGACCGGGGCGCCTATGGGCGCGCCGCCGACAGCCTCAACCTGGCCAACGCCGACGTGGTCTCCGTCCAGCACGAGTACGGCATCTATGGCGGCGCCTCGGGCGACTATCTGCTGGCCCTGCTGCGCACCTTGCGCGCCCCCGTCGTCACCACCCTGCACACCATCCTGGCGCAGCCCGACCAGCAGCAGCGCAAGGTGCTGACCGAGCTGGCCCGGCTCTCGGATCGCCTGGTGGTGATGAGCGAGCGCGGCGCCCACTATCTGCGCGAGGTCTACGGCGTGCCCGCCGCGAAGATCGACTGTATTCCCCATGGCATCCCCGACGTGCCCTTCCTCGACTCCAGCTTCGATAAAGACCAGTTCGGCGCCGAGGGCAAGATCGTCATCCTCACCTTCGGGTTGCTCTCGCGCAACAAGGGTATCGAGGACGTGATCGCGGCCATGCCCGCCATCCTGGCCCGCCACCCCAATGTGGTCTATCTGGTCCTCGGCGCTACCCACCCCCACGTGCGCCAGTATGAGGGCGAGCGCTACCGCCTCGAGCTCGTGCAGTTAGCCCGCGAGTTGGGCGTCGAGGGCAGCGTCAACTTCTACGACCAGTTTGTCGCGCTTGACGAGCTGGTACGCTTCATCGGCGCGGCCGACATCTATATCACCCCCTACCTGAACCCGGCCCAGATTGTCTCGGGCACCCTGGCCTACGCCGTCGGTGCGGGCAAGGCCGTGATCTCGACGCCCTACTGGTACGCCGAGGAGATGCTGGCCGACGGGCGCGGCATGCTCGTACCGTTCCACGACCCGGCGGCGATCAGCGCGCGGGTGATCGCCCTGCTCGACGACGAGGCCGCCCGCCACGCTATGCGCAAGAGCGCCTACCTGCTCGGCCGCGCCATGACCTGGCCCCGCGTCGCCGAGCGCTACCTCGAGTCCTTCGCGCGCGCGCGCGACGAGCACCGCCTGAGCGCCAGGGTTGCCCAGCGCGTCCAGCTGACCGGCCGGCGCGAGCCGGCGCTGCCCGAGCTGAGCCTCGACCACCTGCGGCGCCTGACCGACGACACCGGGATCGTGCAGCACGCCGTGCTGGCCGTCCCGAATGCCAACGAGGGCTACACCACCGACGACAACGCTCGCGCCCTGATCGCCGCCGTGAAGCTCGAGGAGAGCGGCGCCCCCGAGGCCGAGGCTCTCGCTACCCGCTACCTGGGCTTTCTCTGGCACGCCTTCAACCCGCAGGCGGGCCGTTTCCGCAACTTCATGGCCTACGACCGGCGCTGGCTCGAGGCCGAGGGCTCAGAGGATAGTCACGCCCGGGCGCTCTGGGCCCTGGGCACGGCCCTGGGCCGCTCGGCCAGCCCCTCGCTGATTGGCGTAGCCGGCATGCTCTTCGAGCGGGCTCTCCCCGCGACCCTCGCCTTCGAGCACCCGCGGCCCGCGGCCTTCGCGCTGCTGGGCCTTCACGCCTACCTGGGGCGAGCCGATGGCGACCAGGTCGCCCAGGGCGCGATGCGCCACCTCGCGGGGCGCCTCATGGCCCTCTATCAGCAGCACCGCAGCGACGACTGGCGCTGGTTCGCCGAGCGGCTCACCTATGACAATGCCGTGCTGCCCCACGCCCTCCTGCTCAGCGGCGAGCGCCTCGACGACCCCGCCATGCGCGAGGCCGGGCTCGAGGCCCTGGCCTGGCTGGCAGAGCTGCAGCGCGCCGAGGCGGGCCACTTCGCCCCGGTCGGCTGTCACGGCTTCGCCAGGCGCGGCGAGGCCCCGGCCCGCTTCGACCAGCAGCCCCTCGAGGCCCACGCCATGGTGCTCGCCGCCCTCGACGCCCACCGCATCAGCGGCGAGGGGCGCTGGCTGGCCGAGGCCAGGCGGGCCTTCGACTGGTTCCTCGGGCGCAACGACCTTGGGCTCTCGCTCTACGACCCGACCACCGGCGGCTGTCGCGACGGGCTCCTCGCCGATCGCGTCAATCAGAACCAGGGCGCCGAGTCGACTCTGGCCTTCCTGCTCGCCCTGCTCGCCCTGCGCCCCGGCGCCGCCCCGGCGGCCGCCCTGCCGGCCCGCGCCGGCGTCGCCGCGATCGAACGCGGCGGCGTGCCGGTGCTGCGCAACGGTGCGCGCCGATGAGGGTAGCCATGCTGGCTCCGATCGCCTGGCGCGTGCCGCCGCGCCACTATGGCCCCTGGGAGCGCGTCGTGTCGCTGCTGACCGAGGGCCTGGTCGCGCGCGGGGTCGATGTGACCCTGTTCGCGACCGCCGACTCGCTCACCGGCGCGCGCCTGGCGGCGGTCTGCCCGCGACCCTACGCCGAGGAGCCGCCCCTCGACGCGAAGGTGTGGGAGTGCCTGCACATCGCCGCCCTCTTCGAGCGGGCCGCCGAGTTCGACCTGATCCACAACCACTTCGACTTTCTGCCCCTCTCGTACAGCGAGCTGGTGGCGACGCCCGTGCTCACCACGCTGCACGGCCTCTCGTCCGAGCGCATTTTGCCGGTCTACCAGCGCTACAACCGCTCGGGGCACTATGTGGCGATCAGCCAGGCCGACCGCCACCCCAGCCTGCGCTATGTCGCGACGGTCTACCACGGCATCAGGCTCGAGGAGTTCACGCTGCGCCGTGAGGCTGGTGACTACCTGCTGTTCTTCGGGCGCATCCACCCCGACAAGGGGGCCGCCGAGGCGATCGAGGTGGCCCGCCGTGCGGGGCGGCGCCTGATTATTGCCGGCATTATTCAGGACGAGGGCTACTTCGCCGAGCGGGTGGCCCCGCACCTCGACGGCGACCGCGTGCGCTACGTCGGCTCGGTCGGCCCCGCCGAGCGCGACGCCCTGCTGGGCGGCGCCTGCGCCCTGCTCCACCTGATCAACTTCGACGAGCCGTTCGGCCTGAGCATGGTCGAGGCAATGGCCTGCGGCACCCCGGTGATCGCCACCAACCGCGGCTCGGTGCCCGAGCTGGTGAGCCACGGCCGCAGCGGCTGGGTCGTGGACGACCTGGAAGCCGCCGTCGCCGCAGTCGAAGCCGCGCCGGCGCTCGACCGCGCCGCGATTCGGGCCCACGTGGCGGCCCGCTTCAGCCAGGGGCGCATGGTCGATGATTATCTGCGGGTCTACGCGCAGGTGGCGCGGCCCGCTCAACGCTCAGAGGAGACAGTGTGACCGAACACTATGCGACGCTTTTCCATCGCCATCGCGGCAACCCGATCCTGACCGCCGCCGAATGGCCCTACCCGGTCCATACGGTCTTCAACCCCGGCGCGACGCGTCTGCTCGACGGCACGACCCTGCTGCTCTGCCGGGCCGAGGATCGCCGCGGCCACTCGCACCTCTGCGCCGCGCGCTCGGCCAATGGCGTGGACGGCTGGCAGATCGACCCGCAGCCCACCCTCGTGGCCGACCCCGAGCAGCGGCCCGAGGAGCTCTGGGGCATTGAGGATCCGCGCATCACCTTCGTGCCCGAGCTCGGCCGCTACGCCGTGGTCTACACCTCGTACGCCCGCGGCGGCCCCGGCGTCTCGCTGGCCCTCACCGAGGACTTCCGCAGCTTCGAGCACTTCGGCGTGGTGATGCAGCCCGAGGACAAAGACGCCGCTCTGCTCCCGCACCGCATCGGCGGCTCGTGGGCCCTGATCCACCGCCCGGTCGGCCCGACCGCGGCCCACATCTGGATCTCCTACTCCTCAGACCTGCGCCACTGGGGCAGCCACAAGCCCATCCTCGAGGCGCGCCTTGGGGCCTGGTGGGACGCCAACAAGATCGGGCTCTCGCCGCCGCCGATCGAGACCGAGGAGGGCTGGTTGATGATCTACCACGGGGTGCGCAACACCCCGGCCGGCTGCATCTATCGCCTGGGCCTGGCTCTCTTCGACCTGGCGACCCCCGAGCGCTGCCTGCTTCGAGGCGATAGCTGGGTCTTCGGGCCCGAGGAGTCCTACGAGCGCACGGGCGATGTGGGCAATGTGGTCTTCCCCTGCGGCGTGACCGTCGCCGCAGATGGCGACACCCTCCACGTCTACTATGGCGGCGCCGATAGCTGCATCGCCCTGGCCACGGCGAGTTTGAGCGCCCTGCTCGCCTGGCTCCATACCTTCGGCAGCCCAGGTGGCGAGCCTCAGTCGGGCTAAAGCAAGGGTTCACCATCCACCCCTTGCGGGGCCGGAGGCCCTGTGCCCCCAGCCGCGGGGAGCGGCGAAGAGCATAACTCGGTTACGAAGCTTGACCGGGTTGCGTTTGGGTAACGGGGCGTTAGCTGTTCTCGATCGTGTGCGCCGAGGAATGAGGGTATGATGAACTCGATCTAGGAGGCGCGAATGCAGGGGCTCTTCTGCTGAGCCGGTGAGGTGCAGCCGTGACCAGAGGCTTTCAGGGTCGGACGATCATCTTTCAGCAGGGGGCCGGCGCCTCGCCGCGCGATACCACCGCGATCTCGCGCGACAGCTTCGTCCGCGCCCTCGAGGCAATCGCCCGCATCGCCAACGAGGCCGAGTCCGTCGCCGCGGGCCTCGCGCAGGTCCTCGACACGCTCTGCGCCGAGCTGGGCTGGCCGATCGGGCACGTCTATCAGCTCTCGGCCGACGACCAGCAGGTCCTCACCTCGGCGGCGATCTGGCACCTCGAGCGGCCCGAGCAGTTCGCGCCCTTCCTCGAGGCCACCCGCCGGGCCACCTTCCGCAGCGGGCGCGGCCTGATCGGCCAGGTGGCTTCGCGCCGACGGCCAGGGCTCAGCCCCGACGTGACCCGCGACCGCCGCTTCGTCCGGCGCCACGCGGCCGAGGCCGCGGGCGTGCGCGCCTGGCTGGCCTTCCCCATCGTCGCCGACGGGCGCGTGGTCGCCGTGTGCGAGTGCTTCAGCACCGAGCGCGTCGTCCTCGACCCCTCCCTCGCCGGGCTGCTCAGCTGCGCCGGCCTGGCCCTCGGCCGGCTCTACGAGCGCGAGCGCTGGCACGAGGAGCGCGAGCGCCTTCTCGAGCAGCTTGCCGCCGCCGCATCTCCGCCCCCCCAGCCGGCGGCCCTCAGCGCCCTGGCCGGCGCCGTCGCCCACGAGATCAACTCGCCCCTCTTTGCGGCGCGCACCTGCCTGGCTCTGCTGGCGGCCGAGCAGCCCAATGAGCCCCTGATCGCCGCGGCCCAGGTTGACCTGGGCCGCATCGCCGCTACTCTCGAGACCCTCCACACCCTGGCCGAGGCGGCGCCTCTCGGCCAGCGCCTCGCCCAGTTCGTCAAGCCGCCCACTGTCTAAGCTCGTTGTCCGCGCCTAATTCTTTGGGTCGCCGTCGCCGGCCTTGAAGAAGCCGAGGGCGCCGCGGCCGACGAAGTTGAAGGCGTGGGTGACGATGGGGTACTTGCCGTCCTCGGCGAAGGTGAACTCGACGATCGCGCCCTGGGAGGGGGCCAGGTCGACCGCCTGCGAGCCCCAATTGCCCTCGTTGCCGCGCTCGAGCTTCACGCCCTCTTTGATCACCGTGTCGAAGATTGTGCCGACGATGTGGAAGGCGCTGTCCACACTCGGCCCCGCGTTGAGCACGAAGACCCGCACGCGCTCGCCGGTCCCCACCGCGATCGGGCCATCCTTATACTGATTGGCCACGCCGTTGAAGAGCACGAAGTCGGGGGAGGGCGCCGCGGCTGCGGCCTTCGCCAGGCTGCTCACCTCGCCCTGGGGGCCGAGGTACCATTCGCTCTGCACAATCGCGAACTCCTTGTCGACCGGGGGCAGGCCGGCGGCCGGCTCGACGATCACCATCCCGTACATTCCATTGGCGATGTGGTGCAGGGCCGGGCCTGTGCCGCAGTGGTACATCCAGACGCCCGCGTAGTTGGCCTTCCACTCGTAGATCTTCTCTTCGCCGGGCATGATGTCGGTCATCTCGTCGTTGTGGGCCACCATGCTCGCGTGGAAGTCGACCGAGTGGGGCAGCTCGCTGCCGGCCGGGTTCTTCAGGTGGATGCGCACGGTGTCGCCCACCTTGACCCTGATCACCGGGCCGGGGACGGTGCCGCCGAAGGTCCAGACCTTCTGCACGAAGCCGGGGGCGACCACCATCTCCTTCTCGATCGTCTCGAGGGTGATCTCGTGGACCTCGCCCGCGAGCAGCGCCGGCGCGGCGGGGTCGTAGCGCACCGGGGCGGGGGCGTTGGGGTCGGCCTCGACCGAGGTCGCCGCAGGCGCGCCGCCGTGCCCGTCGTGCTCCGCGCTGGCCGCAGGGGCGGCCTGGCCCTCGACCCGCACCTGGCCCACCATGCCGGCGTCTTTGTGGCCAGGGATCGCGCAGACGAAGCCCTGGCCGGTCGCGGGGATGCTCACCTCGCCCTCGGCCGTGGCGCCGGGGTTGGCGACGATGCGCGTGCCGTCGTCGAAGGTGATATCGTGGGGCAGGGCCCCCGTGTTGACCAGCCGCACCGCGTAGCGGCCCGGCTGCTTCACCGTCAGGCTGGCCGGCTCGAAGCCCATCTCGAAGCTGCGAACCTCCAGGCTCCCCAGGGTCGCCGCTGCGGCGGGCGCTGATGTGGCGGCAGGGGCGGCGGGCTGCACCGCCGGGGCGACCACTGCCGGGGCGGCGGGCGCTGCCGGGGCGGCAGGGCCTTCGATGGCGCGGGCCGTGCGCAAGATGGGGGCGGTGTCGCTACAGGCGCTGAGGCCGACGGCCAGGGCTATGGACGCTACCAGGGCTGCCGCGCGTGTGCCGATCTGTGTGGTTCGCATAGTCATACTCCGTAACGATGCTGCCGACTGCGGCGGGCCGGTCGCGCCGATGGCCTCGGGCGGTCCGTCGCTTGTCTTGTTGGGTGCATCGTACGGCGGGCCTCGCCCCGTGAATGTGACGATTCTCACAAGAGCGCCCCGTGGCCCCTAGGGTTGTGCCTCCGCAACGATCAGGCTCGCCGGTCGACCCCATAGAGGCGCGGCGAAAAGCAACGGGGCCGGGCAATACGCCCGGCCCCGCTCGGCTCTGGTCACGCCACGCTGTCAGGCGCTCTTTTTGGTCGTGCCCTTGCCCGTCGAGGCGGCTGGCTTGGCTGTGGCCTTGGTCGCGGGGGCCTTGGCGCTCGACTTGGCCGGAGCCTTCGCCGTAGGTGTCTTGGCGGCGGGCTTGGCCGCGGGGGCTTTTGCGGCGGGCTTGGCCGCGGGGGCCTTGGCGGCGGGCTTGGCCGACGCGGCGACCGGCTCGCCGGTGGCCTCGACCGGGGCCAGCTCTTCGAGGCTGTTGGTCAGGTATTCGCACTTCGGGTAGCGCGAGCAGCCGAAGAAGGGCCGGCCGAACTTCCCGCGGCGCTGCATCAGCTCGCCCTCGTTGCACTTGGGGCAGCTCACGCCCGTGGGCAGCGGCAGCGGCACCGGCTTGCCGTCTTTGCCGAGGCGGCGTGTATTGCTGCACTCGGGGTAGCCCGAGCAGCCCAGGAAGGGGCCGAAGCGGCTCTTCTTGATCACCATCGGGCGCCCGCAGAGGTTGCACATCACATCGCTGGTCTCGGGGGCCGCAGCCTTATCGAGCACGATGTTGCCCTCGCCGTCGCGGTGGAAGTCGCTGCTGAAGTCGCACGATTCGGGCCCGCCGTCCTTGTTATAGCGGGTGCAGGCCAGGAACTCGCCGTTGCGGCCGAACTTGATCGCCAGGAAGCCCTGCTGGCACTTCGGGCAGGCCAGGTCGGTGACGATCTCTTCGCGCTTGACATTGCGCATCTGGCGCTGGGCGTCGGCCAGATTCTGCTGGAAGGGGCCGTAGAAGTCGCGCAGCACGGGCACCCAGGCCTTGGCGCCCTCGGCGATATCGTCGAGCTGCTGCTCGAGCGACGAGGTGAAGTCGTAATCGACGATCTTGGGGAAGTGCTCGACCAGCAGGTCGGTGACCACGCGCCCCAGGGTCGTCGGCAACAGCTTCTTCTCGGCCAGCTCGACGTACTCGCGCTCCTGGATGGTCGAGATGATCGAGGCGTAGGTCGAGGGCCTGCCGATGCCCAGACGCTCGAGCTCCTTGACCAGGCTGGCCTCGGTGTAGCGCGGGGGCGGCTCGGTGAAGTGCTGGATGGGCAGCAGCTGGGTCAGGGTCAAGGGGTCGCGCTCCTCGAGGGGGGGGAGGCGTCGCTCGCTGTCCTCGTCCTCTTCGCCCTCGTCGAGGCTGACATTATAGACCGCCAGGAAGCCCGGGAACTTCAGCACCGAGCCGGTGGCCCGGAAGACATAGGGCGCATCGCCGGCGGGGCCGGCCTTCGTCCAGGCGCCGATGTCGACCGTAGTGCTGTCGAAGACGGCCGGGGCCATCTGCGAGGCGATAAAGCGCTTCCAGATTAGATCGTAGAGACGGGCCAGGTCGCGGTCGAGCTTGCCGCCGACCGCCTCGGGGGTGCGGGCGCTGCTGGTCGGGCGGATGGCCTCGTGGGCCTCCTGGGCGCCCTTGGCCCTGGTGCGGTAGACGGGGGGCTTCTCGGGCAGGTACTCCTGGCCGAAGCGCGACCCGATCAGCTGGCGCGCCTCGGCCTGGGCCTCGGCGGCAACGTTGGTGCTGTCGGTGCGCATATAGGTGATCAGGCCGACCGAGCCGTCTTCGCCGCCGACGTCGATGCCCTCGTAGAGCCGTTGGGCCAGGGTCATCGTCTTTTTTGCGCTGAAGCCGAGCTTGCGCCCGGCCTCTTGCTGCAGGGTCGAGGTGGTGAAGGGCGGCGCCGGCCCGCGGCGCTTGTCTTTGCGCGTCACCTTCTGAACTGCGTAGCGGGCGCCCTCGAGGTCGGTCACGATCGTGTCGGCCTGCTCGCGGTTCGCGACGGCGAACTTGTCGAGCTTCTTGCCGGCGCGCTCGATCAGCACGGCCCTGAAGGCGTCGCGCGGGGCCACGCCGCCGCTCTTCAGCAGGTCGGCCTCGATCGTCCAATATTCAACCGCGACGAAGGCCTCGACCTCGCGCTCGCGCTCGACGATCAGGCGCACGGCCACAGACTGCACGCGCCCCGCCGAGAGGCCGCGCTTGACTTTGTCCCACAGCAGCGGGCTGATCTGGTAGCCCACCAGCCGGTCGAGGACGCGCCTGGCCTGCTGGGCGTTGACCAGATTCTCGTCGATCGTGCGCGGGTTCTGGATGGCCTGCTGCACCGCGTTGCGCGTGATCTCCTGGAAGACCACCCGGTGGATCGGGGTGCGCCGCGGCACGTTCACTGCCTCGGTGATATGCCAGGCGATCGCCTCGCCCTCGCGGTCGGGGTCGGTCGCCAGATAGACTGCGTCGGCGGACTTGACCGCCGCGCGCAGCTCGCTCACGACCTTCTGCTTGGTGACCTCGTAGACCGGCGCGAAGTCGCGCTCGACGTCGATCGAGAGGTCGCGCTTCGGCAGATCGCGCACGTGACCCATGCTCGACGTTACACGGTAGCCGCGGCCAAGGTATTTTTGAATCGTCTTCGCCTTTGCGGGCGACTCGACGATAACTAGTTTATCTCCCATATCACACTGTGCTCACTCTTAAAGATGCCAAAATTTCGCTTCTGCACTATACGTTGGCCCTCAGGCCTTGTCAATAGCCCTTACTATAGCCTCATCCGCCGTCGAAGCTGTGGATCTCGATCTGCATCTCGGCGGCTGATCCGCTCTCCACCGCCCCCAGGATGACCCCGGTCAGCAAGCTCGGGTGGGGCGCCCGCGCCAGGTAGAAGAGGTGGCTCTGGCAGCCGGTGTCGCGCGAGCCGAAGCCGCGGACGGGGATGCTGACGCCCGGCAGTTCGCTCAGGGCCTTGCACCAGATACACTCCATGCGCTCGGCCCCGGCTACGGCCCAGGCCTCGCGCAGGCGCGCCTCGGCCCGCAGATAGTCGATATGCCAGTGGGGCCGGTCTTTCTGGCGTCGCAGGTGGTAGGCCAGGCGCGCGTCGATGCCGCCCGAGCCGTAGGCGCTACCTACATAGAGGTAGAAGCCAGGCGCAAAGTCGAAGCTGCCGAGGCGGCCCACGCTCAGCCCCCTGACGGGCTGCTCGAGCTGTAGGACGAGGATGTAGCTGCCCTTCACGGTGCTCCTTAAGGACGCGGCCTCGGAATCGCTACCACCCAAGGGTACGCCCAAGCCCCCCCGCGGTCAAGTGGCTTTGGACCGAACGAAGACCACCTGTGTGGCTTGGTGAGCCCGCGCACGCGGCTGCGTAGCCTTAGCCGGCGGGTTTACCCGCCCGGCGTGAGAGCAGGGCGGCGTGGCGTGCGGTTGTGCTATACTTGCCCCATCGGCAAGGCTAAGGAGAGCGCACCTCGTTATGAACGTTCTGTTGATCGGATCGGGCGGCCGCGAACATGCTTTGGCCTGGAAGATCGCCCAGTCGCCCCGGCTCAGACGTCTCCTCAGCGTACCCGGTAACACCGGCACCGGCGGGCATGGCCAGAATGTGCCGTTCCCGCTCAGCGACGCCGAGGCTCTCGTCGATCTCGCCCAGCGCGAGCGCATCGATCTGCTGGTGGTGGGTCCCGACAACCCCTTGGCAGATGGAATTGTCGACCACTTTGTGGCCGCCGGCATCCCGGCCTTCGGGCCGACCGCCGCCGCCGCCCGCATCGAGAGCAGCAAGTCGTTTGCCAAGGAAGTCATGGCGGCGGCTGGCGTGCCCACCGCCGTCTCACACGTCTTCGATAGCCCGGCCGCGGCCGCGGACTTCGCTCGCGCGAGCGGCAAGCCCTGGGTGGTCAAGGCCGATGGCCTGGCCCTCGGCAAAGGCGTGATCGTGCCCGACGATCTGCCCGCCACCCTGGCCGCGATCGAGACTCTCGGCGCCACCCCCGCCGGCGACCGCCTGCTGCTCGAGGAGCGCCTGCAGGGCCCCGAGGTCTCGGTCCTCGCCCTCTGCGACGGCAGCCGTCTGCTGGCTCTGCCCCCGGCCCGCGACCACAAG
Organism: uncultured Oscillochloris sp.; assembly: GCA_964555675.1. GTDB lineage: Bacteria > Chloroflexota > Chloroflexia > Chloroflexales > Chloroflexaceae > CAIWXH01. The sequence goes on from CAZKTU010000002.1 coordinate 48,618, forward strand.
CGCTTCGGCGAGGGCGATACCGGCCCCAATACCGGCGGCATGGGCGTGGTCGCCCCGGTCGACGGCGTCTCGACGGCCCTGCTCGAGTCGATCGTCAGCACCTGTATGCAGCCCGTGGTCAACGAGCTCGCCGCCCGTGGCACGCCCTTCCGCGGGGTGCTCTACGGCGGCCTTATGCTCACCGCCGACGGCCCGAAGGTCCTCGAGTTCAACGCTCGTTTCGGCGACCCCGAGGCCCAGGCCATCCTGCCCCTGCTCGAGGGCGATTTCCTCGAGGCCCTCTACGAGTGCGCCGTCGGCAGCCTCAACCCCGAGAAGCTGCGCCGCCGCCGTGGCTACGCCGTCTGTGTCGTGCTTTGCGCCGAGGGCTACCCGGGCCGCCCGCGCAAGGGCGACCCTATCCGCGGCGTCGAGGCGATCGACGACGACCAGGTGCTCGTCTTCCACGCCGGCACCGCGATCAGCCCCCAGGGTCTCTGCACCAACGGCGGGCGCGTCCTCGGCGTGACCGGCCTCGGCTCGACCCTCGCCCGCGCCCGTCTCAGGGCGTACGAGGCCGCCGAGCGCATCAGGTTCGAGGGGAAGTACTACAGGAAGGATATCGGGCGGGAGTGACGTATCAGCTTGCCGTGCTGCTCAGCGGCTCTGGCTCGAACTTGCAGGCCCTGTTCGACGCCGAGGACGCCGGTATCCTCGGGGCCAGGGTCGCCCTTGTGGTCAGCGACCGCGCCGACGCCTACGGCCTGCAGCGCGCCCTCGGCCGCGGCATCGCCGCCGCCCACGTGCCCCTGCCCGCCGCCCCGAGGGGCCCCGCCCGTGACCTCGCCAGGGCCGCCTGGGAGCAGCGCCTCGCCGCGATCACGGCGGCCTTCACGCCCGATCTGGTGGTGCTCGCGGGCTTTATGCGCGTCCTCTCGCCCGCCTTCCTCAGCTGGTTCCCCAATCGGGTGATCAACCAGCACCCCGCCCTCCTTCCCGACGACGGCGGCGAGACCTATCTGACCAGCGGAGGCCTGCGCATTCCCGCACTGCGCGGCGCCCACGTCGTGCCCGAGGCCCTCAGCCGTGGCCTGCCTATCACCGGCTGCACCGTCCACCGCGTCACCCCCCGCGTCGACGATGGTCCCGTGCTCGCCCGCGCCGAGGTGCCTATTCAGGCCGACGATACCGTCGCGAGCCTGCACGAGCGCATCAAGGCCGAGGAGCGCCGCCTGATCGTCGCCGTTGTGGCGGCCCTCGCGGCAGCTGCGCCCGCCTGAGTATCAGCCTCCATCCTGGCTTACATCCGGAGCTATGATGCTGATCAGCGGTCTCACAACTACACTGATCTACCTGGCCCTCTGCCTGATCGTCGCCGGGGTGCGCTTTCTGCTGCACCAGGAGGGGCCGCGCGCCTTCGGGCTGCACCTCGATCGGCGCGGCCTCAGGCTCTTCGGCGAGGGCCTTATCGCCGGCGCCCTCACCTTCGCCATCTACCCCCTCCTGACCGTGCTCGCCTCGCGCGGCGAGCTGAGCCTGAGCACCACCCCCTTCGCGATCAACTTCACGCTCCGCTTCCTCCCGATCTGGGGTCTGGCCCTGCTCTCCATGGCTGTTTTCGAGGAGGCCCTCTTCAGAGGCTACCTGCTGCCCAAGTTTCTCCGGCGCCTCCCCCTCGTGCCGGCGATCATCCTCCCGGCGCTGCTCTTCAGCCTCATCCATCTGCTCAGCCACGAGACCTCGCCGACCTTTCTGGTGGGTGTGTTCAATGCCGCGCTCTTCGGCGTGACAATGTCGATCGCCGTGATCCAGACCCGTTCGCTCATGTGGGCCGTCGGCTGCTCGCTGACCTGGAATCTGACCCAGCTCTTTCTGCTGCAGTACCAGTACACCGCCGCGCCCAACCTGCTCAACCTGCGCATAACACCGGATCTGCTGGCTGGCACGGCCCAGGTGCCCGAGTCGGGCCTGCTCATGACCGCGGTCACCCTGGCCCTCGCCGGCCTCGTCCTCGCCCGCTATGGCGTGCCGCGGAGCGCAGAGATCGAGCTGAATCCCCTCCCTCAGACGGAGCGCCCCTGAGGTGTTCGCCTGTAGACTACCCAGGTCAACGATCACTATCTGAAGGAGCGCAATGACCAGTACTCAGCCCAGCACAGCGGGCTACCTCCCCGTGAGCGGCGCCGAACTCTACTACGAGGTTGTCGGCCAGGGATCGCCCGTTGTGTTGATCCACGCCGGTATCGCCGACCTCACGATGTGGGACGCGCAGGTGGCCGCACTGGCCTCCAGCCACACCGTCATCCGCTTCGACTGCCGCGGCTTCGGCCGCACCCGCTTCGAGCCGGTCGCCTTCTCGAACCGCCAGGATGTGGCCGCCCTGCTCGACCACCTCGGCGTGGCCAAAGCTGTCGTCGTGGGCTGCTCGCGCGGCGGCCAGATCGCCCTCGACTTCACCATCGAGCATCCCGAGCGGGTCAGCGGCCTCGTCTGGGTCTGCAGCGGCATCGGCGGCTGGGAGGCCCCGGACGAGCTCTTCAAGCCCGAGGAGATCGCCCTGTGGGAGGCCACTGAGGCCGCCGAGGCCGCCGGCGAGCACGAGCGTGTGGCCGCCCTCGATGTGCGGCTCTGGGTCGACGGCCCACTGCAGCCCGAGGGCCGCGCCGCCGAAGCCGTGCGCCAGCAGGTCTATGCCATGGCGCTGCGCAACTACCAGACCCATAGCCACCTGATGGGCGAGGGCTTCGCGCCCCAGCCCCTCGACCCGCCCGCCCTCGGCCGCCTCGGCGAGGTGCGAGCCCCCGTCCTGGCCATCGTCGGCGAGCTCGACCCCGCCGCCACGGCCGCCGCCGCCGCCATCCTGGCTCAGGGCGTGCCCCACTGCCGGACCGAGCGCTTCCCCGACTGTGCCCACCTGCCCAACCTCGAGCAGCCCGAGCGCTTCAACCAGCTGCTGCTCGGCTTTCTTATGACCCTCTGATGACGGCGTCGGCTGAATTCTGCTATACTGGGGGAGGGTATGCGAACCCGGGTGGTGGCAGAGCCATCCATGGAGGTGCACGATGATCCTTGGTGCAAATCAGCAGACGGTACCCGCTCCCAAGGCGGCGGGCGTGCTCGAGGTCAACGAGCGTAACTTTCAGCAGGAGGTGATCGAGCGCTCGCGCGAGACGCCGATCGTGATCGATTTCTGGGCGCCCTGGTGCGGCCCGTGCCGCACCCTCGGCCCGACCCTCGAGCGTCTGGCCGCCGAGGCCAACGGCGCATGGATCCTCGCCAAGGTCAACGTCGACGAGAACCAGCGCCTCTCCCAGGCCTTCCGCGTGCAGAGCATCCCCGCCGTGATGGCGGTCTACGAGGGCAAAGTCGTCGAGCAGTTCGTCGGCGCCCTCCCCGAGTCGCAGGTACGGGCCTGGCTCAAGCGTTTCGTCCCCGAGCAGGGCGGCTCTCTGCTCGACGCCGCGAAGGCTCTCGAGCTCGACGACCCTCAGGGCGCCGCCGCCCGCTACAGGCTCATCCTCGGCGACGAGCCCGACAACGCCGAGGCCCTCTTCAGCCTCGGGCGGCTGCTGCTGCTCCAGGGCGAGGCCGAGGGCGCGGCGGCGCTGCGCCAGGTGCCCGGCAGCTCGCCCCTCTTCGCCCGCGCCCAGGCGGCCCTGCCCCTGGCCGAACTGCTCGCAGCGGTCGGCGGCCAGCCCGAGGGCGACCTCGACGCGCGCTACCGCCAGGGCGCCGCGGCCATCCTCGCCGGCCAGTACGGCCCCGCCATCGAAGACCTGCTCGCGATCGTCATGCGCGACCGCGGCTTCCGCGACGACGGCGCCCGCAAGGCCCTCCTGGCCCTCTTCGCCGCCCTCGGCGACGAGCACCCCCTCGTGCCCGCCGCCAGGCGCCGGCTCGCGAACGCCCTATTCTAGGAGTTACCGCCCGTAGGGGCAGACCCGTGTGTCTGCCCCTACGGGCTACGGTGTCTGCCCCTACGGGCTACGGTGTCTGCCCCATCTACCTACGGCGCGAAGATGCGGTAGTTCAGGTTGACGAACGGCCCATCCTCCTCCTCGAGCTCGTTGAGCAGAAAGAGGTCGCCGTCGTCGAGCCGGGCCCGCTGGGCCGCAGCCGCAAGCTGGGCGAAGCGCGCCAGATAGGTGCGCCAGCGCCCGGTCTGCTCGTCTGCGGCCCCCGCGCTGAGCCTGGCCGGCCAGTCGCTGGTCTGGGCCAGCAGCAGCTCGCGGGCGGCCTGGTTGAGCACCCGTTCGTGCTCGGCCTCGGCGCTCGGGAAGCGGTCGGCCAGCTGGGCCATACGGGCCTCGGCCACGTGGAGCGCCTGCCAGTACTCTTCGGCCTCGGCGCCTTGCCAGCCACCGTGCCCGCCCGCGGCCCACGATCCGGCGACCAGGCTCGTCTCGGCCTGAGGCCGATGGGCCCGCAGATACTCGCCCGGGGTGGTCAGCGTCAGCTCGCCGTGGGTCGCGCAGAGGGTCAGGACCGCCTGAAGCCAGGTCGGGCCTTCGACCCAGCGCGGTCCGACCTGGCTTGCGTCGAGCAGCACCAGCAGCAGGTCGTCGGGGGGGCGGCGGGCTGCCTCGGCCAGCAGGGCCATGGTGAAGTGGGTCGCATGCTCCTGGGCGCGGCGCAGGGCGTGGTAGGGGTCGTAGGGCTGGCCGCTGCGGGCGGTGTAGCCGCGCGGGTCGTCGGGGTCGCGGTAGAGCAGGTCGCCGGGGTAGCCCAGCTCTTCTGACCAGACGTGGCGGGCCACGGCCTCGTCGGGGAAGAGCGCGGCCAGGCGTCGGGGCAGGGCCCACAGGGGCCGGGCGCTGGCGCCGGGCGGCAGGCTGCTGGGGTCGGCCACGACATAGCGCAGGCCCACCTCGGCCGCAATCTGCTCGAGGCCGGGGCGCCAGCCGCAGCCGGGCAGCCAGAGGCCCTCGGGGCGGCCGAGCAGCCTGGTGGTGTGCAGGAGGCCCTGCTCGATCTGGGCGCGGGCCGACTCCTCGCGGCCGAGCAGGGGCAGGTAGGCGTAGCTGGCCGCGCCGGCCAGGGGCTCGATCACCCGCGCCGCCGCCAGCTCGCGGATCTTCTGGGGCAGCCCGCGGGCGAAGCGCTCGACGAAGGCGTGCAGGCGCTGCCGCCCCCACTCCTGGTAGAAGCCCTCGAGGTAGGCGGCGTGGCTCGCGCCCGCGGCCTCGGCCGAGCGCAGGGCCACCTGGCGGCGCGCCAGCAGCTCCTCCATCCAGACGACGAAGTGCTTCTGCACCACGGGATCGGCCAGCTGCTCGCTGAGCAGCGGCGAGCAGGCCAGGGCGATGTGCGGGGCCAGCCCGGCGCCGTGGAGGTCGGTCAGCATCTCGATCAGGGGCAGCAGGCCCTGGGCGATCAGCGTGTGCAGGTCGTCCTCGCCGACGGGCCGGCGCCCGGCCCGGCGCAGGTAGGGCGCGTGGGCGATAATCAGGAAGGCGACGTGCATAGGCTTATGGGGTGGGTGACGGCACTAGCGGCGTCTGCACCGCCGGCGTATTGTCGAGGATCGGCGTCTCTTCGGTGGGCGTGAGCGAGGGCTCCAGCGTGGCGGTGGGCGTCTCGGTCGCCGTCGGCTCAGGCGTAAGGGTCGGTAGCTCGAGCGTGGGCGTCGGCGGCTCGGGCGTGACAGTGGGCAGCAGCTCGAGCGTAGGGGGCGGCTGGGGCGGTTGGGTCGGCTGCTGAGGCGCCAGGGTGGGGGGTACGGGCGGGCTCGTCGGCACAACCTCGGGGGTCGCCGACGGAGCGAGCGGCGTCGCCGTGGCGACGGGGAGCATAGTCGCCACCAGGCCGGGCGCCTCGGTGGGCGGCGCGGCCGTGGGCAGGGCCAGAGTCGGCGTGAAGCTCGGGGGGGGCGCCGTGGGCGTCGGAAAGGCGGGCCCGGGGCTGGCCAGACCCTGGGCGACGGCCAGCAGCAGGGCCACGGTCACGGCGACCAAGAGGCCGCCGATAATGAACAGTGGCAGCGGGCTCGCGCCGGCGGCGTCGCCGCGCAATGGGCGCGAGGGCGCCGGCTGGGGGCGTGACGCGCCGCCCGGGGCTTGTGGGCGCGCGGCCGGGGCCGGGCGGGGCTGTGGCGCCGGCTGGGCCGTCACGGCTCGCTCGCGCGCCGTGGGCTGGCCGGCGCTGTTGAGCGGGGGGAAGGCCGCGGGCGGCGCCTCGGCGGGCTGCATGGCGCGGGGCGGGGGCGGCGGGCGCAGGCGCTGCGGCGCGGGCGGGAGGGGCTCGGGCAGGCGCGGGGCCGGGGGCGCGCCGGCGGCGTCGGCCAGGCCGGCGAGCTGCTCGCGGCCGGCGATCGGGATGCCGTAGCGGCCGGCCACCGCGCGCAGGGCCTCGATGAAGGCGGTGCCCGAGGGGTAGCGGCGCTCGGGACGCTTGGCGAGGGCCCGGGCCAGCACCTCGTCGAGCTCGCTCGGCAGGTGGGCCAGCACGCTGGTCGGCGGGGGAGGGGGCAGCTGCGAGTGGGCCACGATCAGCTGGGGGGTCGCCCCCGCGAACGGCACGCGGCCCGTGATCACCTCGTAGGCCACCACGGCCAGCGAGTAGAGGTCGCTGCGCCCGTCGACGCGGCGGGCCTCGGCCTGCTCGGGCGAGATATACTCGGGCGTGCCCATAAAGACCCCCGTGCGGGTCAGGCGCTCGCCGTCCGAGTCGGGGGTCTGCGCGATGCCGAAATCGGTCAGCAGCACGCGCCCGTCGCGGTCGATCAGGATATTGTGGGGCTTGATGTCGCGGTGGACGGCGCTCTGCTCGTGGGCGTAGTCGAGGGCGCGGGCCACAGGGTCGAGCAGGCTGATCGCGTAGCCGAGGCCCAGGGTGGCCCGCTCCTCGAGGATATGGTGCAGACTGCGCCCGTTGATGCACTCCATGGCGATGAAGTACAGGCCGTCCTGCTCGCCGACGTCATAGATCGTCACGATTGCCGGGTGGCGCAGGTTGGCCGCCGTGCTCGCCTCGCGCTCGAAGCGGCGCACGAACTCCTCGTCGAGGCTCAGCTGGGCGGCCAGGATCTTGAGCGCCACCTGGCGTTGCAGTTGCAGATCGACGGCCCTGTAGACGCGGGCCATTCCGCCGCGACCGAGCTCGCCGCGAATCTCATAGCGGCCAAGGCGGCGTCCGATCAGGCTCGTCACAGGGGCCCTCGCCTTAACGCTGTCGCACGGCCGCTGCGGGGGGCGGAACAAACCGCGCCGGCGAGACGTTATACATAACTGACAGGAGGATGATGCGGCGGATGCGACTGGTGGCGGGCGCAGTCGCCGTTGGTGGTATTTTCGTCGCCCTGATGGTATAATCAGGCATACTGCCGCGATTGTACCACATCGCACAACGGGTTTCAAAGGCCGAGGGACTACTCGGCACGGCACCCGGCCCGGGCGTCGGGTGAGGGATGAAAAGAGGAACGCCGGCATGGTCGCTGCCCCCGCGCCTAAGCTTATGGTCAAGCGCCAGGACGGCCAGTATCGCGAGCTCGAATGGGATCGCGAGCTCATTACGATTGGCCGCGACGGCTCTAACGATATTGTGATCGACCATCCCCTTGCGTCGCGTCGTCACGCCCGCCTCGAGCGTACCGAAGAGGGCTTCGCCGTCCGCGACCTCGAGAGTACCAACGGCACCTTCCTCAACCAGGAGCGGGTCGAGGGTCTCTGCCATCTGCACAACCAGGATCAGATCATCATCGCCGATACGGTGATCGTCTTCCAGGACCCCGAGGCCACGGTCAAGGGCGTGCTCCCCCCCGAGCTGCTCCGCGCCGTCCGCGAAGAGCTGCGGGTCGACAGCCGCACCAAAGAGGTCCTCATCCGGGGCGCGACCTTGCAGCCGCCCCTCACGGTCAAGGAGTTCCAGCTCCTCGAGTTGCTCTATAATCGGCGCGGCCAGGTGATCAGCAAGGACGAGATCGCCCGCCAGGTCTGGGACTACGAGGTGTTCGACTACAATGCGATCGACGCCCTGGTCTACAGGCTGCGCCAGCGCATCGAGCCCGACCCCGCCCATCCGCGCTACTTGGTCACTCAGCGCGGCTTCGGGTATAAGCTGCTGACTACGCCCGAGTGAGCTGAGCTTCATGGAACAGATCACCCTCACCGCCCCGAAGCGTCTGCGCGGCACGATCAGCGTCCCCGGCGACAAGTCGATCTCGCACCGTGCGGTGATCTTCAACGCCGTGGCCGCCGGCGGCGCCAGCGTGACCAACTTCCTCCCCGGCGCCGACTGCCTCTCGTCCATCGCCTGTGTGCAGGCCCTCGGGGTCGAGGTGCGCCGTCAGGGCAGCGATGTCACCGTCGGCGGGGTCGGCCTGCGCGGCCTGCGCGAGCCCGCCGATGTGCTCGACTGCGGCAACTCGGGCACCAGCCTGCGCCTGCTCGCCGGCCTCCTCGCCGGGATGCCCCGCTTCGCCGTGCTCACCGGCGACGCCTCGCTGCGCTCGCGCCCCCAGCGCCGCATCGTCGCGCCCCTGCGGGCCCTGGGCGCCCAGCTCGACGGCCGCGACGACGGCGACCGGGCCCCCCTGGCCGTGCGCGGCGCCACCCTCAAGGGCGGCAGCTACGCCCTGCCGGTGGCCTCGGCTCAGGTCAAGTCGGCGCTCCTGCTGGCCGCGATCAGCGGCGAGGGCCCCCTCACCCTCACGGGCAAGATCGCCTCGCGCGACCACACCGAACTCATGCTCACCGCAATGGGCGCCGACCTGAGTGTCACCCCCGAGCAGATCACCCTCCGCCCCGTCGAGCGGCTCGAGCCCCTCTCGCTGCGCGTCCCGGGCGACCCCTCCTCGGCCGCCTTCTGGTGGGTCGCGGCCGCCATTCACCCCGACGCCGAGCTGACCACCACCGGCATCTGCCTCAACCCGACCCGCACCGGCGCCCTCGACGTGCTGCGCGCCATGGGCGCCGATATTGACATAAGCAATCTACGCGTCGAGGGCAGCGAGGCTGTGGGCGACGTGACGGTGCGCTCGTCGCAGCTGCGCGGGGCCGTCATCGGCGGCGAGCTGATCCCGCGTCTGATCGACGAGATCCCCGTCCTGGCCGTGGCCGCCGCCTGCGCCACCGGCGAGACGATCGTGCGCGACGCCCAGGAGCTGCGGGCCAAGGAGACCGACCGCATCGCCACTGTGGTCGCCGGCCTCGACGCCATGGGCGTCGAGGTCGAGGGCACCGCCGACGGCCTGGGCATCCTCGGCCTCGGCCGGCCCGCTCTGCGCGGCGCCCCCCACAACAGCCACGGCGACCACCGCCTGGCCATGGCCTGGGCCGTCGCCAGCCTCGCCGCCACGGGCGAGACCACCATCGGCGACCCGCACTGCGCCGATGTGAGCTACCCCGGCTTCTGGGAGACCCTCGAGAGGCTGAGATGATGCGCTTGCAGCGCTCGCGCCTGGTGGCGGCAGCGGGCCCGAGCGCAGCCACAGCACTGCAGGACGCCAATGAGTGACAGCTACAGCTTCACGATCGAGGTCTACACGTCGGCTCTGCAGGTCACCGGCAGCTACGCTCTGCCCCTCTACAGGCGCGTGAGCGACGCCCTCAACAGCAGGCTGCACCGCTTCATCGCCCTGCGCGAGGCCAGCGTAGGCCCCCTCGGCAAGCCCCAGCACGCCCAGCGCGTGCCCCAGATCCTGGTCGACTGGAGCGACGCCCTGCTGGTGGCTACGCTCAGCGAGCCGCCGCCCCCGCCCGGCTTCCAGACCCCCGCGCCGCCGCGCGATACTCAGCCGATGATGTTCTTCACCGCGGCCTTCGCCCTGCGCGCCGACTTCTATAAACGCACCGATATGGAGCTGGTCGAGATGCTCGGCGAGATGACCGACGACTTCATCTCGCTCAGCAATGTGACGATCTTCCCGCTGCAGGGGGGCGCGCCGATCAGCCGGGGCTTCGTCTGCCTCAACCGCCACCGCATCCAGGCCCTCTACGCCGTGGGCGCGCAGATCGCCAACGCCCCCGTGCCGGCCTCGCTCGACCCCGCGCCCGCCCAGCCGGCGCTACCGCCGCCGCAACCCTTGCTCACGCCCGCGCCCCCTGTGCCGCTCGACGACGAGCTTCTTGCCCGTGATATCACGCCCGCGCTGACCCCGTCCGACCCGGCAGATGACGAGGGCGCAGAGAGGGAGGAACCCCGATGAAGATCCTCGTTACCGGCGGGGCCGGCTATATCGGCTCGATCACCGCGGCCGAGCTGCTCGCCGCCGGCCATCAGGTGGTCGTGCTCGACAATCTCTACCAGGGCCACGCCGCCGCCGTCCACCCCGAGGCCACCTTCGTCCAGGCCGACCTGGCCGACCGTCAGGCCCTCGCCGAGCTGTTCGCCGAGCACCGCGATATCGACGGGATCATGCACTTCGCCTCCTACACCCTGGTCGGCGAGAGCATGCAGAAGCCCCTGCTCTACCTGCGCGACAATCTGGTCAACGCCGCCAACCTGCTCGAGTTCGCCGTCGAGGCCGGCGTCCGCCGCTTCATCCTCTCCTCGACCGCCAACCTCTTCGACGAGCCCGAGCGCATGCCGATCGAGCCCGATAACAAGATCGTCCCCGGCTCGCCCTACGGCGAGTCGAAGTTTTTTATCGAGCGTCTGCTGCACTGGTTCGAGCGCATCTACGGCCTGCGCTACGCCTGCCTGCGCTACTTCAATGCCAGCGGCGACACCCCCGGCCGCGGCGAGGATCACGACCCCGAGACTCACCTCATTCCCCTGGTGCTGCAGGTGGCCCTCGGCCAGCGCCCCCACATCACGATCTACGGCGACGATTACCCGACCCGCGACGGCACCTGCGTGCGCGACTACATCCATGTGGTCGACCTGGCCCAGGCCCATATCCTGGCCATGGGCGCCCTCGATCGGCTGGGCTCGCTGCGCTATAACCTCGGCAACGGCAGCGGCTTCAGCGTGATGGAGGTGATCGAGATGGCCCGCCGCGTCACCGGCCACCCCATCCCCCACGTCGTCGGTCCGCGCCGCGCCGGCGACCCCGCCACCCTGGTGGCCTCCTCAGAGAGTATCCGCCGCGATCTGGGCTGGCAACCTCGCTTCAGCGACCTCGAGTCGATCGTCAGCTCGGCCTGGGAGTGGCACCGCAACCACCCGCGCGGCTATAAGGGCTGATCGCGCGGCCGGGCCCGGGGCGCAACCCGTAGAACAAGTGGTCGAAGGCGGCGTACTCGTTGTATAATGCGGGTCCGTGCCGCGACGACCTGCGCGCCTCTGCGCTCAACGTTCTGCGTATTCATTGTCTATGAGCGTCCCAGCCCAGATCGGCAACTATAAGCTGGAGCGTGAGATCGGCCGCGGCGCCTCGAGCGAGGTCTGGCTCGGCCGGCACGAGCACCTCCGCGACCACGTCGTCGCGGTGAAGATCCTCATGTCCCAGGATCGCGATCTGGTCCGCCGCTTCGAGCGCGAGGCCGCCATCGCCGCGCGCCTGCGCCACCCCAATATCGCCCAGCTCTACGACTTCGGGCAGGTGCAGCCCTTCCGCTATACGTTGATGGAGTATATCGAGGGCGGCTCGCTGCGCCAGATTGTCGCCAGGCGCGGCCGCATGCCTCTGGCCGAGGCCTTCGCGATCTTCAGCCAGATCGCCGCCGCCCTCGACTACGCCCACAGTCTGAATATCGTCCATCGCGATATCTCTTCGGCCAACATCCTCTTCGAGGAGAAGACCAGGCGCGCCCTGCTGACCGACTTCGGCATCGCCCGCGACCCCGGCCAGCCGATCACGGTCGACCGCTCGATCATGGGCACCCCCGGCTTCCTCTCGCCCGAGCACGCCCAGTCGGCCACCAGCGTCACCCACCTCTCCGATATCTTCGGCCTCGGCGTGGTGCTCTACCAGATGCTCTGCGGCGAGCTGCCCTGGCCCGATGCCCCCGGCCTGGCCGAGCGCCCCGACTATGCGAACCTCATCCCCCTGCGCGCCCGCGGCGTCGAGGGCCTGCCCGCCGAGGTCGACCGGGTCCTGCGCACCGCTCTGGCCGTCGACCCGGCCCAGCGTTTCCCCAGCGCCACCGCCGCCGTCGAGGAGCTGCGCCGCATCCTGAAGCTCCACGAGATGGAGACCCAGGTGATCCGCGGCGCGGCCCCCGCCCTCGAGCGGGCGGTCGAACTCAGCGCCGGCGGCATCGAGCCCAACGAGGTCGAGGCCGTCCTCGGGCCCGACCTGCAGCGGGCGGTGATCGACCGCGCCCACGCCCGCGCCGACCAGCTGCGCAACCCCGCCGTCGTCTCGGGCCTGCTCGACGCCTGGGCGGCCGAGGAGCCGCTGCGCCGCCGCCCGCTCCTCGGCCGCCTCGCCAGGCTCCACAAGGTCAGCAGCCGTAACGTCTACTTCTACACCCTGCGCGTGCTCTACGAGCGCCGCAGCGCCCCCGACGACGACGAAGAGCCCGACCGCAAGGCCCAGGTCTTCCCCCTCGAGCCCACCGTCGAGCGCTGGGCTGTGGCGCTGCCCGCCGCCGACGGCTTCGTCGACGCGGCTGGTGGTCGCGTCAACCTGCCCGGCTCGACCCGCGTTGTAGTCTGTAAAGGCTGCATGGGCAAGGGCAATACGATCTGCCCGCGCTGCGAAGGCCGCCAGCGCGTGATGGTCACTCGCCCGGCCGCCGCCCCCGCGGGGGGCGCCGCTCGCGCCGCCCGGCCCGCCGCCGCGGCCGCCACGGCCGTGCAGCCCGCCCGAGGCGAGGTCGCCACAGCTACAGCCCCGCGCGCCGAGCAGGTGCTCGTCCCCTGCCCCGAGTGCGAGGGCCGCGGCGGCATTCCCTGCACCCGCTGCGAGGGCATCGGCCGCCTCGTGCTGCGCAAGGCCTTCAGCTGGAGCCGTACGGCCCAGACCCTCGCCGCCCACGATGATCTGCCCGCCCTCGACGAAGAGTGGCTGGCCCGCACCTGCAAGGCCGAGCAGGTCTACAGCCAGCGCCAGAAGGGCGGCACCCGCCCCGAGTGGTCCCTCGTCGCCCCTGTGGCGGGCCTGATCGCCCAGGCCGAGGCCCGTTGCGACGACGAGACCCGCATCGCCCTCGCCGAGCTGACCGTCGGCCTTATCCCCGTCACCGATATTGTCTTCGACCTCGGCAAGACCGACGAGGGCGATCTCTATAAGCTGGCGATCTATGGCTTCGAGCAGCTCATCCCCCCCGACTGGCGCTTCTTTAACTGGGAGCGCGTGACCTTCGTCTGCCTCGTCGGCTTCCTCAGCCTGGTTGTGATTATCCTCCTCGTCTTCACCTTCTTGCCCTAGCCCAAAAAAGGCTTGTCATTTTTGTGACACTTCTGGCCAGGTTTTGCAGAGGCTGGCGTCGCTCTGTCCTGGCTCAAAGGTCAACCTGATGCCGCCGCGAGGAAAAATCGCGGCTAGGTAGGCTTGTAGTACTTGACGATTGTGGTACTGTAGTGTAAAGGGACGGGATTCCTATTGAGTGCAGGTGTACGGCTTTGTATCGTAGGTGAGAACAAGCCTTTTTTCCGGCCCCATTTTTGTGCCTGTCTCTTTACCCGGCTATGACGGCCCCCGCCTGTCCGTCTGCTGATCCGCGACCTTGTTTCACAAGGAGCGCCCTCTATGTCGTCGTACAGGTGCCCCACGCCTCGGCCAAGCGCCCCCGCCGCCCAACGCTCCGTTCGTCTGCTCACCCGCTACGCCCTGACCCTCCTCGCCGCCCTTGTCTTCGCCCTGGGCGGCCTGCCCATGGCCCTGCTGGGTCCGGCGGCGACGGCCTTCGCCCAGGGTAGCGGCACGCTCTCGGTCAGGGTCTACCTCGACGCCGACCGCGATGGGATTGACGACGGCGCGCCGAACGACACGGCGATTGCGGGCCAGCAGGTCGCGGTCTACTCGATCGACGACCGCCTCGTGGCGCAGACCTTTACCGACAATGGCGGCCTGGCCGTCTTCAACAATCTGCCCCTCGGCGAGTACCGGGTCGAGGTGAGCGCGCCGGCCAATGCGGTCGTCTCTGTCCCCGGCGTCGCTTTCACCAACCCCGGCCTGGTCTTCCGCAAGGCCTTGACCCTGGGCGCGCCGACCGCTACGGCGGCCGTGGGCCTGCGCAGCCTCAGCGGTGGCGTCGACAGCGGCGCGCCCCTCGGGCGGCGCACCCTCGATACGCGGGTCTGGGACGACCGCGACTCCGACGGCGTGCAAGACGCCGACGAGCCCGGCCTGTCCGGGCTGACCGTGCAGCTCTTCAATGTCAGCGGCACGGCGACCCTGACCGCCACCGAGGCCCCCGACGGGCGCTATATTTTCCTCGACGCCCAGATCACCGAGAGCAATACAATCAGGGTCACGGCCGGGCTCTCGTCCACCTATGGCCTGACCCAGCAGGACGTCGCCGTCAACGCCGTCGACCAGCGCGACTCCGACGGCAGCCTCGCCGATCTGCCCATCGTCCAGGCGAGCGCCTTCGGCCCCCTGCCCGCCTTCCAGGGCGTCAACGACGATTCGATCGATATTGGCCTCACCCAGGCCGCGGTCAGCGGCTTCGTCTTCCGCGACGTCAACGCCAATGGGAGCTTCAACACCGGCGCCGATGCCCGCCTCGACGGGATTACCGTCGAGCTGCTCGATGGCGGCGGCACCCCGGTCTTCACCACCACCACGCGCACCGAGCTCGGCAGCGGCGGCGCGAGCGGCGTCTACCGCTTCACCGGCGTGCCCACGGGCACCTACACCCTGCGCATCCCCTCGGCCGAGTTCCAGAGTGGGGCCGCCCTCTTCGGGGCCGCCAACTCGCCCAATGCCGCCGGCGGCGACCAGGGCTCGCCCGACGGGGTCATCCCGGCCACGCCCGCCACCGCGGTGATCAGCGGCCCCTTCACCCTCGACCTGAGCGATGTGGCCGCCGGCTCGAATACGCGCACCAACGGCCACTTCGGCTTCTTCAAGGGCTCGGTCGGCGACTTCGTCTGGTATGACATCAACCGCGACGGCAGCACGAGCGGCGAGACCGCCCTCGGCCAGAATGGCATCAGGGTCTTCGTCGACGACGGGCGCGGCGGCGGCATCGCCGGCAACGGCATCCGCGAGACCAGCGAGCTGAGCGCCACCACCAGCAACGATCCGCTCAGCGGTCTCGCCGGCTTCTACCGCTTCGACGATCTGCCCCTGGGCCTGACCACGACCGTCGTGCTCGACCCGGCCAACTTCCTCCCCGGCGGCCTGCTCGAGGGCGTCTCGGTCGGCAACGCCGTCGCGGGGACCAATAGCCTGAGCCAGACCTACTACTTCACCAGCACGGCGGTGCTCACCGATACGGCGCCCAACGACTTCGGCGTCGACTTCGGCCTGACCCGCTCGGATATCGGCAATCGGGCCTTTATCGACGCCAATGGCAACCGCCTCTTCGACCCGGTCGAGGACGGCATCCCGGGCGTCACCGTCGAGCTGCGCCGCGCCAGTAACGACTCGCTGGTGATCACGGCCACCACGGGTATTACGGGCGCCTATACGCTGCCCAACCTGCCGGCCCTCGGCTACTACGCGGTCTTCAACCTGGCGACCGCGGTGCCGACCTACACCAACTATATCGCCAGCCTCAAGCCGGTCACCGCGACCGTCGACCCGGCCGAGACGACCCTGATCGACTACACCGACCTGATCAGTCCGGCCCTCAGTGCGACCAGTTGGCGCACCGACGTCTTCACCCCGGCCCTCGGCATCGTCAATAACGGCGTCGACGCGGGCTTCTACTTGCCGACGACCGTCGCCGGCCGGGCCTTCTTCGACACCGACGGCGACGACCTCGACTCGGCGACCCCCGAGCCCGGCATGCGCGGGGTCACGGTGCGCCTGCTGAACGCCGCCGATACCAGCGTGGTCTCGACCACCACTACGGCCCTGAGCGACACGGGCGCCTACACCTTCAGCAATGTCGCGCCCGGCCCCTACCTGGTCGAGTTCGTGAACCCGGTCACCACCACCTTCGATCTGATCACCGGGACGACCGAGCTTACGAGCACGAATCCCCTGGCGAGCGATGTCGAGACGATCGAGGCGGACGGCGCGGGCCGCACCGGCACGCTCAGCGTGCTCAGCGGGACGCCGATCGACGAGCTCGACGCCGGCTACCAGGGCCGCGGCGCCGTGAGCGGCCACGTCTTCCTCGACGACAATGGCTCAGACACCCAGGACGCCGGCGATACGAGTCTGGCCGGTGCGACCGCCGCCCTGACCGTCACGGCCAACCTGCCGAACCTGGTGGCGACCTATAGCGCAGTCGTCTCGCCCACCACAACTACGGCGACCGACCCGAACTATGGCTTCGCGCTGCTGCCCTTCGGCACGGGCGTCACCTACACCCTGGCGATCTCGCCGCCCGTCGCCGTGCCCGCCGACCGCCCCTACCTGCCCTCGGTGGCCAATGTGGGCGGCGACGACGACCTCGACAGCGACGGGCCAGACCTGGTGATCACCCAGACCGCCGAGCTGCTCAGCTTCGACCAGGGCTTCTACCAGGAGGCGCTGGTCACCGCCCGGGTCTTCCGCGAGATCGAGACGACGGCCGCCGCGATCGATAACCAGTTCGACGGCGCCGACGACGAGGGCCTGCTCGGGGCCAGCGTCGCCCTCGAGGCGATCACCGGCACGCTCGTGCTGACCGAGACGACCATCGACGCGACCGGTCTGGTGACCTTCTCGGTCAAGCCGGGCAACTACCGGCTCAACCTCGACGCGAGCAGCGTGGCGGCGGGCCTGCTGCCCTCGCCCGGCCACACCGACCCGATCACCGTCACGAATAACCCGCTCGGCAGCGGCGACGACTCGCTGAGCGATACCGCAGGCGCGAACAGCTTCGGCTTCTTCACCCCGGCCAGCGTCAGCGGCACGGTCTTCTTCGACCGCGACGAGGACAATCAGAAGGCCGGCGAGCCCGGCCTGGGCGGGGTGGGCGTGCTGCTCGAAGGCCCCAGTGGGCCGCTGACCGCCACGACCGATCTGAGCGGCGTCTATACAGTCACCGGCCTGCTGCCGGGCGACTACACCGCCACCTTCACCAACCCCGACACGCTGAACTTCGCTTTCATCACCCTGGGCGACAGCGACGTGATCAGCGCCGGCAATGTGCTCACCAGCGCCACCGCGCTCGACGGCGTGGCCGTGGCCTACGGCGCCCCCGTCAGCGGGGTCGACGCGGGCCTGGTCGGCCGCTCGCAGGTCGCCGGCCTGGTCTTCGAGGACCTCGACGCCGACGGTGTGCAGAACGACGGCCCGCCCCAGCCCGCCGTCAGCGGCGTGACCGTCACCCTCGGCCTCGACGTCAGCCTGCCCGGCCTGCTGACCACCACGCTCACCCGCGAGCTGACCACCGACGCGACGGGGGTCTATACCTTCACCGGCCTGCCGGGCGATCCGGGCGCGATCAGCGACACGGCGGTCTTTAGCCTGACCTTCACCCCGCCCACCGTGACGCGCCCGTGGCTCCTGACCACGGCCGACGTTGGCTCGAACACGACCGACAGCGATAGCGAGCTGAGCGGCCAGAGCCTGCCGCGCGGCACTGTGACCGAGACGGTCGAGCTGCGCGACCAGGGCTACTACCGCAACGCCCAGGTCACCGCCCGGGTCTTCGAGGAGACCGTCAGCCCGGTCAACAACCGCTTCGACGACGGGGTCACCGGCGACGCTGGCCTCACGGGCGTCGATGTGCGTCTGGAGACGATCACGGGCACCCTGGTGCTGACCGAGACCACCATCGACGCGACCGGCCTGGTCACCTTCGAGGTGCGCCCGGGCAGCTATCGGCTCAACCTCGACGAGGCCGACGTGGCGGCTGGCCTGGTGCCCTCGCCCAACCATACCGACCCCGTCACGGTCACCGGCAACCCGCTGCTCAGCAACGAGGACTCGGACACCGACAACGCCGGCGCGAACAGCTTCGGCTTCTACAGCCCGGCGACGGTCACCGGCACGGTCTTCTTCGACCGCGACCTCGACAGCCGCAAGACGGGCGAGCCCGGCTTCGGCGGGGTCGAGCTGACCCTGAGCGACGGCACGACCACCCTGACCACCACGACTACGGCGACCGGGGCCTACACCTTCACCAACCTGATCTCGAACACCTACACGCTGACCGTCACCAACCCCGACGCGGCGAACTTCGACTTCGTGAGCGGCGGCGACAGCGTGGTGAGCGCGGGCGGCACCGCGAGCATCACCATCACCTACGGGGTCGAGCTGGGCGACCAGGACGTGGGCCTGGTGGGCAAGACCAGTGTGACCGGCCTCGCCTTCGTCGACGGCGACGGCGACGGCCTCTCGGGCGGGGCCAACGACCGCGGCCTGCCCGGCGTAACCGTGACCCTGACCCTCGACCTGAGCGTACCCGGCCTGAATACGCAGATCACGCGCACCGAGGTTGCCACCTCCACGGCGGGCATCAGCGGCACCTACGGCTTCGCGGGCCTGCCGGGCGACCCCGATGGGCCCGGCGCGAGCACGGCCAGCTTCACCCTGACCTTCACAGCGCCAGACGCCACCCCGCCCTGGCAGTTGACCACCGCCGAGGTCGGCGACCTTGTCCCCGACGAGGATACCAGCGCCACCGATAGCGACGACGAGCTGAGCGGGCAGAGCCTCGACCGCGGGGCCGACGAGGCCCGCGACCAGGGCTACTTCCAGGCGGCCACAGTCACAGCCCGGGTCTTCGAAGAGTCGAGCAGCCCGATCAACAACCAGTACAACGACGGCGGGGCCACGGGCGACACGGGCATCGCGGGCGTCAGGGTGAGCCTCGAGACGATCACCGGGACCCTCGTGCTGAGCGATACGAGCCTGGCGACGGGCCTGGTGACCTTCACGGTCGCGCCGGGCAGCTATCAGCTCAATATCGACGAGACCGACCCCGACCTGGCGAACTTCAACCCCTCGCCCGGCCATAGTGACCCGGTGACGATCACCACCAGCTCGGGCGCGGGCCTCCTGCTGAGCGACGAGAGTTCGGAGACCGACAACGCCGGCGCCAACAGCTTCGGCTACTTCCGCACCGGCACGATCACCGGCACGGTCTTCTTCGACCGTGACCTCGACGCACGCAAGCTGGGCGAGCCGGGCGTAGAGGGTGTGGAGGTGGGCCTGGTCGGCGCCACAACCGCCTACACGACCACGACCGACGCGACCGGGGCCTACACCCTCACCGACCTGATCTCGGACACCTACACCCTGACGATCACCAACCCCGATACGCTGAACTTCGCCTTCGTGACCGGCGGCGACAGTGTGATCGACGCGAGCGGGGTGGCGACGGTGACCGTGGGCTACGGCGCCGACCTGGGCGACCAGGACGCGGGCCTGGTGGGCCGCTCGAGCGTGATTGGCCGCACCTTCGTCGACCTGAACGCCAACGGCAGCTCGGAGGGCGATAGCGACCCCGGCCTGCCGGGGGTGACGGTGACCCTGACCCTCGACGTGAGTCTGCCGGGCCTGACCACACAGATCAGTCGGACCACGGTCGCGACCTCGACCGCGGGCATCAGCGGCACCTATGGCTTCGTGGGCCTGCCGGGCAGCTCGACCTACAGCGTGACCTTCACCGCGCCCACGGCGACCCCGCCATGGCAGCTAACCACGGCCGACGCGGCCGGGGTGCCCGACACTGAGAATAGCGATGGCGCGCTCACGGGCCAGACGCTGGCTACGAACACGGCCGACGAGCGCGACCAGGGCTACTTCCAGGATGTGAGCGTGACCGGTCTGGTCTTCGAGGAGACTACCGGCGCTGCGGACAACGACTTCGTGAGCGGCGACCTGCCCCTGGCCGGGGTCGAGGTGCGCCTCGAGACGATCACCGGCACGCTCGTGCTGAGCCAGACCACCGACGCCACGGGCGTGGTCAGCTTCACGGCCCGCCCCGGCGTCGACTACCAGCTGAACCTCGACGAGGGCGCGGCGGCCCTGGCCGGGCTAGCGCCCTCTGAGCCGAACTACACCAACCCGCTGACCGTCACCGGCAACACCCTGCTCAGCGGCCAGAGCTCGCCGGCCGACGCGACGCCGGGGGCCAACAGCTTCGGCTTCTTCCGCACCAGCACGATCACCGGCGCGGTCTTCTTCGACCGCGACCTGAATGGTCTCAAGCAAGGCGAGCCAGGGGTCGAGGGCGTCGAGGTGGCGCTGCTACAGGGCGCCTCGGTGGTCAGCACGACCACGACCACGGCCACGGGCGCCTACAGCTTCACCGGGGTTGTCTCGAACAGCTACACCCTGGTCTTCACCAACCCCGACACGAATAACTTCGCCTTCTTCACCGGCGGCGACAGCGACCTGGCCACGGCGGGCGCGGTGACCACCAGCACGATCGACCTGGGCGCGGTGGGCTTCGGCGCGAGCCTGGGCGACCGCGACGCCGGCCTGCGCGGCCTGGCCGCCGTGGGCGGGCGCAGCTTCATCGACGATAACGCCGACGGCGACTCCGAGCTGGATACCGACCTGCCGCTGGCCGGGGTGACCGTGACCCTGACCCTGGACGTGGGTCTGACCGGCCAGTTGACCACAACGATCACACGCACAACCGTGACCACGGCCACGGGGGTCTACAGCTTCACCGGGCTGCCGGGCGGCTCCTCCAACTTCGACCTGAGCTTCACGCCGCCCGATCCGACCTGGCAGCTCACCACTGCCGAGGCCACGGGCGACGAGAGCGCCGACAGCGACAACGAGCTGACCAACCAGCCCCTCTCCGCGGGCGGCCAGGAGGAGCGCGATCAGGGCTTCTTCCAGAATGCCACGATCGTCGCCCGGGTCTTCGACGAGCGGGTGACGGTGAATAACAGCTTCGAGCCGGGCGAGGTGGGCATCCTGGGCGCGACCGTGACGATCACCCCGACGGCGGTCTCGGGCGGCGGGCTCAGCGATGCCACGGGCCAGATCACCTTCACGGTGCGGCCGGGCGTCTACACCCTGAGCGGGCCGGACCTCACGGCCGACGGCTTCACGCCGGCGCCCACCAACACCCTGACCCTGGTCGTCACCACGACCAGCGGGCTGAGCGAGGCGGCGCCCTTCGGCTACTACAAGCCGAATACCCTGCTCGGCACGGCCTGGTTCGACAGCAGCCGCGATGGCCTGCTCGACCTGGGCGAGCCCGGCATGGAGGCGATCACCGTCACCCTCGAGACGGGCGACGGGGCCAGCCAGATCGATACGGCGGTGACCGACGCTACGGGCACCTACACCATCACCGGGGTCGAGCCGAGCGGGATCAACGGCGCGCCGGCCGACTACCGGCTCTGCTTCTCGCGTACCGCCGACTTCACCTACACGATCCGCAGCGGTCTGACGGCGGGCGACGGCAATAACGATGCCAACCCCGACGGCTGTAGCGACCCCTTCACGGTGCTGGGCTCGAACGGCACCCTGACCACCACCGACGCGGGCTACCTCGGCTTCAACAGCGTCGGCGACCTGGTCTGGAACGACCTGAACAACGACGGCGTGCAGGACGCGGGCGAGGATGGGCTGGCGGGCGCCGTGGTGACCCTGGCGATCAGCACCACTGGCGTGATCAATAGCAGCGACCCGGTCGTGACCATGACCGGGACCTCGACCACGAGCCTCGACCTGGCCGCCAACTATGCCGTCACCGGCGCGCCCCCGGCCACGGGCTTCCGGGTGGTCAGCGTGACCCCGCCGGTGGGCTTTGTGCCTACTGTGGCCAACGTGGTGACCACCACCGAGGCCCTCGACAGCGACGCCCCCGGCGACAGCTTCGGCGCGCTGCCGCCCGACAACGTCGACGTGGACTTCGGCTTCACCGGCGTGACCAGCGTCGGCGACCTGGTCTGGCTCGACCTGAACGGCGACGGCCTGTACGACGCGGCCAGCGAGGCGGGCGTGCCCGGGGTACGGGTCGACCTGTTGCGTGGCTCGAGCGTCATCTCGACGACGACCACCGGCAGCGGGGCGCGGGCGGGGATCTACAGCTTCGAGGAGTTGACGCCGGGGGCCTACAGTCTGCGCTTCGTCGCCCCGGCCGGCTACGTCTTCACCAACAACGGGGCGGGCGCCATCGCCACAGACGGCGATAATGACGCGCGCTCCGACGGCACGACGGTGGCCTTCACCCTGAGCGGCGGGCAGCAGCTCTTCAGCGTCGACGCGGGCCTGCGCGGCGGGGCCAGCATCGCCGGCCTGGTCTGGGTCGACGAGAACCGCAACAACCAGCGCGACGCGAACGAGAGCGAGCGGATCGCGGGCGTGCAGGTCACCCTGAGCCTCACGCCGACCCTGACGCCGAGCCGGCCGCTGACCCTGGCGACGACGACGAGCGGCGACGGCAGCTACAGCTTCGCCAATCTGCCGGCGGGCAGCGCGGCGGTCAGCTTCACCCAGCCGGCGGGCGTCTTCCCAGTCACGCCCAACGTCGGCCCCGACGCCACCGACAGCGATGGGCCTGTGGCCGCGGTGAGCGTAGCGGCGGGCGCCCAGGTGCGCAACGTCGATATGGGCTACCGCGAGCGCGGGCTGTTCGTCTTCTTCCCCGTGCTGCACGGTAAGGTGGCCAAGGCCGAGCTGTCGGGCACCTTCACCGTCACGCCGGCCAGCCCGCGCGGCGGAGCGCCGGCCGAGGTGAGCGTGACCGTCACCAACAGCGGCGACGCCCCGGCGACCAACTTCTGGGTCGACCTCTATATCAACCCGTCGCGGCCGCCGGTGGTCAATGACCGCTGGAACGACATCTGTGGGGCGACCCCGCAGCCCTGTCTGGGCATCGCCTGGTTCTACACCGGCGTCCTGCAGCCGGGCCAGAGCGTGACCCTGGTCAGTACGGCGACCAGCGAGACCAACCCCAACGGCTATCTGCGCGAGGCGAGCATCTGGCCCGGCTACTTCCTGTTCGGCACCAGCAAGCTCTACATCTACGTCGATAGCTGGAACCGCGACGAGTCGGGGGCCATCCGTGACCCGAACGGCGCCGTCGGCGAGCAGGACGAGACCAACAACCGGGCGGAGCAGACGATTACGGTCACCCTGGGTGAGCCGCCGGCTTCGCCCGAGGTCGTCAATGGCGCGGTCATCGACCGCGCCACGCTCCGCCGGTAAGGCAGGAGTGCTATAACCAGCGTGTAGGCACGTGCGGGGGCGCGGCCCCCTTGGGAAAGAAGGCGCTTATGCGACGACAGCTACTGGGCTTTGTGCTGATGCTCTTCGGGCTGGCGACCCTGAGTATCGGCATGGCGGTGGGGCCTGCCCCGACCCCGGCCGCGGCGATGCCGGCTCTTCAGCCCTCCCCCCGCCCGACCCTGATCCCGACGCCCGACCTGCGCGGCGACGATTATGACTATGCCGACCCGGGGCCGATGGGGCGGATTACCGGCACGGTGATCGACCTGCGCACGGGCGCGCCGATCGCGGGCCGCGTGGTCAGGGTCGGCGAGGCCGAGTTGACCACCGACGCCAACGGCAACTACGATACCTGGGTGCAGGCGGGCCAGTACCCGGTGGCTCTCTCGATCGCCGCCGCAGACGGCACCGTCGCCCAGGACGTGACCACGGCGACGGTCTGGGGCAACGACACGGTGGTCGTGCACCTCTTCTACACCAGCCTCGTGCCGGTGCAGGCGCCCACGGCGACGGTCGCGCCGCCGCCCACCCCGTTGCCCACGGCGCCGATCGTCGCGGCCCCGCCCGCCAGGCTGCCCGGCGATCTGCCCGACACCTCGGTCGAGGCTGCGCGCCCGGCGACCACCGTCGGCGAGAAGCCCGCGAGCCTGCCGGTCACCGGCGATGAGCTGCTCGACCCCCAGAGCGTCGCTCTGGGCGGCCTGGCCCTGCTGGCCCTGGGGGCCACGCTGATGCTGCTGCCCCGCCGGGCGCCCGCCCGCGTCGGCGCGGGGGCTTCGCGGGTCCTACGGCGTCGGCAGAGCGCCGAAGAGCTGCTCAGGGAGCTCCTGCGGCGCGACCCGTAGCGCCTACCTGGCTCATATAGCGCAGTGGGCGGGCCGTCACAGGCCCGCCCACTGCGCTTTCTGCTACCCGTCGTCTTCGGCGATGTAGCGGGCCGCCTCTTGCTCGAGGGCGGCGAGCCCGGCCCCGCGGGCCCGCTCGAGGCGAGCCAGGCGCTTCTGGAACTGGCCCAGGGCGTAGTCGGTGAAGGTCTCGAGCTGCAGGCCGAAGGGCATCTGCTCGTAGGCGCTGAAGGCCTCGTCGATCACGCCGAGGGCGTGGCCGATCAGGTCGCCCATGCGCTCCTCAATGTGGGGCCAGACCGCCTCGTCGCTGGCGATCAGGCGCGAGAGCAGGTAGACCCCATAGGCGATGTGGCGCGACTCGTCCTGCTTGAGCAGGGCGATGCCGCGGCGCGTGCCCGGCAGCAGGTCGTTGGCTTCGAGCATGGTGAAGTAGGCGTGGTAGCCGGTCTCGGCCAGGACGCCCTCGACGATCATGTTGTAGGTCAGAGCGGCCTCGGCCAGGGCCAGGGGTGAGGCGTCGCCGTTCAGCCGGGCCATGGCCGTGGGCAGCGCCTCGTAGATCAGGGCGCGGTAGCTGGGCGTGTGGTAGCGGCTCAGGTCGTGCCCGGCGTCGGCCACCTCGTCGAGGAAGCGGGCGAAGAAGTCGGTGTGCTTGGCCTCCTCGAAGAGGAAGGTGGTCAGGAAGAGCTCCTCCTCGACGCGGCCCTCGCGGGCGATCGCCTGGACCAGGGGCAGCAGGTCGAGGGTCACGGCCTCCTCGCCGGCCTGGAAGAGCGCGGTGAGGCGCAGCAGCAGGTCCTGCTCGGCGGGCGCGAGGCGGCGCCAGTCGGCCACATCTTGGGCGAGATCCAACTCCGAGGGGTTCCAGATGCCCAGCCGCTTGGCCTTCTCGAAGAGCCGCATGGGCGGGCTGTCGCGGCGCAGGCCGCGCGTCGTGGTCGCAAAGGCGGTGTGGGTCATGGTGTCCCTGCTACCACTGCACGGTGACCTGGGTGCCGGCGGGGGCCCACTCGTAGAGCCAGGCGGCCGACTTGAGGGGCAGGTTGACGCAGCCGTGGCTGCGGCGCACCCCGCTGCCGAACTGGTTGTGCCAGTAGGTGCCGTGGAGGGCGACCCCGCCGACGATGTACATGGCGTGGGGCACGTTGGGCACGTTCCAGCACTCGCCGCCGGCGCAGCCGCGCATGGTTTGCGAGCGCACCTTGTGGTAGATCGCGAAGCGGCCCACCGGCGTGTTGAAGCCATCGCGCCCGGTCGAGACTGGGGCGTCGAAGACCAGCTGCTCGCCCTCGTAGGCGTAGAGCCACTGCTCGCTCAGGTCGACCACGATGCCCTTGCCGGCCCGGGTGGCGGGGGCGGGGGCGGCCGGCGCTGCCGGGGCGGCGGGCTGCTGGGCGGCGGGGGCCTTCGGCTGTGGCGCCGGGGCGGCCGGGGCGGGCTGCGCGGTCGGCGCGGGCGGCGCTACGGCGGCGGGCGCGGCCGCGACGCTGAGCGGGGCTGGCGCGGGTGCGGGCAGGCCCAGGTTGTCGACGGCGAGGGCGCCGGCCGGGTCGCTAGGGCTGGTGGGCAGGCCGCGCAGCAGCGCCAGGTCGCGCCCGAGGGCCCCGATCTGCACACCCCCGCCGGGGATCTGCTCGAGGCGGGCGCGCTCGAAGTACTGCACCAGGGCCGGCTGGGCGCCCACGTACTCCCAGGCGGGCGCGCTGATCGGCAGGCCCAGGGCGTCGAGGCCGCCCGCCGCCTCCCAGAAGCCGGCGAAGGGCTCGGCCAGGCTGTAGCCCGTCTCGGCGAAGACGCGCGCCCCCGCCGCCTCGCCCGCCGGCGGCGCGAAGCTCTTCCAGAGGGCGCTGGCGTACTCGGCGCCGAGGCGCCCGCGCAGCACCGCGTTGCCGTACTCGGGGTGCAGCTCGAGGCGGCCCCGCTCGAAGTATTGCACGGTCAGCCCGCCCTCCACCAGGGGCCCGGTCACGGGCGGCCCCAGGGTCAGGGGGCCGTTCGAGGCCCGCCAGTACCCCAGAAAGCCGTGCTCGTTACTCAGCCTGTGGCCCGTCGCCACAAAGTAGAGCGCGTCGGTCTGGGCGCTGCTGCCCCTGGGCACCACCCAGATCCCGGCGACGACGCCGAGGAGCAGGCTGGCGAGACAGGCCGAGAGGAGGCGTCGGGTGGGCCGTAGCTGCATACGAGGCTCCGGGGAGATGAAAGGATGAGGGATGAAGGATGAAGGATGAAGCGTGATTGCGTAAGTGCCCTTTATTATAGTCTTCGTCATGGGTCTGTCAAGGGTTCATGGGCAGTTTAGGCGCTTGCAGCGGCATGAGGCTCGGTCTCGGGGTTGACAGATGGGGCGGCGGCGGGGATGTAGCGTTCGGCGTGGCCCAGGGGGGTGAGGGCGAAGGCGAGGGGGATGATCGTGGTGAGCACGCCGATCACGGCGTAGACCAGGGCCACGTCGCCGGTGCGTTCGATCGCCAGGCCGCCCAGGAGGGCGCCGAGGGGCGTGGCCGACAGGCCGATGACCATGGCCACGCTGATCACCCGGCCCAGCATGTGGCTCGGCACAATCGCCTGGCGCAGGCTGCCCGTGTTGATATTGAACAGGATGCCCAGGCCCACGACCAGGGCCCAGATCAGCAGGCCCGCCCAGTACCAGGGCGTCAGGGCCAGGGCCACCGTCAGGGCCCCGCTGAGGGTCAGGGCGCCCAGGGCCACCTTGCTGAAGCTGAAGCGGCGCCGTAGGGCCCCCGCCGCCAGCGAGAGGGCCACCACCCCCAGGCTGCCCGCCGAGAAGAACAGGCCGATCTGAGCCTCGTCGGCGCCGTAGCGCTCGCTCACGAAGAGCACCAGCTGGGCGAAGATCGTGGCGCCCACCAGGTTGACCAGGGCCATCATGAGCGAGATGTTGCGCAGCACCGGGTGGCTCCAGACGTAGCGCAGGCCCTCGCCGATGTCGGCCGTGATGCTGCTGGTGCGGGGCGGCCCCTCGCTGTTGAAGCGCACCTTGATCAGGCCCAGGGCTACGGCCGAGACGGCGAAGCTGGCCGCGTCGATGAAGAGCAGGTCGTAGATCGGCACGAAGCTCAGCAGCAGGCCGCCGAGCAGCGGGCCGACCACGGTGGCCGCCGAGTAGCTGGCCTGGATGCGCCCGTTGGCCGTCACCAGGTCGTCGTTGGGCACCAGGCTCGGGATGGCCGCGAACTCGGCCGCCTGGAAGCAGACGTTCAGCAGGCCGCTGCAGAAGACCACGACGTAGATCCACCAGAGCGCCAGCGAGCCGGCGATGGCCAGCAGGGGCACCGAGAGGATCAGCAGGGCCTGCAGCAGGTCGACCGTGATCATCAGGCGCTTGCGGTCGACCCGGTCGACCCAGGCCCCGACCAGCAGACCAAAGAGCAGGTTGGGCAGCAGGGCCAGCCCGAAGGTCAGCCCCAGGTTGAGGGCCGAGCCGGTGAGCTGGTAGACCAGCAGGGGCAGAGCGAAGGTGGTGACCGAGGTGCCGAGGTTCGACACGGTCTGGCCTGCCCAGAACTTCCAGAAGTCGGCGTTGAGGGCCCTGGGGTTGCTCATGAGGGTTCTCCGCGCTCAGGCGGGGCGATCACCGGGTAGATGCCGACCAGCAGCTCGTAGTACTGCGCGTCCGCCGCCTCGGGCGCGGGCTGACGGTCGGCGAACTCCATATGCAGCTCCTGCGTGCGTCGGGCGAGCTCTTCGCGCTGGGCCGGCGTGAGGCGCAGCCAGATGCGGCCCAGATCGAGGCCGCCGTCCTTGGCGTCCGGCGAGGGGGCGTGGGGTGCGATCAGGCCGGCCGAGACGCTGCGCAGGATCTCGGCCCTGGCGTGGTCGAGCACGAACGAGAGGAAGACCTCGAGGCCCGCGCCCTCGCTCGGCTCGGGGTGGAAGAGGGCCCGGTCGACGGTGATGCGGTAGGCCGTGGCCTCGTACTGCTTCTCGATGATGCCCGAGACGACCCGGGTGGCGCGCACGCGCAGCAGCTCGTGCTCCTCGAGCAGGGCCAGGTGGTAGTAGAGCCCCTTGAGGGGCGTGCCGAGGCTGCGGGCGAGCTCTTTCGCCGTGGCCGGGGCGCGCCGTAGCAGCGCGAGGAGGCGCAGCCGCAGGGGGTCGGCGACGACGCGCAGGGTCTCGACGCTGGCGATCACTTTGATGTCGTCGGGGTAGAGGCGCTGCCGCTCGGGGTCGGTATGCATACGTGCTCTCGTCGACGTCTGAATAAATTTGGATGTCGCAAGTATAGTGAACGAGGGCCCGAGCTGTCAAGGGGCTGCGGCCGGTAGCGCGCCGGGCGCTATCTGTGGTAGCATGGGCGTCTGAGTGAAGGCTGTCACAGCAGGAGGGACGTGTCATGCAAGATCTGAGCGCCGAGTTGGCCGAGCTGCGCGAGCGTTTCGCGCTGATCCGGGGGCATCTTTGACCTGGCCGGCAAGCAGGCCCAGATTACCGCCCTGGAAGAGCAGGCCGCTTCCCCCGACCTCTGGAATGACCCGCGCGAGGCCCAGAGTGTGATGCAGCGGCTCACGCGCACCAGGGCCGAGCTCGAGCAGTGGACCTCCCTCGAGGGGCGCCTCGACGGCCTGGCCGAGCTGCTCGAGATGGCCGCCGCCGAGGGCGACGAGACTCTGCGCGACGAGCTGACGGCCGAGCTGGCCGCGGCGCGCGCCGAGCTCGAGAAGCGCGAGCTGGGGCTGCTGCTCAGCGGGCGCTACGATGACGGCGACACCTTTATTTCGATCCAGGCCGGCATGGGCGGCACCGACGCCCAGGACTGGGCCGAGATGCTGCTGCGCATGTACACCCGCTGGGGCGAGGCGCGCGGCTATACGGTCAACCTGGTTGACCAGAGCGAGGGCGACGAGGCGGGGATCAAGAGCGCCACCCTCGAGGTGCGCGGCCCCTACGCCTATGGTCACGCCCGCGCCGAGGCCGGGGTCCACCGCCTGATCAGACTCTCGCCCTTCAACGCGGCCCACACCCGCCAGACCTCCTTCGCCCGCGTCGAGGTGATGCCCGAGGTCGACGACGCCCCCGAGGTGGTGATCAAACCCGACGACCTGCGCATCGACGTCTTCCGCAGCGGCGGCAAGGGCGGCCAGGGCGTCAATACCACCGACTCGGCGGTGCGCCTGACCCACCTGCCCACGGGTCTGGTGGTCACCTGCCAGAATGAGCGCTCGCAGATCCAGAACCGCGAGACGGCTCTGCGCGTGCTGCGCGGGCGCCTGCTCGAGCGCGAGCTGCAGCAGCAGGCCGAGGAGCGGGCCAGGATGCGCGGCGAGTACCGCGACGCCGCCTTCGGCAGCCAGATGCGCACCTACTATCTGCACCCCTCGACCCTGGTCAAAGACCACCGCACCGACCACGAGACCAGCAATGTTCACGCCGTGCTCGACGGCCAGCTCGACGACTTTATCGAGGCTTACCTGCGCTGGAATGTAGGTTAGGGCTAGCGCTCCCAGGGATACTATGCACACGCTGCTCCGTCTTGCCACTGCTTTGCTGCTTGGGCTCGTGCTGTTCGCGCCGGCGCGAGCCCAGACCGCCGACCCTATCAGCGTGCTTGCCAGCGAGGCCCGCCCCGACTTCCCCAGCGGGCTCAGCTTCGAGCTGACCGCAGAGGCCGCCGACGCCGATCTGACCGCGGCCCAGCTGCTCTACGGCCCGGCGCGCAGTGGCGCCCTCACGGTGGTCGACCTGCAGCTCGACCCCGCCCGGCGGGTCGAGCTCAGCCACACGGTCGATACGCGCGTCTACTACTTCCCGCCCGGCACCGAGCTGACCTACCGCTGGTCGCTGCGCGACGCCGCCGGTAATCTGCTCGAGACCGCGCCGCAGACGGTCGTCTACCACGACGAGCGCCACCCCTGGAGCGAGCGCACGGAGCGCAATGTGACCGTCTTCTGGTACCGGGGCGGCGACGCCTTCGGCCAGGAGCTGGTTGACGTAACCACGCGCACCCTCGACCGGCTCCAGCGTGAGATCGGGGCCGAGCTCGAGCTGCCGGTGCGCATCTATGTCTATGCCGACAACCAGGATATGCGCTCGGCCCTCGAGAGCAACTCGGTCGAGTGGGTGGGCGGCCAGGCCCACCCCGACCTGGGGATCATCATCGGGGCGATCGCCCCGGGCGACAGCGCCGAGATCGAGCGGCTCATCCCCCACGAGCTGTCGCACCAGGTGCTGCACCAGGCCACCGACAACCCCTACGGCGGCACGCCGATCTGGTTCGACGAGGGTCTGGCGGTACATAACCAGGAGCGGCGCGACGCCGGGTTCGACGAGATGGTGGCCGAGGCCGCCCGCGCGGGCCGCCTGATCCCGCTCGAGGCTCTGGCGGGCAGCTTCCCGGCCGACCCCGACCAGGCCCTGCTCTCGTACGCCCAGAGCCGCGACGTGGTCGAGTTCATCATCGCGACCTACGGCGAGGGCAAGCTGCGCGAGCTGGTGCAGGCCTTCGCGGCGGCGACGCCGGTTGAGGAGGCCCTGCCCCTGGTCCTGGGCCGCACGGTCGACGAGCTCGACGCCGACTGGCGGGCGACCCTGCCGCCCCCGACGGGTGAGCCGGCGGCGACGGCGGGGCCGCAGCAGGCCCCGCCCGAGCGCTTCGAGGACGGCCCGGCCCCCGGCCCGGGCGGCGCTGTCGATGGCCCGGGCTGGTTCGATCGGCTCGCCCAGTTGCCGGCCTGGGCGATCCTGGGCGGCCTGGCCCTGTGTCTGGCGGGCGGGGCGGCCGTGGCGGGCGCTGTCTCGCTGGTGCTGCTGCGTCTGCTGGGCGTCGACAAGCGCACGAGCTAAGGTTTGAAGGAGAGCCAGCCTCTCCACGCCGCCTGAAGCGGCCATGATGGCCGACGAACGGCGGGCCGCAGGCCCGCCCAATGAGCTCAACGAGGAGCAAACCGATGGAGACCAAGTTTACGCCCTGGCGGATGCGCTACATCAAACGCGACGATGGCCCCGACGGGGGGTGCGTCTTCTGCGCCATGAGCGATGAGCCGCCGGACCACGACCCCGAGAACCTGGTGCTGTACCGGGGCGAGCGCTGCTTTGTGGTGCTGAACCTTTACCCGTACAATACGGCCCACACCATGGTGCTGCCCTACGAGCACACGGCCGACCTGGTGGGCCTCGACGGGCCGACCGCCCTCGAGCTGTTCGAGTTGACCCGGCGCTGTGTGGCCCTGATCGGGGCCGAGTACCAGCCCCAAGGCTTCAACACCGGCATGAATCTGGGGCGCATCGCCGGGGCGGGCATCGCCGAGCATCTGCACATGCACATTGTGCCCCGCTGGGGCGGCGATACGAACTTCATGCCGATCATCGGCCAGACCAAGCTGATCCCCGAGGAGCTGGAGGAGACCTATAACCGGCTGCGGCCGCACTTTCGGCGCTGAGCCGGCAGAATCGTCGAGCCGCAGGGGACGCAGAGCGGCGTGATGCGTGATCACGGCTCGATGCGCCTGCGGCTCTTGAAAGCGCCCCCGGCGGAGTTACCCCAGGGTCAGGTTGATCATGTCGATCAGGCGGTCGACCTCGAAGGGCTTCTGCATGATCACGGCGCCCTCGGCCTCGAGATCCGCAAACCAGGGCTTGCGGTTGAGGGCGGTCATA
Organism: uncultured Oscillochloris sp.; assembly: GCA_964555675.1. Taxonomy (GTDB): domain Bacteria; phylum Chloroflexota; class Chloroflexia; order Chloroflexales; family Chloroflexaceae; genus CAIWXH01. The sequence continues at coordinate 80,136 of CAZKTU010000002.1, forward strand.
ATGATGATCGGGATGCCGTGGTCCTGCAGACGCTCCTTGAGGACCTGGAATACCTCGACCCCATCCATGTTCGGCATCATGATGTCGCTGATCACGAGGCTGGGGGCCAACGTCTCGAGCTGGCGCAGACCTTCCTGGCCGTCAGGCGCCAGGACAACCTCGTAGCCGGCGTTGCGCAGCGCGTACTCGAGCACGGTCTGCAACGCCAGGTCGTCGTCCATGATTAAAATCGTGCCCTTGGACTCGGTCATTACGTTCCCCTCTGCCGCAGCGTCGATCGGTTTTTACCTGTTGGGCCAGTATGATCACGTAGACGGCGGAACGCACGCTATTATACCAGAGGATTTTGTACACGTTGTAGATGTTAAGGAGCGACCATGAGCAGCGCCCCGCCCCCCCTCGCGGACTACCCCTACATCCACTGGGAGGAAGTGCACTTTCGCGACCTCGACGCCCTGGGCCACGTGAACAACGCGGTCTACGCCGGCTGGCTCGAGTCGGCGCGCCTGCGCTACTATATGCAGCTGATGGAGTTGCCCCTCTCGGAGTTGGGCCTGATCCTGGCCGAGATGACGATCAGCTACAAGGCGCCGGCCTTCTTCGGCGAGCGCATCGCTGTGGGCGTGCGGGTGGCCGCGATCGGGACCAGGAGCTTCACCATGGACTATCTGCTCGTCCGCGAGGGCGACTCGGCGCTGATCGCCTCGGCGAAGACCGTGCAGGTCTGCTTCGACTACAAGCTCGGCACGACCACCCAGGTGCCCGAGCGGTTCCGGGCCCTGGTGGGCGGGTAGGGCGCACCCATGTGTGCGTCCCACCCCGCAGAGTAGCCCGGCCAGTCTACTAGCGCTGCAGCGCGACCACGAAGCTGGCCTCGCCGAAGGGCTTGTCCCTCAGGCGGACGAGCAGCGAGGCGGCGCTGCTGCTGAGGGGGCGGGCGGCCACGGCGGTGCCGCGCTCTTGGGCGCCGGGGGCGACGACGAGGGTCTGGGGGTCCGAGGCCGCGTCGTCGAGCGGGTACTCGTTGCCCAGGCCGTCGCTGACCCTGATGTTATCGCCGCTGAGCGGGAACTCGATCGGGCGGTCGCTGTTATTCTGGACGCTCCAGACCAGCTCGATGCGGCCGTCGCAGGTCGAGACCTGCTCGAGGGCGACGACGATCTCGGGCGAGGTTGCCGTCGTGCTGCCGCCCTCGGCGACGCTCGTCCAGACGCGGCCGGCGGGGTCGTAGCGCTTGCCGACCAGCTGCCGGCCCGACCAGAGGCAGCCGCCGCCTACGCCCGGCGCGGCGGCGGACGGGTCGACTGTAGGCACGCCGGCGACCTCGAAGATCGGCGCGGGCTCGTCGGGCGTGGGGATGGCCCGGGCGGGTCGCAGGAAGAGGCCGAGGGCCAGGACGGCGGCCAGGACAGCCATGGCCGTGACGAAGCTGCCGGTGTTGGTGCGCATGGCCCGGCCGGCGCGGCCCCTGAAGCCGCGCGGCGGCTCCTCGGGGGTGGCGGGGGGCGCCGCCACGACCTCGGCGGGGGCGATGGCGGGCGGGGCGACGGTGGCGGCCGGGGCCGGGTCGTAGCTGATGGGCGCGCTCTCTACGACGGTGATCGACTCGAGCGGGTCGGCCATGACCCCCGTGTCGGGAACCACGCCGCGCAGCACGGTGTTGATCTCGGTCCAGGGTGTGCAGTGGAGCATGCGCGGGATGGCGAGCATCTCCTCGTCGGTGAGCTCGATCTCGGACGAGCGCTCGGTGATCAGATACGAGGGCAGCTCGTCGAGGCCCTTCAGCTCGACCTTCCAGTCCAGCTCGATCTCGCTGCCCTCCTGGATGCCCGGGGCGATCACCACCACGCGCTTGCAGGTGCGGAAGTCGAGGTCGGCGGCCTTCTGCTCGGAGAGGAACTCGCGGCGGTGCTCGTTGAGGAAGTTGGTCAGGGCGTGGAAGTAGGAGATGACCTGGTTGTAGGGGTTCTTGCGGCCCGGGTTGAGGCGTTTGCGCTCGCCGTTGCGGCCCTCGACGAACCAGGGGCCGTTGACGCTGCCGATCACGCGCCCGTCGCAATGCTTGAGCTCGACAATGAAGATCGCGTCGTGCTTGACGATCACCAGGTCGGTGGTGCGCCCGCCCACGCTGAAATTGGCCAGGATGAGATAGAGGCCCTCGAGCTGGTGGAGCCCGTTGGCCAGAGCCATGATCGCCCGGCGCTCGTTGGGATGTTCCGGCTTCTCGCCGATCCAGACTTGGACTGCCATAGATGTGGGGCGTGAGTGGTGAGGCGCGAGGCGTGAGGCCCCGGGCCTCACGCCTCCAGCGCTAGTGTCTTTCTGAGCTCGACGATCTGGTCGCGCAGCGAAGCGGCCTTCTCGAACTGCAGGTCCTTGGCGGCCTGCTTCATCTGCTTCTCGAGGTCCTTGAGCAGCTTATGGACCTCCTCGCGGGGGATCTCGAGCAGGGCCGGCGCGGGCTGGCCGTCGGTGGCCGTCTTGTAGTCGCCGCGCTCCTCGGCCATGCGCTTGATGCGGTCGGTGAGGTCGCGCACGCCCTTCGAGATGCCCACGGGGGTGATGTTGTTGCGCAGGTTGTGGGCCACCTGGATGTCGCGGCGGCGCTGGGTCTCCTTGATCGCGGCGTCCATGCTGGCCGTCATATTGTCGGCGTACATGATCACCCGGCCCTCGAGATGGCGGGCGGCGCGCCCGATGGTCTGGATGAGCGAGGTCTCGGAGCGCAGGTAGCCCTCTTTGTCGGCGTCGAGGATGCAGACCAGGCTGACCTCGGGCAGGTCCAGCCCCTCGCGCAGCAGGTTGATGCCGACCACCACGTCGTAGACGCCGAGGCGCAGGTCGCGCAGGATCTCGACCCGCTCGAGGGTGTCGATATCGGCGTGCAGGTACATGGTGCGGATGCCCATCTCCTTCAGATAGTCGGAGAGGTCCTCGGCCATGCGTTTGGTGAGGGTGGTGAGCAGGACGCGCTGGCTCTTCTTGACCCGCTGGCGTACCTCGCCGATCAGGTCGTCGACCTGGCCTTTGGTCGGTCGCACCTCGATTATCGGGTCGACCAGGCCGGTGGGGCGGATGATCTGCTCGACGATCTGCTCGCTCTGCTGGCGCTCGACCGGGCCGGGGGTGGCCGAGACGTAGACCACCTGGTAGATGTGGCTGGTGAACTCGTCGTACTGGAGCGGGCGGTTGTCGAGGGCCGAGGGCAGCCGGAAGCCGTAGTCGACCAGGGTCTCCTTGCGCGAGCGGTCGCCCTTGTACATGCCGCGCACCTGGGGCAGCGTGATATGGCTCTCGTCGACGAAGAGCAGAAAGTCGTCGGGGAAGTAGTCGAGCAGCGTCCAGGGCGACTGGTCGGGGGCGCGGCCGTCCATGTGGCGCGAGTAGTTCTCGATGCCCGAGCAGTAGCCGACCTCCGAGAGCATCTCGAGGTCGTACATGGTGCGCTGCTTGAGGCGGGCGGCCTCGAGGACCTTGCCCTCGCCCTCGAGCTGCCGCAGGCGCTCGCCGAGCTCGTCGGTGATGCCGCCGATGGCGACGGCCAGCTTGTCCTTCGTCGTGACGAAGTGCTTGGCGGGGTAGATGTCGGCGCTGCTGCGGGTGAGCAGGATCTCGCCGGTGAGCGGGTCGAACTCGGTGATGCGCTCGACCTCGTCGCCCCAGAACTCGACCCGCACCGCCGTCTCGCTGTTGGCGGGCATAATGTCGAGGGTGTCGCCGCGCACCCGAAACGTACCGCGGTGGAAGTCGATGTCATTGCGCTGGAACTGCAAGTCGATCAGCTGGCGCAGCAACTTGTCGCGGTTGCGCACCTCGCCCTGGCGGATGGCGATCATGACCTGCCCGTAGTCCTGGGGCGAGCCGAGGCCGTAGATCGCCGAGACCGAGGCCACGATCAGCACGTCGCGCCGGGTGAAGAGGGCCTGAGTGGCCGCGTGGCGCAGACGGTCGATCTCCTCGTTGATCGAGGCCTCTTTCTCGATATAGAGGTCCTTCGAGGGGACGTAGGCCTCGGGGGTGTATTCGTCGTAGTACGAGATGAACATCTCGACGGCGGCGTCGGGGAGGAAGTCGCGGAACTCGGCCCAGAGCTGCGAGACCAGGGTCTTGTTATGGGCCAGCACCAGGGTCGGCCGCTGGGCCCGCTCGAAGATCGAGGCCATGACGAAGGTGTTGTGGACGAACATGCCACCCTGGCCGGCGAGGAAGGTCTCGGCCCCGGGGACGGTGAAGTCATAGACGTACGGGTGCTCGTAGGCGACCGGCGTCACCTCGGCAATGGGCGTCCAGCGCAGGTTACAGAGGGCGCGCAACTGCTGCCACGAGGCCCACCACGCGGGGTCGGGGTGTTTGACGGCGGCCCAGGTTGCGAGGGCTTCGAGGAGGGCCATGAGGGTCGAGCGCTGCGGGCGCCGGCGCTCGGTCTCGATCAGGCCGAGGGCCGAACGCGAGATGCCTGCTTCCTCGGCCAGCTCGCGACAGGTCAGCCCGAGGGTGAGACGCAATGTTCGGAGCTGAGTTCCGTCGAGGGGCACGACATCGACGTTTGAGTTCTCGTCGCGGCCGAGCTGCGCCTCGAGGGTGGCGCGCTTGTGCGGCTCGTCGAAGCCGATCTGGTCTTTGAAGCGGCGCAGGTCGCTCTGGCCCGAAAGGGTGAGCTTGAAGTACCAATCGCCGCTGTGGTCTGAATTTGTGGCGCGCTTCCAGACCTTCGTCGTCCGGGCCCAGATGCCGAAGCGCATGAGGGCATAGGCCAGATCGGAGGCCAGGGCCCGGCTTGCGGTGGTCGCGGAGACGGCCGAGGCGTGATCAACCGTACCGTCGCCGTCGAAGTAGGCGCGCAGCAGGAGCGCCAAGGCCGGCAAGGGGAGCTCGGGCCAAAACTCGGGCAGGCGCTTGTTGCGGGCATCGCTTCCACAGAGTGCAGCAACGGCTCCGGCGAGGGCGGACGAATAGATGCGGTAGTCCGCGGGGTGCTGGCGATGGTAGCGCAGCCCAAGCTCCTGCGAGGCACTGTCGATCAGGTCGGCGACGCGCTGGCCGTGCCCGCTGATGATCAGTGCATCGTGGATGGCGTGGCCTTCGGCGATATAGGCCCCCAGGAGCGCGAGGATGGCCGGGGTGAGGGGCAGTCGCGCGGGGATTCCGCTACGGCCTGCCTTGCCGCCGACGCGGGCGGCCTCCGGCTCCCAGCCTCCGCCGAGGTTGTCGGTGCTGGCGAGGAGCTCACGGAGCGTCCCCGCGGCCAGGCCGCTACCTCGCAGTCCATTGCGGAGGGCATACAGCTTACTTTGGCCTGAGACGCCACTGGCGTCTACAGTCTTGCGGAATGTGTTTGCGCCGCCCTTCGCCACAAAGCTTGCCAGAGGCGCCGGGGCGTGGACGTAAACTCGTGTCGCGGGGACATAGGCCAGCACGTCGAGCTGGGTACGTTCGCCGGGCGCGAGGAGCAGTTCGGGGAGGGGGATGTAGTCGCTCGGGCGGGCGTCGGCCGTCTCGATCAGGGTCAGCCGGCCCTGGCGCAGCACCCAGAGGTTGTGGTCGCCCGTCAGGGTTGCGGCCCGGCCGCATGCCGTGCTGACGCGGAACATGGTCGCCGTGGGTGTGTGACGGGTGAAGGCCTGGACGGGGTAGAGGCCTACAGCGCCGCTCTCAGGATCGAAGGATTGAACATAATAGAGCGCGTCGACGGCCTCGCGGGTGAGCACCTGCGAGTCGCCAACCATGGCGATGGCGTCGGGCGCTGCGGCAAGCAGCTCGTCAATCAGCGGGCCGATTGGGCGCACGCGGGCGGTGCGCTCGCCGTTGCGCTCCTCGACAATATAGACCTCGTCGGTGTAGCCCAGGCTTTTTCCGGTGCCCGTGGCCCCGAGCAGAGTCTGCTGGCGGTAGCCGCTCTGCAGGCCCTGGAGGAGCTTCTCGATAGCCTGGGGCTGGTCGCCTGTGGCCTTGTAGGGCGCCTCGACGCGAAAGGACATAGTCACTCCGGGGGTTTCGTCTGCCTATCCGTCTCATTATAGCTGACCCCAGCCCCTTTTGCATGCGCCGCGAGGCCGATCCGCACAGGTGTGCCGATCGGCCTCGCGCGTGGCTGCGGCGAAGAGCGTACCTCGGTTGCGAACCTTCAGCGCAGCTCGTAGGTGATCTG